>NZ_JBITIE010000023.1:110843-138122 GCF_044458665.1 Streptomyces sp. NPDC050422
CACCCCCCACCCGCCCCCCCCGCCCGGCCCGCGCGCCCCCCCCCCCCCGCCCCCCCGCGCGGGCCCCCCCCCCCCCCGCGGCGGGGGGGGGCCCCCCCCCGGGCCCCCCCCCCTCCCCCCTGTCGCTACGGCTCAGCCGGCCGTGACCTCGATCGCCGCCAGGTTCTTCTTGCCCCGGCGCAGCACCAGCCAGCGCCCGTGCAGCAGTTCCTCGCGGGCCGGTGCGGCCTCGCCGTCGACGGCCTTCACGTTGTTCACGTAGGCACCGCCCTCCTTGACCGTGCGCCGGGCACCCGACTTGCTCGGCGCCAGACCGACCTCGACCAGCAGGTCGACCAGCGGACCCAGCTCGGTGACCTGCGCGTGCGGCACCTCGGAGAGCGCCGCGCTCAGCGTCGCCTCGTCCAGCTCGCCGAGCTCGCCCTGACCGAACAGCGCCTTCGACGCGGCGATGACTGCTGCGCACTGGTCCGCGCCGTGCACCAGCGTCGTCAGCTCCTCGGCCAGCGCGCGCTGCGCCGCCCTCGCCTGGGGCCGCTCCTCGGTGACCTTCTCCAGCTCCGTCAGTTCGGCGGGGCTCAGGAAGCTGAGGATGCGCATGTAGCGGGAGACGTCGCGGTCGTCCACGTTCAGCCAGAACTGGTAGAACGCGTACGGCGTGGTCATCTCCGGGTCGAGCCAGACGGCGCCGCTCTCGGACTTGCCGAACTTGGTGCCGTCCGCCTTCGTCATCAGCGGAGTCGCCAGCGCGTGGACCTCGGCGCCCGGCTCCAGGCGGTGGATCAGGTCGAGGCCCGCGGTGAGGTTGCCCCACTGGTCGCTGCCGCCCTGCTGGAGGGTGCAGCCGTGGCGCCGGTACAGCTCCAGGAAGTCCATGCTCTGGAGCAGCTGGTAGCTGAACTCGGTGTAGCTGATGCCCTCGTCGGACTCCAGCCGCCGGGCGATGGACTCCTTGGTGAGCATCTTGTTGACCCGGAAGTGCTTGCCGATGTCCCGAAGGAACTCGATCGCGGACATGCCCGCGGTCCAGTCCAGGTTGTTCACCATGACCGCGGCGTTCTCGCCCTCGAAGGACAGGAACGGCTCGATCTGGGACCGCAGCCGCGCCACCCAGGCGGCGATCGTCTCCGGGTCGTTCAGCGTGCGCTCGGCGGTCGGGCGCGGGTCACCGATCTGGCCGGTGGCCCCGCCCACCAGGGCGAGCGGCCGCAGACCGGCCTGCTGGAGCCGGCGCATGGTGAGTACCTGCACCAGGTGTCCGACGTGCAGACTCGCCGCAGTGGGGTCGTAGCCGCAATAGAACGTGACCGGACCGTCCGCGAGAGCCTTGCGCAGGGCGTCCTCGTCAGTGGACTGGGCGAACAGCCCGCGCCACTTCAGCTCGTCGACGATGTCCGTCACGGTTCCGTGTCTCCTCAGCTACGTGTGTCGATACGTGGATCGAAAGGCAACAGTCAGTCTAGGCGGGTCATACGCCCGGGCTCACCGAGCTCATGTTGAAGTCCGGGATGCGCAGCGCGGGCATCGCGGCCCGGGTGAACCAGTCGCCCCACTCGCGCGGCAGCGTCTGCTCCGTGCGGCCCGCCTCGGTGGCCCGCGACAGCAGGTCCACGGGCGACTCGTTGAAGCGGAAGTTGTTCACCTCGCCGACCACCTCGCCGCCCTCCACGAGATACACCCCGTCGCGGGTCAGCCCGGTCAGCAGCAGCGTCGCCGGGTCGACCTCCCGGATGTACCACATGCAGGTCAGGAGAAGTCCGCGGCCGGTCGTCGCCGCGACCATCTCGTCCAGCGACTGCTCACCACCGCCCTCCAGCAGCAGGTTGTCGATCGCCGGGGCGAGCGGCAGCCCGGTCTGCCCGGCCGTGTGCCGGGTCGTCGTCAGCTGTTCGAGCCGGCCGTCCCTGATCCAGTCGGTCCGGCCCAGCGGCAGCCCGTTGTCGAAGACCGACGCACCGTCCCCGGAGGAGTGCGCGATGACGAACGGGGCGGATTCGAGCCCCGCCGCGTTCGGGTCGCTGTACAGGGTCAGCGGCAACGGGGACAGGGTCTCGCCGAGCCGGGTCCCGCCGCCCGGCTTGGAGAACACCGTCCGGCCCTCGACGGCGTCCCGGGCGGTGGCCGACCAGAGCTGGTAGATCAGCAGGTCGGCGACGGCGGTCGGCGGCAGCAGCGTCTCGTACCGCCCGGCGGGCAGCTCGATCCGGCGCTCCGCCCAGCCCAGCCGCTGCGCCAGTTCCGTGTCCATCGCGGCCGGGTCGACGTCCTTGAAGTCACGGGTCGAGCGCCCCGCCCAGGCCGAGCGCGACCGGTCGGGCGACTTGGCGTTCAGCTCCAGCGTCCCGTTCGGCTGGTCGTGGCGCAGCCGCAGTCCCGTCGACGTGCCCACGTACGTCGAGGTCATCTCGTGGTTGGCGAAGCCGTACAGCTCACGGCCACCGGAGCGGGCCCGGGCGAAGGCATCGCCGAGCGCGGGCGCGAACGCGGCGAAGACGTCCGAGTCCGTCTCCGCGGGCGCGTCCCGGAACCCGGGGGACTCCGGCACCCCGGTGACCAGCGGCTGCGCGTCCTCGGCAGGCCCGGCCCCGCGCGCGGCGGCCTCGGCGGCCCGCACCAGCGGCTCCAGGTCGGCGGCGGTGACGGCGGACCGGGACACCACACCGGAGGCGGCGCCCTCGGTCCCGTCGATCGTGGCGATGACGGTCAGGGTGCGGCCCCGGGTCACCCCGTTCGTGGTGAGCGCGTTGCCCGCCCAGCGCAGATTGGCCGACGACTCCTCGTCGGCGATGACCACACAGCCGTCGGCGGTGGACAGTTCGAGCGCGCGCTCGACGATCTCGTACGGCTTGCTGACGCGGCTCATCGCCCGGCCTCCTGCGTCGTGTTGAGGATGTTCACGCCTCGGAAGAGGGCGGAGGGACAGCCGTGCGAGACGGCCGCGACCTGGCCCGGCTGGGCCTTGCCGCAGTTGAAGGCGCCGCCCAGGACGTACGTCTGCGGGCCGCCGACCTTCTCCATGGAGCCCCAGAAGTCCGTCGTCGTCGCCTGGTAGGCGACATCGCGCAACTGCCCGGCGAGCTTGCCGTTCTCGATCCGGAAGAACCGCTGCCCGGTGAACTGAAAGTTGTACCTCTGCATGTCGATGGACCAGGACCGGTCGCCGACCACGTAGATCCCGTGCTCCACCCCGCCGATCAGATCATCGGTGGAGAGTCCGCCGGGATCCGGCGCCAGCGACACGTTCGCCATGCGCTGCACCGGGACATGGCCCGGCGAGTCCGCGTACGCGCACCCGTTGGACCGGCCCAGACCCGTCAGCTTCGCGATGCGGCGGTCCAGCTGGTAACCGACCAGCGTGCCGTCCTTGACCAGGTCCCAGGACTGCGCCTCGACGCCCTCGTCGTCGTACCCGATCGTCGCGAGACCGTGCTCGGCGGTGCGGTCGCCCGTCACGTTCATCACCGGGGAGCCGTACGCCAGCTTCCCCAGCTGGTCGAACGTGGCGAACGAGGTCCCCGCGTAGGCCGCCTCGTACCCCAGCGCCCGGTCCAGCTCGGTCGCGTGGCCGATCGACTCGTGGATGGTCAGCCACAGATTGGACGGGTCGACGACCAGGTCGTACGTCCCCGCCTCGACGCTCGGGGCCCGCATCTTCTCGGCCAGCAGCCCGGGGATGCTCTCCAGCTCCGCGTCCCAGTCCCAGCCGGTCCCGGTCAGGTACTCCCAGCCGCGCCCGGCCGGCGGCGCGATCGTGCGCATCGAGTCGAACTCGCCGGTCGTCGCGTCCACCGCGACCGCGGTGAACTGCGGATGCAGCCGCACCCGCTGCTGCGTGGTGACCGTGCCCGCCGTGTCCGCGTAGAACTTGTTCTCATGGACGGTCATCAGGGAGGCGTCCACATGCGCGACGCCCTGCGCCCCCAGCAGCCGGCCGCTCCACTCGGCGAGCAGCCCCGCCTTCTCCTGGGCCGGTACGCCGAAGGGGTCGACGTCGTACGCCGACACCCAGCTCCGCTCCCCGTGCACCGGCTCGTCCGCGAGCTCGACCCTCTCGTCCGAGCCCGCCGCCGCGATCACCTTCGCCGACAGCTTCGCCATGGCGACGGCCTGCGAGGCCACCTTAGCCGCGGCGTCCATCGTCAGGTCGACCCCGGAGGCGAACCCCCACGCCCCGCCGTGCACCACCCGCACCGCGTACCCGAGATCGGTGGTGTCCGACGACCCGGCGGGCCGGGCGTCCCGCAGCCGCCAGGTGGCGCTGCGCACCCGCTCGAACCGGAAGTCGGCGTGCACGGCCCCGAGCGCCCGCGCGCGGGCGAGCGCCGCGTCGGCGAGGGGCCGTAGCGGGAGGGCCAGGAACGACTGATCTACCTCATGGGGCACGGGCGGCCTCTCCTCTGCGTCACATACCCTCGGATCGTTTACGAGGCAGTGAAGCACGGCACAAGCGCCGTCGCGGCCGAATTCCGGGCCCGCGCGAGGCCGGCCGGACCCTCCAGGACCGGGTGCGTGACTGTAGGAACCCCACAGCGCCCGGCCGAAGGCGCTGTCAGGGGCCGATTCCTCGCGGAGCGGGCGGTACCGATAGGTTTTCGAGGTACCAGACCGCTATGGAAAGGGTGATCCGTTGAGCCGCTCGGTTCTCGTCACCGGAGGAAACCGGGGCATCGGCCTCGCCATCGCCCGCGCTTTCGCCGACAACGGCGACAAGGTCGCGATCACCTACCGTTCCGGCGAGCCGCCCGTGGCGCTCACCGAGGCCGGTGTTCTCGCGGTCCGTTGCGACATCACCGACACGGAGCAGGTGGAGCAGGCCTACAAGGAGATCGAGGAGAAGCACGGCAACGTGGAGGTGCTGGTCGCCAACGCCGGTATCACCAAGGACCAGTTGCTGATGCGGATGTCCGAGGACGACTTCACGTCCGTACTCGACACCAACCTCACCGGCACCTTCCGGGTCGTGAAGCGCGCCAACCGTGGCATGCTGCGCGCCAAGAAGGGCCGCGTGGTCCTCATCTCCTCCGTCGTCGGCCTCCTCGGCTCGGCCGGACAGGCCAACTACGCCGCCTCCAAGGCCGGTCTGGTCGGCTTCGCCAGGTCGCTGGCGCGCGAGCTCGGTTCGCGCAACATCACCTTCAACGTCGTCGCGCCCGGCTTCGTCGACACCGACATGACGCAGGCGCTCACCGAGGAGCAGCGCAAGGGCATCGTGTCCCAGGTGCCGCTCGGCCGCTACGCGCAGCCCGGGGAGATCGCCGCCGCGGTGCGCTTCCTCGCCTCCGACGACGCGTCGTACATCACTGGAGCCGTCATCCCCGTTGACGGCGGATTGGGCATGGGTCACTGATCACCATGAGCGGAATTCTCGACGGCAAGCGCATTCTCGTCACCGGAGTGCTGCTGGAGTCGTCCATCGCGTTCCACACCGCCAAGGTGGCTCAGGAACAGGGCGCCGAAGTCATCCTGACCGCCTTCCCGCGGCCCACGCTGACGGAGCGCATCGCCAAGAAGCTGCCCAAGCCGGCCAAGGTCATCGAGCTGGACGTGACCAACGCCGAGCACCTGGACCGGCTCGCCGGTCTGGTGAAGGACGAGCTGGGCTCGCTCGACGGCGTCGTCCACTCCATCGGTTTCGCCCCGCAGGACGCCCTCGGCGGCAACTTCCTCAACACCCCGTTCGAGTCGGTCGCCACAGCGATGCACGTCTCGGCGTTCTCTCTCAAGTCGCTCGCCATGGCGTGCAAGCCGCTGATGAGTGACGGCGGTTCGATCGTCGGCCTCACCTTCGACGCACAGTTCGCCTGGCCGCAGTACGACTGGATGGGCCCGGCCAAGGCCGCCCTGGAGGCCACCTCCCGCTACCTCGCCCGCGACCTGGGCAAGGACGGTCTGCGCTGCAACCTGGTCTCCGCCGGGCCGCTCGCCTCCATGGCCGCCAAGTCCATCCCGGGCTTCGGTGAGCTCGCCGACGTGTGGAACACCCGATCCCCGCTGGCGTGGGACATGTCCGACCCGGAGCCGGCCGGCCGTGCCATCGTCGCGCTGCTCTCGGACTTCTTCCCGAAGACGACGGGCGAGATCATCCACGTCGATGGTGGCGTGCACATGATCGGCGCCTGACCCTCTCGCGCAGAACGGCCGCGCACCGCCTCCCCCAGGGGGGCGGTGCGCGGCCGTTTTCCTTGTCCCGCCAGGCATTCCGGCGCTCAGGTCGAAAAGCTGGTCGATCCACCGCAGAATGTGGAGGAACCGGACTTCTGGTCAGGCTGAGGGGAGGAGATCGCTGTGCGCGGCACTCGTCACCGAACCCGATTCCTGCTGGCGGCCGCAGCCCTGGTCGCCGGGCTGCTCGTGCCCGTCGGCCTGTACGCGGCGGGGCACGTCGGAGCCGCAGGCGCCGCCGGGCCGTCCGCGCCCGACCCCGAGCCCTCCGGTGCCGAATGCCGTACGTCGGTGAGGGGCTCCCGGGTCGTCGCCTACTGCCACAACCCGTACCCCTCCACCGACCGGGTCCAGCTGCACACCGAGTGCGCCCGCTGGTGGGACATCGACGCCGACTCCGAGCCGGTCGCCGTCGAGCCGGGCCGGACCGTGCGGCTGGACGACCGCTGCTGGAAAGAGGTCCGCTCCGCCTGGGTCACCCATGCCGGCGAGACGCACAAGGCCAGGGCTTCCTAGGGCTTCCTGGGGCTTCCTGGACAGAGGCCCCGGGGTCGACGCGCGGGTACGGCGTGCCCGCCCGTCCCCGCACGCCGGGATCGGGCAGTCTGTCCTCGGTCAGGGTTCATCCCGAACTCCCTTGCTGAGGAGCGGCCAAGTGCGCGTTACGGACTCCGAGCCCGACCCGGGTGCGGGAGTTGACGGAGCCGGCACCCAGGCCCTCGCCCCGGCTGCTGCCTTGCCTGGTGGCAGTCGCGGTGGTCTCAGTAGCCGTCCAACTGGCCTTCGTCATACCGGGTTCGGGCCTCGGGTGGGACGAGACCGTCTACGTCAGCCAGGCCGGAGGCGACACTCCGGCCGCGTTCTTCAGTGCTCCCCGCGCCCGCGGGGTCTCCTACCTGGTCGCTCCGGTCGTCGCCCTCACCGCGTCCACGACCGCCCTGCGGATCTACCTCGTCCTGCTCTCGGCCGGCGCGCTCGTCGGAGCCTTCCGGGTCTGGCGCACCCTGGTGCCCGGCCGTGTCCTGGTCTGTGCGGGAGCCCTGTTCGCCACCCTCTGGCCGGCCCTGTTCTACGGCTCCATGGCCATGCCGAACCCTGTGGTGCGCGCTGGGCTCCCTGGCCGCAGCCGGGTGGGTCGCGCGCGCTCTGCTGCGTGGGGCGGGGCGAGCCGAACTCCTCGGTGCGGGGGCGGCGACAGCGGTCGTCGTGCTGATGAGGCCGGCCGACGGGTGTGGCTCGCCCTGCCGTTGTTGCTGGTCACGGTGGTGCGGCCCCGGATGTTCGCCGCGCTGGCCGTTGTTGCTGGTCACGGTGGTGCGGCCCCGGATGTTCGCCGCGCTGGCCGTCGGGCTGCTCGTGGGCGCCGCACCGTGGATCGTGGAGGCGTTCGCGCACTACGGAGGGCCGCTCACCCGGCTGCACCGGGCCAGCGAGATCCAGGGCGGTCTGGGCTGGAACCTGGCGGTGGACGATCAGGCCAAGGCGCTGGAGGGGCGCACGCTCTGCCGCCCCTGCACCATTCCGTGGAAGCGGCCCGGGGCAACGGTCTGGTGGGCCCTGCTGCCGTTCCTGGCCGCCGGCGGAGCGGTCGTCGCACGCCGGGCGGGCCGAGGCAGGGTGATCCTGCTGGCGACCGGGACCGCGGTGTCGTTGGCGGTGCCGTACCTCTTACTGATCGAGTACGCCGCACCGCGCTTCCTGCTGCCCGCCTACGTGCTGCTGTCCCTGCCGGTGGCGGAGTGCCTGGTACGGCTGTACGCCTGGGCGCGGCCGTCCCGCCGGACGGCCGGGGCGTACCGTCGCGGCGCAGTGGCGCGTCGTCGCGCTCGCCGCCGTCCTGGCCGCCCACCTGGTCGTACAGCTGCAGGTGACAAGCCGGGTGTCCGCCAGCAGTCATTCGACCGGCGCGGACTTCGAGGCCGTGGCCGCCGCACTCCACCGCAACGGAATCCGCCCACCCTGCGTGATCAGCGGCGCACAGGCGGTCCCGATCGCGTACTACGCGGGCTGTGCCTCACGGCAGACCGCAGGCCACGACGGGAGCATCACCCCCGCGGGTCTCAGGGAAGCCGCCCGACGGGTCCCGACGGCTGTTCTCGTCGTCGGCGGCGGCCCCCGGCCGGCGTACGCCCCCTCGGGCCCGCCCGTCTTCCTGGCGGAGACCCGGGACGCGGGACCGTACAGCGCCTATCTGCTCCCACCTCCGGACCGCCCCGGTCCGGGCCGGCCGGACTCCTGAGGAGGCTCGCGACGGCCCGGGGCCGGACTGTCAGTCGGGGAGGGGGACGCGGATCACCGGGTCGAACGGGCGTTTGTTGAAGCCGGTGCGCAGATTGCGGCATTCCGGCGCGCCGCACATGAAGAACTCCTCGACACTCCGGCGGCCTGTGAGGGCTCTGAGCCACACCTTCTCGTTGGTGGTGAGGGCACGGTGTTGTTCGTCGGAATCGCAGGTGAAGCAGTACATCTGACGGGGCTGCACAAGACCTCCCGAAGCGGGCGGACAGACCGGACAGGGCGAAACGAACCCCCGGGCGAACCGAAGCATAAGGGGGTGTCACGGGCGAGGACAGGGCGCGCGGGAGCGTTTCCCGCGATGCTTCCCCGCCCGGTGGCGCGGGAACTCGGCCCGGCGCACGTGCGCCGGGCCGCACGCGTGACGCAGTGGCGGACCGGTATCCCCTACACCCGCTCCACCAGGCAGCTCAGCGCGTGGCTCGCGGCCTCCGCCGCCGCCGTCTCCGCGTCGCCCGCCCGGATCGCCTCGACGAGCCGGCTGTGGTCCATGTGGTTCTCCGGCCGCAGCTCATGGCCGATATCGACCCGCAGGTAGTCCTTCAGCAGATCGCCCAGGTCGGCGTAGAGCCCGGTCAGCACCTCGTTGTGCGAGGCGGCGACCACGGCCAGATGCAGCGTCGCGTCCGCCGCCACGAACGCCTCGGCGTCCCCCGCCGCCCAGGTCTCCTCCCGGCGCCGCATGAGCGCGTCCAGCTGCTTCAGGTCCCGCTCGGTGCGGCGCGCGGCGGCCAGGCGCGCCGCCGACGACTCCAGCGTCGAGCGCAGCTCGGCCACGTGGCGCGGATCGGCGGACGCGAACCGGCGGTGCATCACCCCGGCCAGCTCGCTGACGGCCACCACATAGGTGCCCGAGCCCTGCCGGATGTCGAGCAGCCCGTTGTGCGCGAGCGCGCGCACCGCCTCGCGCACGGTATTACGGGCCACCCCGAGCTGCTCGACCAGCTCGGCTTCGGTGGGGATGCGCGAACCCACGGGCCACTCGCCCGACGTGATCTGGTTCCTCAGCTGGGCAATCACCTGGTCGGCGAGTGCCGAACGCCGCGGGGACGTCAGGGCCATGGTGCTCCTTGCTCCGGTGTGCGGGCGGGGGTGGGGCCACCTGGGCCCCGAATCATCTCAGACGATTGGACAAGTAATCATCCCATGATTCTATGATGGCCCCATGCCTGACGAGACGCCCCCTCCCCGCACCCCGACCCGGACGCTGGGCTCCGCCGCCCCGACGGCCCCCCGCATCGAGGTGCCCGCGCAGGGGACCGGCCCCGCCCCCTGGGTGTTCCGCCTGGTCGCCGTCGGACTCGTCCTCACCGCGCTGAACCTCCGCCCCGCCATCACCAGCCTCGGCGCCCTCCTCGAAGAGGTGCGCGACGGGCTGCACATGAGCGGCAGCGTCGCCGGAGTCCTCACTTCCGTGCCGCCGCTCTGCTTCGCGGTCTTCGGCATCATGGCCCCGCGCCTGGCCCGTCGTTTCGGAGCGGGCGCGGTCGTCTGCGCGGGCATGGTCGCCATCACCGCCGGGCTCGTGATCAGGCCCCTCGTCGGAGGCACCGCCGGCTTCCTCGCCGCGAGCGCGCTCGCCCTGATGGGCATCGCCGTCAGCAACGTCCTGATGCCGGTGATCGTCAAGCGCTGGTTCCCGGACCGCGTCGGCTCCATGACCGGCCTCTACTCCATGGCCCTGGCGCTCGGCACCTCACTGGCCGCAGCCGTGACCGTACCCATGACCGAGGCGATGGGCGGCAGTTGGAAGGCCGGCCTCGGCGTCTGGGCCGCCCTCGCCGCCGCCGCGATCCTGCCCTGGATCCCGCTGGTACGGGACCGCGGCGGCGCCCCCGGGCACCCGGCGGCCCACCGGTCCGAGGCCCCCGCCCTCCGGATCACCCGCAGCCGCACCGCCTGGGCACTCGCCTGCTTCTTCGGCCTCCAGGCCACCGCCGCCTACATCACCATGGGGTGGATGCCGCAGATCTTCCGCGACGCCGGGGTCTCGGCCGGCACCGCGGGCGTCCTGCTCGCCCTCACCATGGCCATGGGCGTGCCGCTCGCCTTCGTCATCCCGAGGGTCGCCGCCCGGATGAAGAACCAGGGACCGATCGTCGTCTTCCTCGGGGCCTGCGGCCTCATCGGCTACGCGGGCCTCTACCTCGCCCCGTCCGGCGGGGCCTGGGCCTGGGCGCTGCTCCTGGGCATCTCGAACTGCGCCTTCCCGCTCGCCCTCACCATGATCGGCATGCGCTCCCGCAGCGGTGCCGGAGTGGTCAGGCTGTCCGCGTTCGCCCAGTCCACCGGCTACCTCATCTCGATCCCCGGACCGCTCCTGGTCGGCGTGCTCTACCAGCACAGCGGCGGCTGGGGGCTGCCCATCGCACTCATGGCGACCCTGATGCTGCCGCAGATGGTGGCGGGCATCCTGGCCGGCCGGGACCGGACGATCGAGGACGAATGCTGAGATGCGAGACTGGGGCCATGTCTCCTGTGCTCGATCCGAATCCCCAGAACGGTCAGAAGAAGCTGCTCATGGTCTTCGGGGCCATGCTGTTGATCACGGTCGTCATCGGCGTGATCGCCTCCATCGCCTCTCCGTGACGCCACGGCTCCCGGTGCGATGGTGGGGCTAGCCCCACCATCCCCTAGGGGGCCAGGGTCAGGGTGAAGTGGGTGGATCACCGGATGGGCGCGGCGCCCCCGGATCCGTAGGTTCTGAGTATCGGAATCCAGCACCCACGGAGGCGGACATGCCGGCCCGTACGCACATCCGCTCCACCCACCCGGACACGGCCGGCGTCGAGGTCCGGCTGCCGTGGTGGGCCGTCGCGCTGCCCGCTGTGGCCTTCGGCGCGCTCCTCCTGCTGATCGCCGGACCGGGCCAGGCGCACGCCGCCACGGGCGACCCCGCGGTCGGCCGGTTGCTGGAGCGAATCGTGCAGCTGCTGACCCGCTGACGTCCGGAGCCCGGTGCGGGGGAGCCCTCCAACACCCTGCGCCAGGTGGCACATTTCATGCGAAGCTGAGGTGTATGAGCGTCGATACACCTCGCAGGATCGTCCTTCTCAGGCACGCAAAGGCGGAATGGTCGCAGGACTCCGACCATGAGCGGCCGCTCGCGGAGCGCGGCCGCAAGGACGCCCCCGTAGCAGGCCGCAAACTTGCCGACTCCGGGATCGTCTTCGACCTGGCCCTCTGTTCGACCGCGGCCAGGACGCGTGAGACGTGGAAGCTGGCCGTGCACGAGATGCCGGAGCGCCCCAGGACCGTGTACGAGGAGAGGCTCTACGAGGCTTCGCTCGGCGAGCTGATCGCGTTGGTCAACGAGACCCCCGACGACGTCCGTGATCTGCTGGTGATCGGCCACAACCCGGGCATGCACGCCGTCGCCGACGCCCTGGCGGGCACCGCGGAGGGCGACGCCCTGGCTCGGATGACCAGCGGCGGCTTCCCGACCGCCGCCTTCGCCGTGGTCGAGCTCCCCGGCACCTGGAAGGGTGTGGAGCACGGCGTCGGCAGGCTCACCGAGTACTGGACGCCGAACGACTGACCGCCCCGGCTCACGACAGGGCCCGGGTACGCACGCCGACGCGTGCGCACCCGGGCCCTTGTACGTGCCGGGCGCGCGTCCCTACTCCACGAGGCCGTCGGCGGCCTCGACCTCCTCGCGGGTGATGCCGAGCAGATAGAGCACGGTGTCCAGGAACGGCACGTTCACCGCGGTGTGCGCGGCCTCGCGGACCATGGGCTTGGCGTTGAACGCGACCCCGAGCCCCGCGGTGTTCAGCATGTCCAGGTCGTTCGCCCCGTCACCGATCGCCACCGTCTGCGCCAGCGGCACCCCGGCCTCGGCGGCGAAGCCGCGCAGCAGCCGGGCCTTGCCCGCCCGGTCGACGATGTCGCCGGTCACCCGGCCGGTGAGCTTTCCGTCGACGATCTCCAGAGTGTTGGCAGAGGCGAAGTCGAGCCCCAGCCGCTCCTTGAGGTCGTCCGTCACCTGGGTGAACCCGCCCGAGACGACGCCCACTTGGTAGCCGAGGCGCTTCAGCGTACGGATCAGGGTGCGGGCACCCGGCGTCAGTCGGACGTCGGCGCGCACCTTCTCCACCACCGAGACGTCGAGCCCCGCCAGCAACGCCACCCGCGCGTGCAGCGACTGCTCGAAGTCGAGCTCACCGCGCATCGCCTGCTCGGTCACCGCGGCGACCTCGGCCTCGCAGCCCGCGTGGGCCGCGAAGAGCTCGATGACCTCGTCCTGGATGAGCGTCGAGTCGACGTCCATCACGACGAGCCGCTGCGCCCGGCGGCTCAGCCCGGCCGAGACGACCGCCACGTCGACGCCGATCCCGGCGGCCTCGGTGGCCAGCGCGGTGCGCAGTGCCTCGGTCCCGGTGCCGGACACCGCGAACTCGACGGCGGTGACCGGATACTTCGCCAGCCGGAAGATCCGGTCGATGTTTCCGCCGGTCGAGGTGATCGTGGCCGCTATGGCGGCGGTCGACTCCGCGGTCAGCGGGTGACCGAGCACCGTCACATGGGAACGGCCGTCGCCGCGCGGACGGTTGTCGCCCGTACCGGAGATGATCTCGGCCTGCAGCTTCAGTGACTCGGCCCAGCTGTGCACGGTGGCCCGCAGGTCGCCCTCGGTGGTCCCGCCCGCGGTCGGCGAGGTGACCAGTGCGCACAGGACGATGCGGCCGCGGGTGACGACCTGCTCGATGTCGACGACATCGACCGAGTAGGCGGCGAGGGTGTCGAAGAGCCCGGCGGTGATGCCGGGCCGGTCCTTCCCGAAGATCTTCACGAGAAGGGTCGGCGTGTCTGCGTCCCGACGTGACTCAGGAGGCTCAGGAGACAGGGAGGACTGAGGGGGCTGAGGTGCGCTCATGGTGCTCCCACCGTATCGGTCCGCGGTACGCCCCCGATGGCCCGTCCCGAGGACCGGACAGCCCGGCCCGGTGCGCGGAATACTCTGGTTCACTGTGATCTGCAAGAGTTCATTACCAGTTGAGGCGATAAGTGGTTCTTCAGGCCGAGTCGTTCGCAACGGTGCGGTCTCGGTTCGGTCAACCTCCCGCCCGGCTTTCGCATCGGGGACTGCTCCTGGAATAGTTCCCCACGATGTTCAGCATCCCTAGACTCCCTGCAACGGGGGTAATTCGGGGGACAACTAGTGGGGCGCGGAGTGCCGGAACTCGTACTGGAATTGAATGGCAGCACCTGGACGCTCGATCCGTCCAGGTCCTACACCCTCGGACGTGATCCGCAGGGCGATATGACGATCGACGACGCCAGAGTGTCGTGGCGCCACGCCACGATCAGCTGGAGCGGGCACGGTTGGTTCATCGAGGACCACGGCAGCACCAACGGCACGTATGTGCAGGGCCAGCGGATCCATCAGATGGAGATCGGGCCCGGCTCCACCGTGAACCTGGGCAACGCGACCGACGGGCCGCGGCTGAGCCTCAGCGGTGCCGACGTGTACAGCGGGAAGGCGGCCGCGGGTGCCCAGGCCCCCGCCCAGCAGCCCCCGCATCAGCAGCCTCAGCAGCCCCCTCAGCACCAGCCGCACCCGGGACCGCAGCAGGGAGGGCAGGCCGGGCAGCAGCCGCCGGCCCCGCAGCAGGCGTGGCAGCAGCAGCCCCAGGCCCAGCCGCAGCAGCCCCATGTGCCGCAGCAGCAGGGCATGGCACCGGCACCCCACGGCGGCGGCCCCGGCGGCGCGGCGGGGGCGCCGTCGGTGTACGGCGACCGCAGCCCGACCACGTTTCACCAGCTCGACCTCGGCCGGGTCATGCGCATCGGCCGTGCGCTGGAGAACGAGCTGGTCGTCTCCGACCTGCAGGTCTCACGCCACCACGCCGAGTTCCACGCGACGCCCGACGGCCGGTTCGAGATCCGCGATCTCGGATCCCACAACGGTACGTACGTCAACGGCCAGCCGCTCTCGAAGTCCGGCTCCGCCCTCATCGGCGCGAACGACATCGTCGGCGTCGGTCACTCGACCTTCCGGCTGGTCGGCGACCGGCTCGAGGAGTTCGTCGACACCGGTGAGGTCTCCTTCGCCGCCCGCCACCTCACGGTGACGGTCGACGGCGGCAAGCAGATCCTCAAGGACGTCTCGTTCGGCGTCCCGGAGAAGTCGCTGATCGGGGTGATCGGCCCGTCCGGCTCCGGGAAGTCCACCCTGCTCAAGGCGCTCACCGGCTACCGCCCGGCCAACCAGGGCGACGTCCTCTACGACAACCGGAATCTGTACAAGCAGTTCGCCGAGCTGCGCCAGCGCATCGGTCTGGTCCCGCAGGACGACATCCTGCACAAGGAACTGACCGTCACCCGGGCCCTCAAGTACGCCGCCAAGCTCCGCTTCCCCGCGGACACCACGGAGGCCGAGCGCCAGGCCCGTATCCAAGAGGTCCTCGCCGAGCTCAAGCTCGACATCCACAAGGACAAGAAGGTCACCTCGCTCTCCGGCGGCCAGCGCAAGCGCGTCTCCGTGGCCCTGGAGCTGCTGACCAAGCCGTCGCTGATCTTCCTGGACGAGCCGACCTCCGGCCTCGACCCGGGCATGGACCGCGATGTCATGCAGCTGCTGCGCGGACTGGCCGACGACGGCCGCACCGTCCTCGTCGTCACGCACTCGGTCGCCGAGCTGGCCATCTGCGACAAGCTCCTGGTGATGGCGCCGGGCGGCGCCGTGGCCTACTTCGGTCCGCCGGAGGAAGCGCTCAACTTCTTCGGCTACTCCACCTGGGCCGACGTCTTCTCCGCCTTCGAGAACTACCGCGACTACGACTGGGCGGGCCGCTGGCGCGGCTCGCAGCACTACCAGATGTACGCCGCGGACATCGACGCCGTCGCCGCGCAGCCCGTGCACATGCCGCCGCACCAGCAGATGCGCCCGCCGAAGCCGCAGGGCTGGATGACCCAGCTGTGGACGCTGATGCGCCGCTACGTCTCGGTGATCGCGTCCGACAAGGGCTTCATGGGCCTGATGGTGATCCTGCCGGCGGTGCTCGGCATCGTCAGCGTGGTCATCCCGGCCGACTTCGGCCTCGCCCCGCCGAAGCCGCCGTCCCGGTTCAACGGCGACGCCGGCACGATCATGCTGATCCTCGTGATCGGCATGACCTTCTCCGCCGCTGCCAACTCCGTACGAGAACTGATCAAGGAACGCGTCATCTACGAACGGGAACGGGCCACCGGCCTCTCCCGCTCGGCCTACCTGATGTCCAAGGTGATCGTGCTCGGCGTGATCACGGCCATCCAGGGCGTCATCATCTGCGGCATCGGCTTCGCCACCCGGGATCTGCCGGCGGAGGGCCTGATCATGCCGCCCGCCGTGGAGCTCTGCGTGACGATCATCGCGCTCGGCTTCACCTCGATGATGTTCGGCCTGGTGATCTCCTCGCTGGTGAAGACCTCCGAGAAGACCATGCCGCTGCTGGTCATGTTCGCGATCGTCCAGGTCGTCTTCACCGGCATCCTCTTCCAGGTGTACGGATCGCCGGGCCTGGAGCAGTTCGCCTGGCTGATGCCGTCCCGGTGGGCCATCGCCGGCGCGGGCTCCACGCTCGACCTCGCGCACCTGATGCCGCCGTGGGACCCGAAGAACCCCACGGACCTGGACCCGCTCTGGGAGCACTCGGCCGGACAGTGGGGGATCAACATCACGGTGCTGCTGGTGCTCGGCATCATCTGCGGCTTCGCGGTCGCGCGGCTGCTGCGCCGCCACGAGCCCGAGGTCATGCGCAAGTAGCAGGGCCGCCCCTGCGCACACCACGACGCCGAAGGGCGGCACCCCGCGGGGTGCCGCCCTTCGGCGTGATCAGGAACTGCTCAGTACGCGCTGTTGACGTTGTCGATCGAGCCGTACTTGTCGGCGGCGTAGTTGGCCGACGCGGTGATGTTGGCGATCGGGTCGTACTGGTCGTGAGGGGTACCGCCGACGTGGTATGCGTCGAAGGTCGGCTTGATGATCTGGAGCAGCCCCTTCGACGGCACACCGTTGACGGCGTTGACGTCCCAGTCGTTGATCGCCTTCGGGTTGCCGCTGGACTCACGGATGATGTTGCGGTGCAGCCCGTCGTAGGTGCCCGGGATGCCCTTGGCCTTCATGATGGCCAGGGACTCCTTGATCCAGCCGTCCAGGTTGTTCGCGTACACGGGGGTACGGGACTCGGAGCGGCTGGCGGCGTGCGTGCTGCGCTTGGTGGCGGCCTTCTTGGCCTTCCACTTCGCGGCGGCCTTCGCCTTCGCCTCCTTGGCGTCCGCCTTGGCGACGGCGTCGACCTTCGCCTGTACGGCGGCGGCCTTCTTGGCCTTCGCGGCGTCGACGGCCTTGACCAGCTGCTCGGCGGTGGAGTGCTGCTCGAGGACGCTGTTCTGGATGGTCCTGGCCTGCGGGGCGGTGGACCCGAAGACGACGGGGGCTGCGGAGAGTGCCTGAGGCTCGGTCTCGGCCTCGGCGTTACCGGGCACCAGGGACAAGGAGAGGGCCGCGGCGGCGACGGCGGAGATGCCGGCGGCGGAGAGCTTCTGGGTCTTGTTCAGGCGGCGGAGACGGCCGGGAATGCTGGACACGGTCATATCAGGCGTACCTCTTCGAATCGCGGAAGGTCCTCACGGAGGACGAAGACGGGAGGCGACTTCGCTTCTCCGTCGGGGACGAGTGCAATTGTTAGCGGCAGCAAAATGCCGTGGCAAAGGTGTGACGTACGAAGCCGGGTAGTGGAACACGGCGGCGTTGGAGGGGGCGGATCGGCACCCATGGCTACCCAAATCGCCCTTATCGCTCCACTAGGAGGCTTCGTAAGTGACGTGGGTCCTATGTGCGGCCTCACATCGGAGGGGTAACGAACTCACCAACCGTTGCTCAAGCAATGCGGAGTGTGAGGTTCCGGCTCGATGGCGGCTCTTCGGAGGGCTTCCGGGGTGGTTCCCCGGGCCCGGGCCCGCGGAGGAGCGGCTCGGCGCATGGTCCTAGTCCCTGCGCCCTGATCGGGGGCGGTCCACAGGCGGATACGGGGCGAGGGGGCCGCCGGTACCGTGAGGCCATGACCCATCGCCCACCGTCGGGCCTCGCAGCGGTGAGCGCCGCGCTGCTCGCCATGAGCCGGCACCTCGAGATGCGGGACGTCCTGAAGACGATCGTCGCGTCGGCCCGCGAACTGCTGGACGCCGAGTACGCGGCCCTCGGGGTCCCGGACGACCACGGCGGCTTCGCCCAGTTCGTCGTCGACGGCGTCAGCGACGAGCAGTGGAAGGCCATCGGCCCGCTCCCGCGCCAGCACGGCATCCTCGCCGCGATGCTCCACGAGGCGAAGCCCGAGCGCCTGGCCGACGTCCGCAAGGACCCGCGCTTCGAGGGCTGGCCGGCCGCCCACCCCGACATGTCCGACTTCCTCGGACTGCCGATCAGGGACGGCGACGACATCATCGGCGCCCTCTTCCTCGCCAACAAGCGCTGCCCGAAGCCCGAGGGCAGCTGCGGGTTCACCGCCGAGGACGAGGAACTGCTGGCGATCCTCGCCCAGCACGCGGCGATCGCCCTCACGAACGCCCGGCTGTACGAGCGCAGCCGCGAGCTCACCATCGCCGAGGAACGCTCCCGGCTCGCCCACGAGCTGCACGACGCGGTCAGCCAGAAGCTCTTCTCCCTCCGGCTCACCGCCCAGGCCGCCGCCGCCCTGGTCGACCGCGACCCCGCCCGCGCCAAGGGCGAGCTCCAGCAGGTCGCCGCCCTGGCGGCGGAGGCCGTCGACGAGCTGCGTGCCGCCGTCGTCGAACTGCGCCCCGCCGGCCTCGACGAGGACGGCCTCATCGCCACCCTCCGTACCCAGATCCAGGTCCTGGACCGCGCCCACACGGCCCGCGTCACCTTCGCGAGCGTGGGTGTACGGGCCCTGCCCGCCGCCCAGGAGGAAGCGCTGCTCCGGGTCTCCCAGGAGGCACTGCACAACGCGCTGCGCCACTCCGGGGCCGGGCACGTCGACGTCACCCTCACCCGCCGCGGCGGCTCCACGGTGCTGCGGATCATGGACGACGGCCGCGGCTTCGAGCCGGCGGCCACCCGCCGGGCGGGACGGCACCTGGGACTGGTCTCCATGCGGGACCGCGCCGACGGTGTCGGCGGGACACTCACCGTTGAATCGGCGCCCGGCAAGGGCACCACGATCGAGATGGAGGTGCCCGGTGGCTGACAGGCGCATCAGGGTGCTGCTGGTCGACGACCACCAGGTGGTCCGCCGCGGTCTGCGTACGTTCCTGGAGATCCAGGACGACATAGAGGTCGTCGGCGAGGCGGCCGACGGCGCCGAAGGGGTGGCCAGGACGCAGGAGCTGAGCCCCGACGTGGTGCTGATGGACATCAAGATGCCCGGCACCGACGGCATAGAGGCCCTGCGCAGGCTCCGCGAGCTGGAGAACCCGGCCAAGGTCCTGATCGTCACCAGCTTCACCGAACAGCGCACCGTCGTCCCCGCGCTGCGCGCCGGTGCCTCCGGCTACGTGTACAAGGACGTCGACCCGGACGCGCTGGCCGGTGCCATCCGCTCGGTGTACGCGGGCCACATACTGCTCCAGCCGGAGGTGGCCGGTGCGCTGCTCGCCCAGGACGGCCCGGGTACGGGTACGGGCCGGGGGAGCACCCTCACCGAACGGGAGCGGGAGGTTCTGGGCCTGATCGCCGACGGCCGCTCGAACCGGGAGATCGCGCGGGCGCTGGTCCTGTCCGAGAAGACCGTCAAGACGCACGTCTCGAACATCCTGATGAAGCTGGACCTGTCGGACCGCACCCAGGCGGCCCTCTGGGCCGTCCGGAACGGGGCTGCGGGCTGAACGGGCGACTGAGACAGCGCGTCACCCTCCGGGCTCCGGGTTCACACTCCCGGGTGTACGTCACCCGAACGGCGCATCCTCTTTCGGTCCGGGGCGTTCTTCATGGCGTGCTGCGGCGGCTGGCCGCAGCGACGCTAGGAGGATCCTGAAGTGAAGAACCTGAAGAAGGCTGCCGCCGTCACCATGATCGCCGGTGGCATCATCGCCGCCGGTGCCGGCGCGGCCTCCGCCACCGGTCACAGCGGTGCCGGAGCCCACGGTGTCGCGGCCCACTCCCCGGGTGTGGCCAGTGGCAACCTCGTCCAGGTCCCGGTCCACGTCCCGGTGAACGTGGTCGGCAACACCGTCAACGTGATCGGCCTGCTCAACCCGGCCTTCGGCAACTTCGGCCTGAACGGCTGACGCGCCGCACCCACGGCGATGCCGTCGGCCGGTCCCACGGGGGACCGCCCGGCGGCATCACGCCGTCCGGCCCTTCGCGCCTACCGCGCCTGCTCCTCCACATACGCGTTGTACGCGGCCACCTGCGCCCGCCGGGCCACCCGTTCCACCGGCCGCAGCGCCTCACCCCGCGCAGCCATCTCCGACGCGCTCACCGCGCCTCCGTGCCCGTTCTCGTGCGCCACCGCGACCAGCAGCCCGACCCGCTGCGCCAGTTCGAGGACCCGCACCGCCCGCGGCGGATACCCCGGGGCGAGCACCTCGCGCCCCCGCTCGGCCCGCGCCCGGTAGGCGTCCACCGCCGCGTCGGCCACCGGCCCCGACCCGGCCACATCGAGCCGCGACAACAACGCCGTCGCATCCCGCAACGCCTCGGCGAGCTCCCGCTCCGCCTCTCCCAGCGACGGCACATCGGCCGGCGGCGCCTCGCGCACCGCCAGGCACCGCCACACCACCTCGACGTGGAGATCCCCGGCCGGCCCCGCCTCCCGCACCTCGGGCACCAGCCCGTACGGCGCACCGAAGGTGACCACGGCCTCCTCGGCCTCCAGCGCCAGGGCGTTGAACTCCGCCGGACCGCTGAGGCCCAGCGGGTGCCCGGGAACCGGCAGCGCGACCCGCAGGCCCGTCACCCCCAGCCTCCGCAGCCGCCCCAGCGCGAGCGTGAGACCGACCGGTCCCGCCTCACCCGGCAGCCCCTCGACGCGGTGCACCGCGTCCTGTCCGACAATGGCGAGCGCCGCGTCGTCGGGCGACACGAGTCCGGCCAGCAGTGCGTTGCCCCAAGCGGCCAGCAGCCCTGAGCGTGGTTCCGAAAGCATGGCACCAGCCTAGGGCCCGTCCGGCGGATCATGGCCGGGGTCGCGACGCCTGGCACGGCACCTCGCAGCGTTGCCGAAACGCCCGCATGGCTCCGCTATGAGGACGCTCCGGCGCCTTGCGATGCACCGGACCGGACGCCGCGCCCTGCCCGACCCTGATCCGCCGGACAGGCCCTGGGGAACGGACCCGGGCCCTGCCCGCACCCTCCCGGGACTGTGACCGACCGGCCATGCTCCGGGCGGACAGGGACGGTGCGGCGGGAGCGCGACGACGGGCCCAGCGCCTGAAGCGCTCGCGCGGTGGCGTAGGTTTTCCCTGGGAGCTGTGCCTACAGGCACGCGACGATCTCGAGACTGCATGGGGAGACAACGCGCTCATGAGCGATGTACTGGAGCTGGTGGACGTATCCGTGGTCCGCGACGGACGCGCTCTGGTGGACGATGTCTCCTGGTCGGTCAAGGAGGGGGAGCGCTGGGTCATCCTCGGCCCGAACGGCGCCGGCAAGACCACCCTCCTCAACATCGCGTCCAGTTACCTCTTCCCGACCAAGGGCAGCGCCACGGTCCTCGGCGAGCAGCTGGGCGGCGTCGGCACCGACGTCTTCGACCTGCGCCCCCGCATCGGCATCGCGGGCGTCGCCATGGCCGAGAAGCTGCCCAGGCGCCAGACGGTTCTGCAGACGGTGCTCACCGCCGCGTACGGCATGACCGCCACCTGGAACGAGAACTACGACAAGGTCGACGAGGACCGCGCCCGCGCCTTCCTCGACCGGCTCGGCATGACCGAGTACCTCGACCGGAAGTTCGGCACCCTGTCCGAGGGCGAGCGCAAGCGCACCCTGATCGCCCGCGCGATGATGACCGACCCCGAGCTGCTGCTCCTCGACGAGCCGGCCGCCGGTCTCGACCTCGGTGGCCGCGAGGACCTGGTCCGCCGCCTCGGCCGGCTGGCCCGCGACCCGTACGCGCCCTCCATGATCATGGTGACCCACCACGTCGAGGAGATCGCGCCCGGCTTCACCCACGTCCTGATGATCCGTCAGGGCAAGGTGCTCGCCGCCGGCCCCATGGAGACCGAGCTCAGCTCCCGCAACCTCTCCCTCTGTTTCGGCCTGCCGCTCGTCGTCGAGCACCAGGGCGACCGCTACACCGCCCGCGGACTCCCGCTCGGCTGACGGCAGTCGGCCGGTCCGCCGGCTCGCGCACTGTCCGCGGAGGTGCTCGCGGTCATACGATGGCCACGTGGAAATCGACGCGTGGGTGTGGTGGCTGATCGGCGCGGTGGGACTGGGCATCCCCCTGGTCCTGACCGCGATGCCCGAGTTCGGCATGTTCGCCGTCGGAGCGGTCGCCGCGGCGGTCGTCGCCGCCCTCGGCGGCGGAATCGTGGCCCAGGTCCTGGTGTTCGTCATCGTCTCGGTGGCGCTGATCGCCGTGGTCCGTCCGATCGCCAACCGGCATCGCGCGGACCGGCCCCACCTCGCCACCGGCATCGACGCACTGAAGGGCCGTCAGGCCGTCGTCCTGGAACGCGTCGACGGCAGCGGCGGCCGGATCAAGCTCGCCGGGGAGATCTGGTCGGCCCGCGCCCTCGACGCGGAACTCAGCTTCGAACCGGGCCAACAGGTCGATGTCGTCGACATCGACGGGGCGACGGCCGTCGTCATGTGACCGAACAGCCCGCACAGCAGCGCCCGTTCTGCGAGACTCGAAGTCGATCATCATGGAAACCGGACCGGCAGGACATCCGACCTGACCCACGGCCCATACGATCTCGACCTCGCTCATCGCGATCCGTCGGCAACCGAAGGGCACGAGGAAACGATGCAACCGATCATCATCGTCCTGATCATTCTGGTGGTGCTCGTCTTCATCGCCCTGATCAAGACGATCCAGGTCATCCCCCAGGCCAGCGCCGCCATCGTGGAACGTTTCGGCCGGTACACCCGCACCCTCAACGCGGGCCTGAACATCGTCGTCCCGTTCATCGACTCGATCCGCAACCGGATCGACCTGCGTGAACAGGTCGTCCCCTTCCCGCCGCAGCCGGTGATCACCCAGGACAACCTGGTCGTCAACATCGACACGGTCATCTACTACCAGGTGACCGACGCCAGGGCGGCGACGTACGAGGTCGCCAGCTACATCCAGGCCATCGAGCAGCTCACCGTCACCACGCTCCGCAACATCATCGGTGGCATGGACCTGGAGCGGACCCTGACCTCCCGCGAGGAGATCAACGCCGCGCTGCGCGGAGTCCTCGACGAGGCCACCGGCAAGTGGGGCATCCGCGTCAACCGCGTCGAACTGAAGGCGATCGAGCCGCCCACCTCCATCCAGGACTCGATGGAGAAGCAGATGCGCGCCGACCGTGACAAGCGCGCCGCGATCCTCCAGGCCGAAGGCACGCGCCAGTCGGCGATCCTCACCGCGGAGGGCGAGAAGCAGTCCGCGATCCTGCGCGCCGAGGGTGAGGCCAAGGCGGCCGCCCTGCGCGCCGAGGGCGAGGCCCAGGCCGTCCGTACGGTCTTCGAGGCGATCCACGCCGGCGACCCGGACCAGAAGCTCCTCTCGTACCAGTACCTCCAGATGCTCCCCAAGATCGCCGAGGGAGACGCCAACAAGCTGTGGATCGTGCCCAGCGAGATCGGCGACGCCCTCAAGGGCCTCAGCGGCGCCTTCGGGAACCTCGGAACGGGCATGCCCGGCTTCAACACGGGCGACACCGGCAAGGCACGTCGCGAGGAACCCCCGGTCGACTGACGTGTACACCCCCCGTGCATGATCAGTGCATCAAAGACCGATCATGCACGGGGGATTCGGGATGACCACCTGGGAGATGCTCGCCGTCTTCGCCGCAGGCGTCAGCGCGGGCACGATCAACACGATCGTCGGCTCGGGAACGCTGATCACCTTCCCGGTACTGCTCGCCACGGGCCTGCCCCCGGTCACCGCGACGGTCTCCAACGCACTCGGCCTGATCCCCGGATCCATCAGCGGCGCGATCGGCTACCGCAAGGAACTCCAGGGACAGCGCCGCCGCGTCATCAAGCTCTCCGTCGGCGCCCTGATCGGCGGTCTCACCGGCGCCACCCTGCTGCTGAAACTGCCCTCAACGGCCTTCGAGACCATCGTCCCGGTCCTCGTCGCCCTGGCCCTCGTCCTGGTCATCCTGCAACCACACATCAGCAAAGCGGTCCAGCGCCGGCGCGAAGACACCGGCACCACCGCCCGCCCCGACGGCGGCCCGCTGCTCTTCACCGGACTGATGCTCGCCAGCGTGTACGGCGGCTACTTCACCGCGGCCCAGGGGATCATCTACCTCTCACTGATGGGCATGCTCCTCGACGACACCATGCAGCGTCTCAACGCCGTGAAGAACGTCCTGGCAGCCGTCGTCAACAGCATCGCCGCGCTCTTCTTCCTCTTCGTCGCGGACTTCGACTGGACGGCCGTCGTACTGATCGCCGTCGGTTCCGCGCTCGGCGGCCAGATAGGCGCCAAGATCGGCCGCAGGCTCAGCCCCGTGTTCCTGCGCGTCCTCATCGTCACGGTCGGTACGGTCGCCATCGTCCAGCTGGTCCTGCGCTGACACGGCGAAGCCCACCTCCTCACGAAGGCGGGCTTCCCTACGTCACCGGGCGTACGGCGGCTACGCCGCGGACTGCGACAGCCACTGCGGCAGCGCCGACCTGTCTCCCGCCCCCAGCGCCAGCAGCATCGCGTCCGCCGGAGACGGCACGAACGGCTGCCTCAGCAGCGGCATCCCCGCCTGCTCCGGCGTACGCGCCGCCTTGCGGTGGTTGTCCTCGGCACAGGAGGCCACCGTGTTGAGCCAGGTGTCCTGACCACCCTGGGCCCGCGGCACCACGTGGTCCACGGTGCTCGCCCGCCGCCCGCAGTACGCGCACCGGTGCTGGTCCCGGATCAGCACACCCCTTCTGGACCATGGTGCCTGTCTTCGGAACGGCACCCGTACGTACCGGCAGAGCCTGATCACCCGGGGCACCGGAATGTCCACGGCGGCACCGCGCATACGGAGATCGGGGTGCGACTGCTCGACGACGGCCTTGTCCTGAAGGATCAGCACCACCGCACGGTTCAGCGTCACCGTCGACAGCGGCTCGAAGCTCGCGTTCAGCACCAGTGTGTCCCGCATTTCGCCCACCTCCCGTGTGCCGCCCGCCCCCTGGCAGGCCCGGATCAACTCTGGCCGGGCAGGCCGTGATGGACAACGCAATAAAAAATGCCCTGCCCTGATCTCTCCAAGACCAGGGCAGGGCAAACAGCGGTGGAACCTTTGGATTCACCCGTTCGCGGCGGGCTCCGCGTACTCACCGATCAGCTGGGCACGGCCCAGCGTGTGGAACCGCAGGTTGAAACCGACCGCCGCGGGAGACGTGTCGCTGTCGGGACCCAGCTTCTCGCTGTCCACCGCGTACACGGTGAAGACATAGCGGTGGTTCTCGCCGGCCGGCGGGGCGGCACCGCCGAACTCCTTCGACCCGTAGTCGTTGCGGGCCTGCACGGCGCCCGCGGGCAGCCCTTCGAACGTCCCGCTGCCCGCGCCCGCAGGCAACTCCGTGACCGACGCGGGGATGTCGAAGACCACCCAGTGCCAGAACCCGCTGCCCGTCGGGGCGTCCGGGTCGAAGCACGTCACGGCGAAACTCTTCGTCCCCGCCGGGAACCCCTCCCACCGCAGTTGCGGCGAGGTGTTCCCCTTCGCGTGGACCTGTGCGTCCGCAAGCACGGCGCCCGGGGCCAGGTCCTCGCTCACCACGGTGAACGAGGGGACCTCGGGATGGAAGTCATGCGGAAGCGGGGCCCTCTTCGGCTCGGTCACGTCGCCACCTCTCCTGATCGGTTCAGCTCTCGGAAGGTCTCCTTCCCTCCGACCCTAGAGCCAGTTGCGCTGCCCGCCGACCTGCGCCAGCCACTGGTTCAGGTACGCCGCCCAGTCGGTCCCCTGGAAGTCGTTGAGACCCACCTTGAACGCACGGTAGGAGTCGCTGCCCTCACTGAAGAGCCCCGGCTTCTTGTCCATCTCCAGAATGACGTCCATCTCGCGGTCGTCCGCGACGAACGTCAGCTCGACCTGGTTCAGCCCCCGGTACTGCGACGGCGGGAAGAACTCGATCTCCTGGTAGAAGGGCAGCCGCTGACGCGTGCCCCGGATGTGGCCGCGCTCCATGTCCGCGCTGCGGAAGCCGAAGCCCAGCTGCCCGAAGGCGTCCAGGATGGCCTGCTGGGCCGGCAGCGGGTGCACGTTGATGGGGTCGAGGTCACCCGAGTCCAGCGCCCGTGCGATCTCCAGCTCCGTCGTCACCCCGATGTTCATGCCGTGCAGGTGCTGGCCCGCGAACATCGTGATCGGCGTCTCCCACGGGATCTCGAGCCCGAACGGTACGACGTGCACCGCACCGGCCCGCACCTCGAACGCGCCACCGAGGCGCAGCTTGGTGAACTCGATGTCCTGCTTGGTCTCCTGGTCCTGCCCCTCGACCTCGACCCGGGCCTGCAGCCCGACGGAGAGCCCCTCGATCTGCTGGTCCACGGACCCGCCCTGGATCCGCACCTCGCCCTGAACGACCCCACCCGGTACGACGTTGAGCTCGGTGAGCTCCGTCTCCACCGAGGCGCCACCGGCACCCATGCTCGCGAGCAGCCGCTTGAAGCCCATGTTTTCTCCTCCTAGGTCCTGACCCCTACATACGCGCCATGACCGTAGTCGGTTCCCGGTAGCCTCGAACCTCATGATCGATCGCATGGACCGTACGCCGCTGACGCGGGACTTCTTCGACCGCCCCGTACTGGAGGTGGCCCCGGATCTCCTGGGCCGCACCCTGGTCCGCAGCACGCCGGACGGCCCGATCGAGGTGCGCCTCACGGAGGTGGAGGCGTACGCCGGAGAGATCGACCCCGGCTCCCACGCCTTCCGCGGCCGGACGCGGCGCAACGGCGTCATGTACGGACCACCCGGCCACGCGTATGTCTACTTCACCTATGGCATGTGGCACTGCCTCAACCTGGTGTGCGGCCCGGAGGGCATGGCGAGCGGGGTGCTCCTCAGAGCCGGCGACATCCGCACGGGGGCCGACCTCACCCGCAAACGTCGGTTCTCGGCCCGCAACGACCGAGAACTGGCCAAAGGCCCGGCCCGTCTCGCGACGGCCCTGGACATCGACCGGGCACTCGACGGCACCGATGCCATTGCCCACCCGGGTGCGCACCTCTCCGTACTGCAGGGCACCCCGCCACCCCGCGACCAGGTACGCAGCGGTCCACGTACGGGAGTGGGCGGTGACGGAGCCGTGCACCCGTGGCGATTCTGGATCGACGGCGACCCCACGGTGAGCCCGTACCGCGCGCACGCACCGCGACGCAGGTCAACTTGACTCGCCGTTGGGGGACGCCTAATGTAGTCCGAGCCGCTTGACACGGGTACAGCTTTTGGTTCGGTCCATCGGATCGCATGCCGGGCTACTCGAAGCGGCCAACCACTACCTACGAATCACCCTTGAGGGTGCGAATTTCGGCGTGCCGAAATTCGTTTCCCTGACTCGATTATGAGTCACCGGGAGAATCGGCTAACGTAGTGAACACGCCGAAAGGGAAAGCGCGAAAGCGAATTCCTCGAAAGCGAAAATGCGAGGCCCGCTTCGACCGGGAATCGGACACGAAAGAGTCTGATAGAGTCGGAAACGCAAGACCGAAGGGAAGCGCCCGGAGG
>NZ_JBITIE010000024.1:0-117724 GCF_044458665.1 Streptomyces sp. NPDC050422
TGCGGAAGGCGCGGTCGGCTACGGCATCTCCTGCGTGACCAGCGAGGAGGGCTGCAGCGTCTCCGGCGCGGCGAAGGCCTCGGCGGTCGGCGCGGCAACGGGTGGTGTGTTCGGTGCGGCGGCGGGCAGGTTCGGCCGCAAGTCGACGGCGAAGCAGGAGCCGGACGGCCAGCCGTCCTCTCCGAGGCCCGCCAGCTGTCGGGTCCGCGTTCCCCACAGCTTCACCGGCCTGACTGCGGTCCTGCTGGCGGAAGGCACGACGAAGCCGATCTCCGAGGTGAAGGTCGGGGACTACGTCCTGACGGCCGAACCCGGAAAGAAGAAGAAGGAGAAGCACAAGGTCAAGGCGGTCATCGTCACCAAGACGGACCGAGAATACGTAGACGTCGTCGTCTCCACGAAGTCCGGCCCGAAGACGATCCAGACCACCAAGCACCACCAGTTCTACGAATCCACCAAGGACGCCTGGACCCAGGCCGCCGACCTCAAGGCCGGCCAGAAGCTTCAGAACGCCTCCGGCGGACCCGCGGTGGTGCTCGACATCAAGGCGTACACAGCGCAGCGCGTCACGTACGACCTGAGTATCGAGGGTCTGCACACGTACTATGTGGTGGCGGGCGCTACCCCGGTTCTCGTACATAACTCCGGGAGTGATGGAAACAACCCTTGGGCGAATGCCCGCGAGTGGCCAGTCGGACAGAAGTTCCCTACGGGTGGCGACACCCGCGGTGCTGTCCCGGGCCCATCGAACGGAATCCTTTTCCGAACCGGGGTAAATGGCGAGATGACGAACTACTCCGTCTATGACGAGCGCGGGATCATTCTCAGGAGAGTGGACCTCGTCGGTGAGTCGCACAAGGGCGTTGATACTCCGCACGTTCAGGACTATCTCCGAAACGAGACTCCCAACGGCCGAGTTTTCCCGTACCAGGGAGAGACTGCCCGCCCGACGGGCCCGGGTGATGTTCCGCCGATGAGATGTTGAGAACATCTCGCGAGTGTGTGTCAGGTAAACGAACTCGAGAACGAAGCGAGCCAATGTGATGGATCCTAGAGGGCTGCCGCAGTTGTCGGAATGGGTGACCGGCGACGAGGCCGACGGGTACCACATTCAAGGCTTCATGTCTGCCAACGTCACCGTGGCCGAGGCTGCAGCACTGGCAGACTTGTACTGGCCGAACTTTGTGGAATACCGAGATTGTGTATTCCTCGGCTTCAAGTTCGACAGGAATGCCGTCGATGAGTGGTATGACCGTCTGCAGGGAGATGTGCGGGCGATTGAATCGGTAGTGAACCACGTGCACTTGTGGGACTACTTCGTGATCACTCTGCAATCAGAGTACGAGGCACTCCCCGCATTGGCGGAGAGTATTGCCGCCATGTGGCGAGCAGCGGCACGGAAGGCTTTCCCTGGGCGGGAGCTCGAAGTTGCCGTCTCCGACGGGTCCGGTGACTACGGTCCGACGCTGAGACTCGCTGGGCACTGATCCTCTGGGCAGTCGTTCCGACTGCCGGAGTAGACCGTAAGCCCCGCCGGAGTTGCTTTCCGGCGGGGCTTGCTAACGGGACAGAAATCTGTGGCATATTAATCTGCAAGAGGCCGCGATGTACGAAAAGTTTCTGGCAGCGTTTCCGTCAGATGGCGGGACGTCTCAGCCCTTCGTCGATCCGCGCCTGGAGCGACTCGATGGGTTCAATGAGCTTGTCGCCTTCGGCGCCGGGTTGTCCTTCGGGAATGGAATTGTTCGCATCCATTCCGAAGGTGAGGCGCTGCGGGCGGGCGAGCTGATCAAGGAATCATTCTCCAAACTTGGGGACCGTACTGTTCCTCTCGCGAAGGACTGGCTCGGGCGCCAGTTCGTGGTTCCTCTCATCAATGGACGCGCCCGCTCAGGTCTCCTGCTTCTCGTGGAGCCTGGATCGGGCGAGGTGTTCGACGTCGATTGCGGGTTGGTGGACCTCTTCAGCGTAGAGATGGTCGCTGACTCTGAGACGTTTCTGGCCGCCGATCTTTTCGATGATTGGAGGGAGAGAAATTCTGTCATTATGTCGAGTGACCAGTGTGTCGGATTCAAGGTCCCTCTCTTCTTGGGGGGAGAAGGTTCCGTTGACAACCTGGAAGTGAGTGACGAGTCCGTCTATTGGTCACTCCTCGGGCAGATTCGTTCGCAGTCCTGAATCTCCCTTCGTGGTGCTGAGGATGAGGGATTCGCATCGTCAGCTCACTCGGAACGCTCCGGCGCAGCCCTTCTGCGGCGGGGCGTTCCCGCTCCGTTCTGGAGGTGGCTTCCTTGAGGTCGCCGAGGGGTAACCGGCCAAGCCCACGACCTTATCGGTACTACCTTCCCTCGCCAGTATCGAGTCGGCGAAGGGGGGCTCCAGCGGATCAGAGTTTTCGCAGATGATTCACAGGAAGCCCAGGCGCTGTCGGTAAGGTTCGTGGAGTAGCTCCCCCTCGATCTCTGCGCATTGAGCGTTGGACTACTGACCTCATCGGTCAAAAAAGCGTGATGCCCCGCCAGTTCCTGGCGGGGCATCGTCGGTCTTGGCAACACAATCGGGTGGATCAGCGCGGCGCGGCGCCTGGGCGAGCGAGGTAGGTCACCTCTGGCGCCAGGTCCGCCAGGGGCGGGTGATGATCTCCCGGTAGGTGTGGTGGGACGGGTTCTGGCCGCAGTGCCGCAGTACCCAGTCCTGTGGTTCGGCGAAGTCCTCGCTCGTCGGCGACCTCTCTCCGTCCACGACGCACTGCATCGCGTACAGGACCGGCTCCGCGTCCGGCTCGCGGTTGGGCTGGAGAGTCCAGGTCTCGTAGCGCAGGACCGAGCGAGGGGTCACCGTCCCCATCTCCGGTTGGCCACGGCCACCTTCGCGCTCAACTCCTCCGCCGGAGTCGGCGTACGTACGTCCTCGGGTGGCACGTCCCACTCCCGCCCACCGCGCAGTGGCCGAAGCCGCACGTACGGCCCCACATGCCCCATCACCACGCCCACCTTGCCGTTCCGCCGGTCGACCACCAGGGCGCCGGGATCGGGCGAGACGGTGTGCCCGTCGGCATCAGGGGTGGGGGCCGTCATCGTGACCACCTCGGCGAGGCGGCGCGCGACCGGGCGTCCAGTCGCAGGGCGGGAACACATGGGGTGGCGCTCATTCGCACGGTGACGCTCCTCGGCGGCGTTGATGCGTGTCCCTGGGCCTGTTGGTGCCGCAGGGTCGGCACCGATCCTCACGTCGGTCACCGGGACGAAGGAACCTCCACCAAACCCCACTTCGGGACGTCCTGCACCGTGTAGAACGTCCCTGGTGCCGTCCTGAGACGAAGGGGGAGACTCGTGCCGAACGAGAGACTGCGAGCCGTCATGGCGGCGGGAGGCTGGACGTACGCCGCACTCGCTGAGCAGGTCGAGGTCGACCCCAAGTCGGTCGAGCGCTGGGTGAACCTCGGGCGTATCCCACGTCGTGCCACCGCCCTCCAGGCGGCCAAGGCCCTGGGAGAAGACGTGCACGCACTCTGGCCGGCGCTCCGCCAGGCCCGCCCCGCCCGCGCCATCAGCCCTGAGTTGGTGGCGCTCTACGAGCAGCGGGCCGACATCCCCGTCTCGACGTTCACCGACCTGATGGCCCAGGCCCGGGAACGGATCGACATCCTCGTCTACGCGGCTGTCTTCCTCCACGAGGCGTACCCGCGGCTGAACGAACTGCTCACCGAACGTGCCGCTGAAGGCTGCACCGTCCGCATCGCGATCGGGGACGCCGACAGCGATACCGTCCAAGCCCGGGGCAAGGAGGAGCGGTTCGGCCACGGCATCGAATCCCGCTGTCGCCTCGCGCTCATGCACTACCGGCCGCTCGCCGGCACCCCGGGCATTGAAGTCCGCTCCCACGGCACCACGCTCTACAACTCCCTCTACCGCGTTGACGACCAGCAACTCGTCAACGCCCATGCCTGGGGCGTCAACGCCTACGCCGCCCCCGTATGGCATCTTCGCCGACACGAGACAGGCGGCATGTTCGACACCTACGCCGAGAGCTTCGACGCCGTGTGGTCGACGGCGACCCCCGTACGAGAGGAAGGCTGACCGTGGCCCGCACCGAGTACTACGACGACCCGAAAGCGCCCAAGCCGAACAGCATGGTCGTCGCCGCCTCCGCCGTCGTCACCGACGACCACGGGCGCATCCTCCTCCAGCGCCGCCGCGACAACGACCTATGGGCCCTGCCCGGCGGAAGCATGGACCGCACCGACTCCCTGCCAGGCACGGCCGTCCGCGAGGTCAAGGAAGAAACCGGCCTCGACGTCGAGATCACCGGCCTGGTCGGCACCTACACCGACCCGAAGCACATCATCGCCTACGCCGACGGCGAGGTCCGGCGGCAGTTCAACGTCTGCTTCACCGCCCGCATCACCGGCGGCCGGCTGGAGATTTCCGACGAGTCCACTGAGCTCCGGTTCGTGCCGCCGGAAGAGATCGAGCAGTTGCCGATGCACCACACCCAACGACTCAGGCTCCAACACTTCCTGGAACAGCGCGAGAAGCCGTACCTGGGCTGAACCGCCTGACTGCAGCAGCGACGGCAACAACCCCGCACAACCACGGACATCCACGCACCTCACCGGACCAGCAGGCCGCATTTGACCTGCGAAAGAGCAGGGCGAAGGCTTTGCCGCCACCGTGGTGGCCGACCAACACGAAGGTCGGGTGGGCCAGCATGTACAAGCTCCCCCTCTATGTGAAGAAGTAGTGCCCTTCGGGTCGGGCGCCGCGGTTTCGAGCGGCGCCCGACCCTTTTAGGACCGTCCCAGGAAGGCGCCAGGCAGTGGATTCGCAGAAGTACATTGTTCATGAGGACCCGGCGATCATGTCTACCGACCAGTACATCGCCATGGTGGATCTGGCGCCGTTCGGTTTCGCCCAGCACATGGAGCAGATATGGCTCGGCGTGCTGGGGGGCGGAACTTATGAAGTCCTGTGCGTTCCGTTCAGGGTCTACGGAATGTCGCTGCATGACGTGGTGGAACTCGATGGCGACGACGTCGTGGCACGCATCGTCCGCCATGGACGGCACCGCACAATGAGAGGGCTCATCGCTCCTGCCGTTTCGGCTGAGGGAATCGTTGAGATCTCCGCATCGATCGGCGAGTTGGTCGAAGCTTCGGGATTCCTCAGCGAGTGGAGTGGCCACCGCCATGTCGCCATCGACATCCCGGCCGGGGCAGATTCGCGAGGACTCCAAGAATTCTTTTCCGGGCAGCGGGAGGCTGAGCGTGTGTACTGGGAATGGAGCGATTCCAGGCCCTTCACTCGATAGGCCGAGGGGCGGCCGGCCCTCGGAGGCGAACTGACGGAGCGGGGCCCCGGTCTTTTCGACCTTGATCGCGCGCCGATGAACTTGTCACCTCGACTGCCGCACAAGGCGGGCCCCGGAACTCTTCCGGGGCCCGCGTTTGTGTCTGCGGGGTGAGCCGGCCCACCGGTTCAGGAAGGCTGAACGAGCCCCGACTTGCCGTAGGTGCTCGCCACCCGCGCCCCGCCACTCCCGAGGCGAATCCCATGCCGATCCGGAAGACGCGGGGCTGGGCCGGTTCCGGGATGTGAACGCCGAGGCCCTCCGGTTCGCGGCAGTCCGGTGAGTACGCGGCGGCGGTGTGGGCGGTCAGGTTCCAGCGGAGCTTCGTAGCGGTCCAGTCGGACGCGTACCTACAACGGCTACGGCCGGCTGACCGCCACGAAGGACCTGGGCGCGAGGGGCAAGGTGCTGCGCACCAGCAGCTCCGCCTACCACCATCTGGGCAACTCGACGTCGGTGACGGACTACCGGGGTCGCGAGGTCGCACGGTCACGCTCACGAGCGACGCGACGGGTCTGATCACCAAGGCCGTCCAGCCGGTCTCGGAGACCGAGCCGATTTCCACGGCCTTCGGCTACGACGCGGCGGGCAACCGCACGCGCTTCACCGACGGGACCGAACTCCCCGCCCCGGCCCATCCGGACTGCCCCGGCCTTCGCCGGTCGAGCAGCAGCGGTACGGTGAACGGTTCCGCACCCTGGCCGCGTTCGAGAAACGGGCTACGCCTCGCCGGCCGGCTCGATGGGCGACAAGTCCGTGGAGCGTACAGGGGACTGACGGACGGTACGGTCACGCCGAAGTGAGCGGAACCACAACGGTTCCGTGCAACGCGTCGCTGCTTGCCGGTGTCGCCCCCTACGCTCGGTCCTGCGCGCACGCCCATGTGCGCGCGGACCTCCCACGACCAGGTATTCAGGAGCAGCCATGTACGCCCCGGGTTATCCGCCGACGGCGCCACGCAATGTCCCCACCAGGGCCAGGATCGTGTCGATGCGCGTGTTGTTCACCGTGCTGTCGGTGTTCTCCTGTGGCTTGCTCCTGTGGGTTCCGCTGCTGCGGCTGGCGATCGTCCGTCGCAGAACCGTCGACTGGTGGCTGGCCGGAGCCGGGTTCGCGCTTGTCTGCGTACTGCTGCCGTTCCCCACCGACGACGCCAGAAACGGCGGCGGAGACTACGTCTCCACAGTGCTGATGGTGCTCGCGATGCTGGCAGCCCTCACGCACTACCTCGTCGCCGATACGCGGCACTACGCGCAACTGATGCGGGAGAACGCCACGGGCGGACCCGTGCCGCCGACACCGGGCCATGCATACGCGCCCACCGTGCCCGTACCGGAACCCGTGCAGTCGCCCGGACAGCCCCACGCCCCGCAGCCCTACCCGCCGCAGCAGTACCAGCAGCCCCGGTCCACGCCTCCCACCCATCAGCCCCAGCCCCCCGCTCAGCACCCGTCCGCCGCGCCCCGCCCCCAGCGCATCGACCAGGTCCGCGCCGAACTCGACGAGTTGAGCGACTACCTCCGCAAGGAGGAGGGCCGGTGAGCGGTCGCCTCATCGGCGGGCGGTACGAGCTGGCGACGGTTCTCGGAGAGGGAGGCATGGGCCAGGTCTGGACGGCCTACGACCAGCGCCTGGACCGCAGGGTCGCGGTCAAGCTGCTGCGTCCCGACCGGCTTACCGGCCCCGTGGGCGGCTCCGCCGCGGGCGAGTTGCGCCGCCGCTTCGTCCGCGAGTGCCGGGTCACCGCGCAGGTCGACCACCCGGGTCTCGTCACCGTCCACGACGCGGGCAGCGAGGACGACGAACTCTTCCTCGTCATGCAGTACGTCGAGGGCGCCGACCTCGGCGGCCATCTCGCCGCGCACAAGCCGTACCCCTGGCAGTGGTCCGTCGCGGTCGCCGCCCAGCTCTGCGCCGCCCTGTCCGCCGTGCACGCGGTGCCGATCGTCCACCGCGACCTCAAGCCCGGCAATCTGATGGTGCGTCCGGACGGCACCGTCCTCGTCCTCGACCTCGGCATCGCGTCCGTCCTGGACACCGACACCACCCGCCTCACGCACACCGGCACGCTGATCGGCTCCCCGGCCTACATGGCCCCCGAGCAGGCCATGGGCGGTGCCGTCGGCCCGTACACCGATCTGTACGCCCTCGGCGTGCTCCTGCATGAACTCCTCAGCGGAGACGTGCCGTTCACAGCATCCACCGCCCTCGGCGTGCTGCACCGCCACCTCTACGATCCGCCGGTGCCCGTCCGGCAGATCCGGCCCGACATCCCCGCACCGCTCGAAGCCCTCGTCCTGCGGCTGCTCGCCAAGGACCCGCAGCATCGCCCGGCCAGCGCCCAGGAGGTGTACGAGCACCTCGCCCCACTGCTGCCCACCCGGAACTCCGGGCAGCCCCGAGGGCCACTCGACCCGACCCGCCCCTTCCTGCGCCCGCACGCGCCCTGGCCCGACCGAGCCGCGACCCCGCCGGCCGCCCAGCCCGCACCGACGCCCGCCCGGCCCGACGTCGCGGCCGCCGTCGACGAGGTCAAGAAGCTGCTCGGCGAAGGCCGGATCACCCAGGCCGTCGACATGCTCGGCGGCATCCTCCCGGCCGCCGCCGAGCAGCACGGCGAGGGCTCCCCGGTCGTCCGCATCCTGCGCAAGCAGTACGCGGCGACGCTGATGGACGACGGCCAGTACCGCCGCGCCCTGCCCGAACTGCGCCGCCTCGCCGACGACCGCGCGGCCGAGGCCGGACCCGCCGACCTCCAGACCCTGCAGTTCCGCTACGACGCCGCACAGTGCCTGGAGCAACTCGGTGAACCGGCCGCCGCCCTCGCCGAGTACCGCGCGGTCCTTCCGTACTACGAGAACCAGTACGCGACGGGCAACGACCCGGCCCGCTCCTACGAGATCCGCCACCGCATCGGTCAGCTGCTGCTCGCACTGGGCGACCACGTGGGCGCACGCGGCCAGCTCCAGGCACTGCTGTACGACACCGAGCGGATGTACGGGCCGCACCACCCGCTGCCCGCCGAACTGCGCCGGCAGCTGGAGCGCCAGCTGAAGGTCCGGGGCGGCTGAGCCCCCGCGCCCCTCGATCCAGGCCAGTTCACCCAATCGTCGCCCCCAGGCCACACCCGCCATCCGCACCCGACACGTTGACCGGCTGATGTACTTTCGTGCTGATCTCGCTGGTGGTGCCCTGCTTCAACGAGGAAGACATCCTCGAACGCTTCCATGAACGCGTGACGGATGAGATGACCCGCCTCGGTCATGCCTTCCAACTCGTGTACGTGGACGACGGAAGCGCGGACCGAACGCTCCCGATCCTCCAGGAGCTGGCCGCCGCCGACCCCCGGGCCCGCTACGTCTCCTTCAGCCGGAACTTCGGCAAGGAGGCCGCCATGCTGGCCGGACTCCAGCACGCCGAGGGCGACGCCGTCGTCATCATGGACGCCGACCTCCAGCACCCTCCCGAGCTCGTCGGCCGCATGCTCCAGGAACACGCGCAGGGCTACGACCAGGTGATTGCCCGCCGCACCCGCAAGGGCGACCGCGTCACCCGCACCCTCACAGCCCGCGCCTACTACTGGCTCATCAACCGCCTCGTCGACATCGAACTCGTCGACGGAGTGGGCGACTTCCGGCTGCTCTCGCGGCGGGCCGCCGACGCCGTACTCGAACTCACCGAGTACAACCGCTTCTCCAAGGGCCTCTTCGCCTGGGTCGGCTTCCCCACCACGACGTTCAGCTACGAGAACGCCGTCCGGGAGCAGGGCCGCTCCGCATGGACCTTCGGCAAGCTGTTGAACTACGGCCTCGACGGACTCCTCTCCTTCAACAACAAGCCGCTGCGCGCCGCGCTCTACCTCGGCATGCTCCTGATGTCCCTGGCCTTCGTCTACGCCGCCTGGATCGTCGGCGTCGCCCTGGTGAAGGGCGTCGACACCCCCGGATACGTCACCCTTCTCGTCGTGCTCACCGCCCTCGCCGGCGTCCAGATGGTGATGGTCGGGGTGGTGGGGGAGTACGTCGGCCGGATCTACTACGAGGTGAAGCGCCGCCCGCACTTCCTGGTCAAGGCCACCAACACCCAGCCGCACCGGTCGGCCGGGGAGCCGGAACCCCTGGAGTTCGTACGCCGATGACGGTCAAGGCACAGCTGGTCCGGTTCGCCCTCGTGGGCGCCGTGAACACCGGCACGTACTACGGCTGCTACCTCGTCCTGCTGCACTGGCTGCCCTACATAGCCGCGCACGTGCTGGCCTTCGCGCTGAGCATGATCGGGTCGTTCTTCCTCAACTCGTACTTCACCTACCGCACCCGGCCCACCTGGCGGAAGTTCCTGCTCTTCCCGCTCACCAACGCCGCCAACTTCGTCATCACCACCGGCGGCGTCTACCTGCTGGTCGACCTGGCCGGATTCAGCAGCCGCTACGCCCCGCTCGTCGCGGCGGCGGCCGCCATCCCCATCACCTTCGTGGTCTCGCGCACGATCATGCTGCGGCCGGACACCCCGCCGAAACAGGTCGAACGGGTCGGCTGAGCCGCGCCGCAGGCAGGCCACATCCCCAACTCCTCCCGAATCGTTGGTCGAATCAGTGGCCCGGACCGCTTCCACTACCTAACATCGATCACCGCAAGGCTTTGTGCACCGCCGCACAATCTCCTCGGGAGGCTCCTTTGCACCGCCGCCGTCGCACCGCGCTCACCGTCTCCGCCGCACTGTTCACCGCAGTGCCACTCCTCGCCGCCTGCGGCAGCCAGGCCCACCCGGGCGCCGCGGCCGTCGTGGGAGGGGACCGGATCACGGTGGCCACCGTGCAGGGCCAGGTGGCGGAGGTGCGCCAGGCGCAGGACACCTCGAAGCAGGCCGCCCAGATCACCGACCAGTCCGGCCAGCTCGGCCGCGCCAAGCTGCACGGGCTGATCCTGGACCGGGTCCTGGACAAGGCCTCGGCGGACGCCGGGGTGACCGTCACCCGTGCCGAGATCCAGCAGATGCGGCAGCAGGCCGTCGCCCAGTACAAGGGGGAGGACGGGCTGCGCGCCGCGGTGCTCCAGGAGCGCTGGATCGCCCCGGACCAGATCGACGCCTTCCTGCGCGAGCAGATCCAGCTGACCAAGCTCGGCCAGGCGCTCGGCGCCGACCCGACGACCCCGGCCGGTACGAAGGTCCTCGGCGACGCGCTGACCAAGGCGTCCAAGGCACTGAAGGTCGACGTCAACCCGCGCTTCGGCGCCTGGGACAACCAGCAGATCCAGCTCGCCGAGTACAAGGCCCCCTGGATCACCCAGGTCACCAAGCCGGCCCAGTCGGCCGCGGAGGCCGGGGCCTGAGGACTGTCCGACGGCCGAGGTAGATTCGGTGCGTGAACGCTGAAGACCCCGGCCGCATCGTCCTGCTCACCGCCAGCCACCGCGTCGCGCCCGGACTCCTGTCCTGGCCCGCCTGGCAGACACTGCACGCCGCCGACCGGGTGCACTGCGGGGAGCAGGACCAGCCGCAGCTGCCGTACCTGCGCGATGCGGGCGTCACCGTCACGCTCGGGGTACCCGATGCGCAGGAGCTCGTCGACGTGTGTGCCGGTGGCCGGACCGTGGTGGTCCTGACCGGTGGTGAGGGCAATCAGCCGCTGACCGACGGGCTGGCCCGGCTCGCCGGTTCGGGACGGGTGCGGATGCCGAACCTGGAGCTGCTGCCCGGTTCGTACGACCTTCCCGGTGCCCGGCTCCTCGATCTCGTCCAGGTCATGGACCGGATCCGCCTCGAATGCCCGTGGACCTCGCAGAAGACCCACAAGGGCCTCGCCAAGTACGCCATCGAGGAGGCGTACGAACTCGTCGAGGCGATCGAGGACGGCAACCGCGAGGAACTACGTGAGGAGCTCGGGGACGTACTGCTCCAGGTCGTCTTCCACGCGCGCATCGCGGAAGAGGATGAGGACGAGCCGTTCTCCGTCGACGACGTCGCGGCCACGCTCGTCGAGAAGCTGATCCACCGCCACCCGCACGTCTTCGGCGACGAGACCGCTGAGACACCGGAGGACGTCCACGCGCACTGGCTGCGGACGAAGGCGATCGAGAAGCAGCGCGATTCGGTGACTGATGGAGTGCCCCTCGGCCAGCCCGGCCTGGCACTTGCCGCGAAGTTGGCGAGCCGGGTCCGTACCGCCGGACTCGACGTCCCCCTTCCAGAGGGCGAGGGCGACGACGTCGGCTACCGGCTCCTCGCCCTGGCCGTGCGCGCCCAGGAGGACGGCATCGACCCGGAGGCGGCTCTGAGGGCCGCGGGGCGTGCGTACCGGGACGCGATCAGGGCGGCGGAGGGCGTCGGGTAGCGGCAGGGGGCAGCGGATCGGGTCGGAGCGAGGGACTGCCCGGCTCACGCTGTCGGTATGCCCAGTCGGCCCTCACCGAGGCGTGAACTCCACCGGCAGTGTCCGCAGGCCGCGCATGATGAGGCCGCCCCTCCATCGCAGGTCACCCGGGTCCACGGCGAGCTGAACGTCCGGCAGGCGGCGGAACAGGGTCTCCAGCGCGGTGCGGCCCTCCAGGCGTGCGAGGGGGGCGCCCAGGCAGTAGTGGATGCCGTGGCCGTATCCCAGATGTTGGTTGTCCCGCCGGGACAGGTCGAGCGTGTCCGGTTCCGCGAATCGTGCCGGATCGCGGTCGGCCGCCGCGAGGACCACGAGCACGGGATCCCCCTCCCGGATCTGCTCCCCTCCGATTTCCAGGGCTTCCGTGGCGTATCGCCAGGTGGCCAGCTCCACCGGGCCGTCGAAACGCAGCAGTTCCTCGATGGCGGTGTCCAGGAGGCGGTCGTCGCCCCGCTGGACCGCGCTCTGGAAAACGGCGCGCTGCGGAGGGTTGCGGAAGAACGCGTGGGCGCTGTTGCCGATCAGGTTGATGGTCGTCTCGAAACCCGCGAAGAGGATCACGAAGCACATCGCGGCGGCCTCGTTCTCGGTGAGGTGCTCACCGTGGTCGCTCGCCCGGATCAGGCCGGAGATCAGATCGTCGCCGGGGTTCACCCGCTTGCGGTGAATCAGCTCGGCGAGGTAGGCGCGGATCTTCTTCACGGAGCGGGCGACCCCGCCGCGCGGACCGCCGCCGTGCCGGATCATCATGCCCGCCCAGTCACGGAAGTCGTCCTGGTCCTCCTCGGGCACGCCGAGCAGATCGCAGATGGCGTAGATGGGGAGCGGGAAGGCGAAGTCATGGATCAGGTCGGCCTCCCCCTTCTCCGCGAAGTCGTCGATGAGGCGATCCGCCAACTCCTGCACGCGGGGCCCGAAAGCGGCGATCGTCCGGGGTGTGAACGCCTTGGACACCAGCCGGCGCAGTCGTGTGTGGTCGGGTGGGTCGATGTTCAGCAGATGCGTCATGAGATTGGCGCTGCGCTCGCCGGGGATGCCGGTCTTGCTCTTCCCCCGGGCGTCCTCCGCGTGGTGCGCCGGGTTCTTCGACAGGCGACTGTCGGCGAGGGCCTGGCGCGCGTCCACGTATCGGGTGACGAGCCACGCCTCGACGCCGCTGGGCAACGTCGTCCGGTGCACGGGGCTGTGCTCCCTCAGCCAGGCGTAGGCGGGGTACGGGTCGGTGGCGAACTCCCAGGTGAAGAGTTCGGGTGGTGGCGGAGTGTCGTTCACGTGACGACGGTATAGGGCGCGCGTGCCACGGCCTGCACTGTGGCGAATCGCGGGGGATCCTGCCGATTTGCGGGGGCGTGGCGGGCTCGTCATGCGCGGACTGCGCACGCTTCCGGTGGAGTTCACGCCGGAACCGGCGCCCGGCAGAGGTGACACTCTGTCAACTCTGTGACTTTCACGTGATCTCTGCTGCATCGACTTGTGACATGCGTTCGAGTCCCGCTAGGTTCACCGTTCGACTCACCAGTCACTCGTCAGTCACACGGAAGGCATCCCCATGGGCTCCGCTAACGGCAGACACCGTCGCCCTCGGCAGGCACCCGCGATCATCGTCGCCGCAGGCGTGACCGGTTCGGCCATCGCCATCCCGCTGCTCGGCGCGGCAGGTGCGCACGCCGCCGACGCCTCGACCTGGGACCGGGTGGCCGAGTGCGAGAGCGGTGGCATGTGGAGCGCCGACCTCGGTAACGGCTACTACGGCGGCCTGCAGTTCTCGCAGGAGGTCTGGAAGTCGTACGGCGGCGAGTCGTACGCCGAACGCGCGGACCTCGCCAGCCGCTCGCAGCAGATCGCCGTGGCGGAGAAGGTCCTGGACGACCAGGGGCCGAAGGCGTGGCCGAGCTGTGCGGTCATCTCGGGCCTCGTCCCGGACAGCGGCCTTCCGGGTGTGGACCCGGGCAGCACTCCGTCCGTCGACCCCACCGGAAGCAGCGCGGACCCGTCCGCGAGCGCCGATCCCTCCGATCCCTCCGATCCCTCCGATCCCTCCGGGGACGCCGCCGCGTCGGACGACGCGTCACCGGAGGCGACTGCGACCCCGGCAGACGGTGCGAAGGGCGAGAGCGAGGAGCCGGACGCGTCCGCGTCCCCGTCGGCCACGCCGTCCGCCACACCCTCCACCACGCCCTCGGGCGACGCCTCCGGCGCCGAGGAGGGCCCCTCCGGGGGCCAGGAGAAGGCCGGCAAGCACCGCGGCGCGCCGGCTCCCGAGGAGACCCGGGGGAGCGGCAGTGACCGGGACGCGGGGCGGCATGCCTCGCGAGGTGACGGTGACGCACGCGACACCGGTGCCCCGGCTGCTGACGGCACGTACACCGTCCGGGCAGGCGACAACCTCTGGGCGATTGCTGATGCACAGAAGCTGCCCGGCGGGTGGACGGCTCTGTACGAGGCCAACAAAGCGGAGGTGGGATCCGACCCGGACCTCATCCTGCCTGGCCAGAGCCTCGATCTCGGCGTGAAGGCCGAATGAGCACAGTCTGATGATCAGCTGAGAACACCCCGAAAGCTGGGGTAGTTAAGAGGCCTATGTCCCACTTTTGACTAAGTGAGACATGGGTCTCTTTGCGTGAACTGGCGTGTCTTGTCCGGGAGGTCCCGCCGCATCCGTTCCCACCTGCGCAAATAGGGGTTCTTGGGATGCAAGGAAGGGCTGTTTATCCGGTATGTCCATCTTTGGATATGAGGGTTGGGTGTGTTTACGGTCGGAACCGCTCGCACCGCGGGCCCCGTCGATCGTCACGCCGAATCCTGCCGTCGGTCGAAGGGAACAGACGCGTAAAGCGCCGTAGGCAGGAGCGGGGGACCCAGGTAAGCGCCGGGCCCGATCGTCGCAAGACGCATCAGGACCGGCTTGGGGTGAAGTCGTGCGCAAGGACGTGCGACCGGGCAACTCACTTGGCCCGAACCCGACAGCTCACCTCGTAGGCGTCGGTGAGGAGAAGTCTCGATGCTGCTCAACCGCAAGGGCAACAAGCACCGTCGCCCGTCCAAGGCCGTCCGTATCGCCACGCTCGCCGGTGTCACCGGTGCCGCCATCGCCGTACCCCTGATGGGTGCGACCGGCGCGTCCGCCGCCTCCGTCTCCACGTGGGACGCCGTCGCCCAGTGCGAGTCCGGTGGCAACTGGTCCATCAACACCGGCAACGGCTACTACGGTGGCCTGCAGTTCTCGCAGTCCAGCTGGGCAGCCGCCGGCGGTACGCAGTACGCGGCCCGCGCCGACCTGGCCACCAAGTCGCAGCAGATCGCGGTCGCCGAGAAGCTCCTCGACATGCAGGGTCCGGGTGCCTGGTCCTGCGCCGGCGCCGGCAACCTGAGCAACGACGGTGTCGACCCGGGCGTCGACACCGGCTCCTCCGCCACCAAGACCGAGACCGCCCCCAAGGCCGAGTCCGCCCCGAAGCAGGAGGCGCCGGTCCAGAAGGCCGAGCCGAAGAAGGCCGAGCACACCGAGGCCCCCTCCACCAACCGCTCGGACCGCTCGACCGCCCCCAAGGCCGAGTCGAAGACCGTCACCACCCCGACCGGCAAGAAGGTCGAGAAGGGTGACGGCGAGTACAAGGTCGTCACCGGCGACTCCCTGAGCAAGATCGCCGCCGACCACAAGGTCAAGGGCGGCTGGGAGCAGATCTTCAAGCTGAACAAGGACATCATCTCGGACGCCGACCTGATCTACCCGGGTCAGCAGCTCCACCTGACGAAGTAGTCGCGATCTCTCCTCGCTGAACACTCCGGCCGCCCCGGCCCGGTGCGCACCTTCCCCCGTGCGGACCGGGCCGGGGTCGGCCGGTTTCTGCGTTGATCGTTCAACTGTTGTGGTTACTAGTCAGTAAATTTCCGGCCTTTTGCCCCGCTGTGCCTGCCCTTGGGTCCTTTTTCGTCCCAGGGGACGGGCGGTCGGCCGGTTGCGGCGGCCCGGCCGGTTAGGCTCTTGTCGCAAGGCCAAAGCGACCCTGCACCACCAGCGTCATATCCCAGAAGGAGATGCCTCGTGCCGTCCATCGACGTCGTCGTAGCCAGGGAAATCCTCGACTCCCGCGGAAACCCCACGGTCGAGGTCGAGGTCGGCCTCGACGACGGCAGCACGGGTCGTGCTGCCGTTCCGTCCGGCGCCTCCACCGGCGCGTTCGAGGCCATTGAGCTTCGCGACGGCGACCCCAACCGCTACCACGGCAAGGGCGTCGAGAAGGCCGTCCTCGCCGTGATCGAGCAGATCGGCCCGGAGCTCGTCGGCTACGACGCGACCGAGCAGCGGCTGATCGACCAGGCGATGTTCGACCTGGACGCCACGGAGAACAAGGGCTCGCTCGGCGCCAACGCCATCCTCGGCGTCTCGCTCGCCGTGGCCCACGCCGCGTCCGAGGCCTCGGACCTGCCGCTGTTCCGCTACCTCGGTGGCCCGAACGCGCACCTGCTGCCCGTCCCGATGATGAACATCCTCAACGGTGGGTCGCACGCCGACTCCAACGTGGACATCCAGGAGTTCATGATCGCGCCGATCGGCGCGGAGTCCTTCTCCGAGGCCCTGCGCTGGGGCGCCGAGGTCTACCACACGCTGAAGAAGGTCCTGAAGACCAAGGGCCTGTCCACCGGTCTCGGTGACGAGGGCGGCTTCGCGCCGAACCTGGAGTCGAACCGCGCGGCCCTCGACCTCATCGTCGAGGCCATCAAGGAAGCCGGCTACGTCCCGGGCAAGGACATCGCGCTCGCGCTCGACGTCGCCGCCTCGGAGTTCTACAAGGACGGCACGTACGAGTTCGAGGGCAAGTCCCGCTCGGCCGCCGAGATGACCGAGTACTACGAGGAGCTCGTCTCCGCGTACCCGCTGGTCTCCATCGAGGACCCGCTGTACGAGGACGACTGGGCCGGCTGGAAGGTCATCACCGACAAGATCGGCGCCAAGGTGCAGATCGTCGGTGACGACCTCTTCGTCACCAACCCGGAGCGTCTGGCCCGTGGCATCGAGGAGGGCTCCGCCAACGCCCTGCTCGTCAAGGTCAACCAGATCGGTTCGCTGACCGAGACGCTGGACGCCGTCGAGCTGGCCCAGCGCAACGGCTTCAAGTGCATGATGTCGCACCGTTCCGGCGAGACCGAGGACGTCACCATCGCCGACCTCGCGGTCGCCGTGAACTGCGGCCAGATCAAGACCGGCGCCCCGGCCCGCTCGGACCGTGTCGCCAAGTACAACCAGCTGCTGCGCATCGAGGAGATCCTCGACGACGCCGCGGTGTACGCGGGCCGCTCGGCGTTTCCGCGGTTCAAGGGCTGACACCCAGGTCCGATGAAGCCCGGCGGGGTCAAGTGCCCCGGCCTCCGTCCGTCCCCGCACTCGGTCCCGTACCGTGTGCGGGGACGGACGTGCGTAATGGGGAGGCGGAGACATGGCCGCGAAGGACCGGGACCGGTTCTCCACCGCGACCCGGCTGCGGCTGCTCGGTGAGCAGACCGCCGCCCGTGTCTACCGCTCCCAGAACCGCCGTCAGGCCCGCCGCTCCCGGCTCACCGGCCGGGCCGCCTTCCTGGCCCTGATCGTCTGCTCACTGATCGTCGCCCTCGCGTACCCGATGCGGCAGTACGTGTCGCAGCGCGACGAGATCGCCGACCAGGAGCGTTTGGCGCAGGAGGCCGAGGCCCGTACCGAGGAGCTCCGCGACGAGAAGGCGCGGCTCCAGGACGACGCGTACGTCAAGCGGCTGGCCCGCGAGCACCTGCACTACCTTCTTCCCGGGGAGACCGGCTACACCGTGGTCGACCCCGACGCGGTCAAGGAGCGCAACGGGACGCCGGAGGAGACCGACCGGCCCTGGCACTCCAACCTGTGGGACGGCGTCGACAGCGCCGACCGCGGCTGACCCGTATTCCCCTCAGCTCTGCAGAACCGCAGTTCGAGCAGTCCGATCAGAATTTTAGGCAGGCATGGAAACGCCCCCTCCCCAGACCGAGTCCACCGCGCCCACCGACGCGGACATCGCCGCGTTCCAGCAGCAGCTGGGGCGCCCGCCGCGCGGTCTGCGCGCGATCGCGCACCGCTGCCCGTGCGGCAACCCGGACGTGGTCGAGACGCAGCCCCGGCTGGAGGACGGTACGCCGTTCCCGACGACGTTCTACCTGACGTGCCCGCGTGCGGCTTCCGCGATCGGCACGCTGGAGGCGAACGGGGTCATGAAGGAGATGACCGAGCGTCTCGGTACGGACCCCGAGCTGGCCGCGGCCTACCGGGCCGCGCACGAGGACTACATCGCGCGGCGTGACGCCATCGAGGTGCTGGAGGGCTTCCCCAGCGCGGGGGGCATGCCGGACCGGGTGAAGTGCCTGCACGTGCTCGTCGGGCACTCGCTGGCCGCGGGGCCGGGGGTGAACCCGCTCGGGGACGAGGCGATCGCGATGCTGCCGGAGTGGTGGCGCAAGGGGCCGTGCGTTTCGCCTTGCGGCGGGGCCGGCTCGGACGAGGGCTGAGGTTCCCTCCTCGGGGGCGCTGCCCCCGGACCCCCGCTCCTCAATCGCCGGAGGGGCTTGATTTGGGGGCGCTGCCCCTCGACCCCTGCTCCTCAATCGCCGGGGCCGGAGGGGCTTGATTTGGGGGCGCTGCCCCTCGACCCCTGCTCCTCAATCGCCGGAGGGGCTTGATTTCGGCGGCGGAGGGGCTTGATTTCCCTTGATGTGGGAGTACTCATGACGCGTGTGGCCGCCATCGACTGCGGTACCAATTCCATCCGGCTGCTGGTCGCCGATGCCGACCCCGACACCGGGGAGCTCGTCGAGCTCGACCGGCGGATGGAGATCGTCCGGCTGGGGCAGGGCGTCGACCGTACCGGCCGGCTCGCCCCCGAGGCGTTGGAGCGGACCTTCGCCGCCTGTCGGCAGTACGCCGCGGTGATCAAGGAGCACGGTGCGGAGCGCGTGCGGTTCGTCGCCACCTCCGCCTCGCGGGACGCGGAGAACCGGGACGACTTCGTCCGTGGCGTGCTCGACATCCTGGGCGTCGAGCCCGAGGTGATCACCGGCGACCAGGAGGCCGAGTTCTCCTTCGACGGGGCCACCAAGGAGCTCGTCGGGCGCGACGACCTCCCGAAGCCGTACCTCGTCGTGGACATCGGCGGCGGGTCCACCGAGTTCGTCGTCGGCGATGACCGGGTGCGGGCCGCCCGGTCCGTGGACATCGGCTGTGTCCGGATGACCGAGCGCCACCTCATGCGGGACGGTGTCGTCAGCGACCCGCCCGCACCGGCCGCGATCGACGCGATCCGGGCCGACGTCGCCGCCGCCCTGGACCTCGCGGAGGAGACCGTCCCGCTCACCTCGGCGGCCACGCTCGTCGGCCTCGCCGGGACGGTCACCACCGTGGCCGCCATCGCGCTGGGGCTCGAGGAGTACGACTCCGAGGCGATCCATCACTCCCGGATCTCCCTGGAACAGGTGCGGGAGATCACCGGACGGCTCCTCGCCTCCACCCACGCCGAGCGTGCGGCGATCGGCGCGATGCACCCGGGCCGGGTCGATGTGATCACCTCCGGGGCGCTGATCCTGCTGGCCCTGATGGAGCGGACCGGGGCCCGCGAGGTCGTCGTCAGCGAGCACGACATCCTCGACGGCATCGCCTTCTACGCGGCCCGCTAGGTCCGGTCCGCAGGCGCCCGCCAGGGCCGGTCCGCAGGTGCCCGCGAACGCCGCTCATCGGCACTCCGGCCTGCACCTTTGAGCTGCTTGGGACCGTCCTGCGGGCACCTTCGGAGACGTGGCGCGACGAAGTTCGTGAACTTCTTCACAAGGAATTGGGCCCCCTGGGCCGGACTTCTGCTCCGAACGGGCCCGCGGGAGGGTGCACGGGGTCACCCGCCTCGCGGACGGGGCGGTTCCGGGTACGTTGCGGGAGTGTGAATCCGAGGGGTGGTCCACCCTGCCCGGTGGCTCAAGCGCCAGCTCACAAGCGGTGAACAACGTTCGCCAGGGTGTTGTGGTTCCCCTGTCGGGCCATGACCTGGGTCACGCGGGCGGCGAAGTGTAGCAGAGGGTGGGCCATACCTTGTGAAGGGGCTCACGAGCATGCCCCCCGAGGGGGGTGGATACTCGATGGCATGAGCACCACGGAGCGTCCCAGGATCCTCGTAGTAGGCGGTGGGTACGTAGGCCTGTACGCAGCTCGGCGCATTCTGAAGAAGATGCGCTATGGAGAGGCGACCGTCACGGTCGTCGACCCCCGGTCGTACATGACCTACCAGCCCTTCCTCCCCGAAGCTGCTGCCGGCAGCATCTCGCCTCGGCATGTCGTCGTCCCGCTGCGACGCGTGCTGCCCAAGGCCGAGGTCCTCACCGGCCGCGTCACGACCATCGACCAGGACCGCAAGGTCGCCACGGTTGCGCCGCTCGTCGGCGAGGCCTACGAGCTGCCCTTCGACTACCTGGTCATCGCGATGGGCGCCGTCTCCCGTACCTTCCCGATCCCCGGCCTGGCCGAACAGGGCATCGGCATGAAGGGCATCGAGGAGGCCATCGGCCTGCGCAACCACGTTCTCGAGCAGCTGGACAAGGCCGACTCGACGACCGATGAGGACGTCCGTCGCCGGGCGCTCACCTTCGTCTTCGTGGGCGGCGGATTCGCCGGTGCGGAGACCATCGGCGAGGTCGAGGACATGGCCCGCGACGCGGCGAAGTACTACACGAACGTGAAGCGCGAGGACATGCGCTTCATCCTCGTCGACGCCGCCGACAAGATCCTTCCCGAGGTCGGCCCGAAGCTGGGCACCTGGGGCCGGGAGCACCTGGAGTCCCGCGGTGTCGAGGTCTTCCTCTCGACCTCCATGGACTCCTGCGTCGACGGTCACGTGGTGCTGAAGAACGGCCTGGAGGTCGACTCCAACACCATCGTGTGGACCGCCGGTGTGAAGCCGAACCCGGCCCTGGCCCGCTTCGGTCTGCCGCTCGGCCCGCGTGGCCACGTGGACACCTCCGAGAAGCTCCAGGTGCAGGGCACCGACTACATCTGGGCCGCGGGCGACAACGCCCAGGTGCCGGACCTGGTCGGCCGCAAGGCCGGTAACCCGAACGCCTGGTGCCCGCCGAACGCCCAGCACGCGCTGCGTCAGGCCAAGGTCCTCGGTGACAACGTCATCTCCGGGATGCGCGGCTTCCCGCAGGGCGACTACAGCCACGCCAACAAGGGTGCGGTCGCCGGTCTGGGCCTGCACAAGGGCGTCGCGATGATCGTCATGGGCAAGGTGAAGATCAAGCTCAAGGGCCGTCTCGCCTGGTACATGCACCGTGGCTACCACGGCATGGCGATGCCGACCTGGAACCGTAAGATCCGGATCTTCGCCGACTGGACCCTGGCGATGTTCCTCAAGCGCGAGGTCGTCTCGCTCGGTGCCATGGAGACTCCCCGCGAGGAGTTCTACGAGGCCGCCAAGCCGGCGCCGGCCCCCGCCGCCGCCAAGCCCGTGGGCGAGAAGGCCAAGGCCTCCTAGTCCCGCCCGGACGGGAGGGCCCCGGCCCGCCGGTCCGGTCCGCGGATATCCGTATCCGCGACAGACAGTCGCACGACGCCCGAAGGGGCCGTCCGCCATCCGTGGTGCGGACGGCCCCTTCGGCGTATCGGTGCAGGTCGGCGCGGCGGCCGGTGCGGGAGTGCGGGGACCAGCGCCCCGGCGGATGCATGTGTGATACAGGTATTTTGCCGTTCCGTTGCGCAGTAGCGGGATGGTCCGGCCGCCGGAGACTGTTGTGGGGGGTGTACCTCGCCGCGACGCCAAGAGTGCCGGGGCGTGGTCCGAGACATGTGTGGGCATGTCTGGGCACGTTGGGAAACACCATCACGGAGGTGTGCGCCATGGCAGACGCCGCGTTGCGGCTGACCGTTCTCGCCCAGGAGTTGCTGGGAGAACCCCTACCGGTCCGCATCCGGGCCTGGGACGGCAGCGAATCCGGGCCCCCCGGCGCCCCTGTCCTCGTCATCAGGAACCGCCGTGCCCTGCGCCGCCTGCTCTGGAAGCCGGGCGAACTGGGCCTGGCCCGCGCCTGGGTGGCCGGGGAACTCGACATCGAAGGAGACCTGTACGGGGCCCTGGACCTGATGGCCGGGCTCCTCTGGGAACGCGGCGGCGAGGCGAAGGACAGCGTCCACCCGGTCCGCGACCCGAAGCTGAGGGCCGCCGCCAAGGGGCTGCTCCAACTGGCCGGTCCCTGGCCCCCGCCCCCGCCGCCGCCCGAGGAGGTACGCCGCCGCACCGGCACGCTGCACACCAAGCGCCGTGACAAGGAGGCCATCAGCCACCACTACGACGTGGGCAATGACTTCTACGAACTGGTCCTCGGCCCGTCCATGGTCTACTCCTGCGCCTACTGGGAGGACGGTGGGAACCTCGAGGACGCCCAGCGCGACAAGCTCGACCTGGTCTGCCGCAAGCTCGCGCTGAAGGAGGACGACCGTCTCCTGGAGGTCGGCTGCGGCTGGGGCTCCATGGCCATTCACGCCGCCCGCGAGTACGGCGCCCGGGTCACCGGAGTGACCCTCTCCGTCGAACAGGCCGCCTTCGCCAGGAAGCGCATCGCCGAGGAGGGGCTGACCGACCGGATCGAGATCCGGGTCCAGGACTACCGGGACGTCAGGGACGGCCCGTACGACGCCATCTCCTCGATCGGCATGGCCGAACACGTCGGCTCGGTTCGCTACCGCGAGTACGCCGACGACCTCTACGCACTCCTCAAGCCCGGCGGGCGCCTCCTCAACCACCAGATCGCCCGCCGCCCGGAGAAGGACGAGTCCGCGTACCACGTGGACGAGTTCATCGACGCCTATGTCTTCCCGGACGGCGAACTGGCCCCGGTGGGCCGGACCGTCGCGACCCTCGAAGAAGCCGGTTTCGAGGCCCGCGACGTCGAGTCGCTCCGCGAGCACTACGCCCTGACCCTGCGTCGCTGGGTCGCCAACCTGGAGCGTGACTGGGAGCGCGCGGTACGGATGACCTCGCCCGGCCGGGCCAGGGTCTGGCGGCTCTACATGGCCGCCTCCGCACTCTCCTTCGAGCACAACAAGATCGGCGTGAACCAGATCCTCGCGGTCCGGCCGGCCGACGGCGGGGGCGCCCGCATGCCGCTGCGCGCCCGCGACTGGAAGGCCGACGCGACCGGCTGAGGCAGAACACGGCCGAGGGCCGGTTCCCGCTCCGAGCGGGAACCGGCCCTCGGCCGTGTCTCACGTGGTGCTACTCCGTCTTGATCGCCGTCAGCATGTTCAGCTTCGCGGCGTTGCGGGCCGGCCACAGGGCGGCCAGCACCCCGACCAGACCGGCCAGGAGCAGGAAGACCGCGATCCGGCCCCACGGGACGACCAGGACGTAACCCGGGATCTCCGCCGACACGGTCTGCCCGATCGCCCAGCCCAGGAACATGCCGAGCCCGATGCCGACCACCGCGCCGAAGAGCGAGATGACGACGGCCTCCAGCCGGATCATGCGCTTGACCTTGCGCCGGTCCAGGCCGATGGCCCGCAGCATGCCGATCTCCTGCTGCCGCTCGAACACCGACATGGCCAGGGTGTTGACGACCCCGAGCACCGCGATGATCAGCGCCATGGCCAGCAGCCCGTACATGATGTTCATCGCGAGGTTGATGGAGCCGCCGAACATGTCACGGATGTCCTTGCGGTCCATGATGCTCATGCCGGGGTTGTCGCCCAGCGCGTCGACCAGCGCCTGCTCGTTGGCCGCGCTCGCGCCGCCGTCCGTCTTCACCCAGATCTCGCGGATGTCCGCACGGCCCTGGTGCGGGGCCACGACCTCACGGGGGATCAGGACCGGCGAGAGGAACTCGTTGTCCTTGTAGAGGGCGCCGACCTTCAGGGTGCCCTTCTTGTCGTCCTCGTACGTGACCTGGACGTTGTCGCCGGGCTTCCAGCCGTGCGACTTCGCGGTCTTGTCCGAGACGGCGATCTCGCCCTTGCCCAGGGCGTCCAGGGAGCCCGCGACGGTGTCGACGGTGAGGACCTTCTGCACGTCTCCGGGGGTGACACCGGACGCGGAGAGCGAGGTGTCGCCGATGTCCAGCCAGGTCGCCTGCTGGGGGGAGACCGCAGTGACGCCGGCGGCCTTCTCCAGGGCGGTGAGCGCCGACTTGTCGAGCGGGTCGCCGCTGGCCATCGAGACCATGTAGTCGGCCTTGATGTTGTCCGTCGTCGCCTTGTCGACCGCCTGGCCGAGGGTGACGCCGAGCACCGAGATGCCGGTGACGAGGGTGAGGCCGATCGCCAGTGCGGAGGCGGTGGCGCCGGTACGCCGCGGGTTGCGGACCGCGTTCTGCGCGGCCAGCTTGCCGGAGACCCCGAACAGCCGCAGCAGCAGCGGGCGCACCAGGGCGATCACGGGGCGGGACAGCAGCGGGATCAGGATGATGACGCCGATCAGGGCCAGGAAGGCGCCGCCCGCGAGGAGCATCTGACCGTTCGACCCGGCCTGTGCCGCGCCGGCCACGACGGCCGCGCCGCCGAGCAGGGCGATGACGCCGCCGATCGAGTTGCGCAGCACCAGGGACTTCACCGTGGCCACCGCGTACTGGCTGTTCATCGCCGCGACGGGCGGGATCTTCGCGGCCCTGCGGGCGGGCAGCCAGGCGGCCAGCACGGTGATCAGGACGCCGACGCCGAAGGCGGCGGCGACGGTGGACGGTGCGACGACCAGCGGTCCGGCCGGGATCTTCCCGCCGATCAGGCTCATCGCGGAGCGCAGCCCGACCGCGAGACCGAGGCCCAGCGCGAAGCCGACGACGGACGCGATCACACCGACCACGGCCGCTTCGAGCAGCACCGAGCGCTTGACCTGGCGGCGCGAGGCGCCGACGGCGCGCAGCAGTGCGAGCTCCTTGGTGCGCTGGGCGACCAGCATGGTGAAGGTGTTGGCGATCAGGAAGATGCCGACGAACAGGGCGATGCCCGCGAAGGCGAGCAGCAGCTTGTTGAGGCTGCCGAGGGCCTTCTCGGTCTGGTCGGCCTGTTCGTCCGCGCGCACCTGGCCGGTCTTGGCCTCGGCGTTCTCGGGGAGCAGCGGCTTCACGGCGGTCAGCAGTTGCTGGTCGGAGGCGCCGGGCGCGGCGGTCAGGGTGACGTCGCGGAACTCGCCCGGGCGCAGGAACAGCTTCTGGGCGACGGGGGCGTCGAACAGGACCAGGCTGCCGCCGGCGTTGACCGCGCCGTCCTCGGTGGTGAAGACCCCGGACAGGGTGTACTCCTTCACCGGCCCGTTGGTGGCGACCCGTACCTTGTCGCCGACCTTGTACTCGCCCTTCCTCGCGGTGTCCTTGTCCAGGGCGACGCTGCCCGCGGCGGTCGGTCCGGAGCCGTCGGTGAAGGTGTACTGCGCGTCCTTGCCGTCCTTGCCGGGGGCGAAGTTGGAGCCGGTGTTGGACCAGCCGTTGCCGATGAGCTTGCCGTCGGGGTCGGCGACGCCGGCGAAACCGTCGACGCGGCCGGTGGCGGAGGCCACGCCGTCCAGGGCCCGGATCTTCTTCAGGGTGGCGGCGTCGATGGCGCCGGACTTCTCGTCGTTCCCGCCGGCGTAGGTGGTGACGGCTACGGCGATGTCGTCGTAGCTCTTGGCCGACTGGTTGCGGAAGGCGTTGCCGAGGGTGTCGGTGAAGACCAGGGTGCCGGAGACGAAGGCCACGCCGAGCATCACGGCGAGGACGGTCATCAGCAGCCTGGCCTTGTGCGAGAGCACATTGCGCAGGGCGGTACGGAACATGGCTGTCAGTCCTGGGGGGAGGGGGCCGGAAAGGGGCGCGGGAGGGAGCCGGGGCTCAGCTGGTGCGGCCCTTGGCGTCGAACGCCTTCATCCGGTCCAGCACCCCGTCCGCGGTGGGGTGCATCATCTGGTCCACGATCGCCCCGTCCGCCAGGAAGATGACCCGGTCCGCGTAGGAGGCGGCGGCCGGGTCGTGGGTCACCATCACCACGGTCTGGCCGAGTTCGCGCACCGAGTTGCGGAGGAAGCCGAGGACCTCGGCGCCGGAGCGGGAGTCCAGGTTTCCGGTGGGCTCGTCACCGAAGATGATCTCGGGCTGGGAGGCCAGGGCGCGGGCCACCGCGACGCGCTGCTGCTGACCGCCGGAGAGCTCGGTGGGCCGGTGCTTCAGCCGGTCGGCGAGGCCCACCATGTCGATGACCTTGCGCAGCCAGTCCTGGTCGGGCTTGCGGCCCGCGATGTCCATCGGCAGCGTGATGTTCTCCAGCGCCGAGAGCGTCGGCAGCAGGTTGAACGCCTGGAAGATGAAGCCGATCTTGTCGCGCCGCAGCTGGGTCAGCTGCTTGTCCTTGAGGGAGCCCAGCTCCGTCTCACCGATGCGCACGGAACCGCTGCTGAAGCTGTCGAGACCGGCGACGCAGTGCATCAGCGTGGACTTGCCGGAGCCCGACGGTCCCATGATCGCGGTGAACTCGCCCTGCGGAAAGTCCACGGTGACCCGGTCCAGCGCGGTCACCTTGGTCTCGCCCTCTCCGTAGACCTTGGAGAGTTCCGTGGCGCGGGCGGCCACCGCGGTGGCGCGGTGAGCGGTGGACATGGTGGTCACGGGAGACTCCAGGGTCGGGTTCGTACGGGACGGGGGCCCGCCCGACGGCCCCGCCGGGCGGCGGGGGCCCGGGGCTGGGGCACCACACCATCGTCTCCGCCGGCCGGCCGCAGGTCGTCACTCCCGGTGCCCGTTCCCGGGACAGCCTTGAGTCGCATCACAGGGGCCCGGCGTACTCCTGCGGTATGACACCCACGGTGTGCCGTCGATGTGCCGGGCGGTTCAGCGGAAGGCGGCGGCGTTCTCCGCGGCCCACTGCTGGAACGGTCTGGCCGGGGAGCCGGTGACCTGCGAAACCGTGGGGCGCACCGCCAGTATCCCGTCGTTGACGTCCCCGCCCGTGATGTCGAGCACCGCGTCCGCGGCTTCGGCCCCGAAGACCGCGGCCATCCGGGCGTGGGCCTCCTGCCGGCTGATCTCGGCGAAGGGCACCTGCCGCTCCAGTACTGCCGCGATGGCCGCGACCTGCTGCCGGGCAGTCACCCGCTCAGGACCGGTCAGGGTGTGGATCTGCCCGTGGTGGCCGGGCTCCGTCAGCGCCACCCGCGCCACCGATGCGATGTCCGAGGGGTGGATGGTGGGGAGCCCGGTGTCCGCATAGGGCGCGCGGACCGTCTCGTGTGCGCGGATCGACGCCGCCCACATCAGGGAGTTCGAGGCGAACTGCGTCGGGCGCAGGATCGTCCACGCCATGCCGCTGTCCTTGAGGAGCTGTTCGACCGCCAGGTTCTCGCCTGCGGGGCCGAGGTGCGGATGGGTCAGGACCGTGATGGACGACACGAGCACCACGTGTTCGACACCCGCTTGCCGGGCGGCCTCAAGGATGTCGGCATCCGGGCCCAGGCGCGACACGAGGAACAGCGAGCGCACCCCGTTCAACGCGGGTTTCAACGAGGCCGGGTCCGTGAAGTCGCCCTCGACGGCCTCGACCCCTTCGGGGAACACGGCCCCAGCCGCGTCACGGGTGAGCCCTCTCAGCGGTCCGGCACCGCACGCGTGCAGTTCCGCGAGGAGCGCACTTCCCACGTTCCCGGTGGCTCCTGTTACGAGAATCATGAGGGCCTTCTCCTGTTCGACGGACGGGCAACTGGAGAACACGCTAGAAGCTCAATCGCACTTCAGGTCAAGGCGGTTCCCGAGGCCCCGGCCGCCGCGTTCCGGGGCCGGAGTCGACTACCCGCTACCGCGGGGGAGCCGTCGACCCGCGCGGGACCAGGCGGGCCGCCGCGTCCTCGAAGCCCGCCGCCGTGCCGTCGGCGACCAGGGACAGCAGGATGCGCGCGGCATGGCCCCCGTACGCCGGGATGTCACGGCTCAGTGCGGTGAGCGGCGGCCGGACCACCCGGGAGAGCTGGGAGTCGTCCCAGGCGACGAGGGAGAGGTCGTCCGGTACGTCGAGCCCCAGCTCCTGGGCCACCGAGAGGCCGGCCACGGCCATGATGTCGTTGTCGTAGAGGACGGCGGTGGGGCGCTGCGGGGAGCTGATCAGCCGCCGCGTCGCGTGCGCCCCGTCCTGTCCGGAGTAGTCCGTATGGACGATGACGGGCTCGCCGAGCCCGAGTTCGGCGCAGATCTCGCGCTGGGCCCGGTCGCGCAGCCCCGTGTGGTTGAGGTCGGGCAGCCCCGCGACCCGGGCGACGGACCGGTGGCCCAGCGCGGTCAGGTACGTGAGGGTGTCCCGGAGCGCCGTGTGCTCGTCCGACCATACGGAGGGGAGCGGGCCGGCTGCCGAGGGGTGGCCGATCACCACGGCCGGCAGGCCCAGTTCGGCGACGCCCTCGATCCGCGGGTCGGGGCTGCGCAGGTCGGCGAGGAACACACCGTCCACCCGGCCCTCGCCCCACCAGCGGCGGTAGACCTCCAGTTCCTGCGCCGGATCGGTGACGACCTGGAGGAGCAGGGCGCAGCCGCGCGGCGAGAGCTCGCTCTCGATCCCGCTGATCAGCTCCATGAAGAACGGCTCCACGCCGAGCAGCCGGGCGGGCCGGCACAGGGCGAGGCCGACCGCGTCGGCCCGGGCGCGGGTGAGGGCGCGGGCCGCGCTGTTGGGCCGCCAGCCGATCTCCTCGGCAATGGCCTTGATGGTGGCGCGGGTCGCTGCGGAGACGCCCGGCCGGTCGTTCAGCGCATAGGACACCGCGACCTTGGAAACCCCGGCGCGGCGCGCTATGTCGGCGATCGTGGGGCGGTGTCTGGGCAATGCGACCTCACTTAACCGGTTCGTATTACACGAACACCCTAGTCGCCTGCTGTCTCGTGGTGCGGCTTATTGCCAGGGATGATGATCGCCCAACTGGCCCTGAAAATAAAGAGATGGGAGCGCTCCCGCACTCTTGACACGGTCTCCCGGCGGCCTTAGCTTCACGGCACTTACCCGGTTCAGTAACTCCGCTCGGCAGGGACGGCGGGGAGAAGGAGGGACGATGGGTACGGGATTCCGGGGACGGATCGCGGCCACGCTCGCCGTGATCGGACTCGCCGCCACCGCGTGTACGGGGGGCGGCTCGTCGGCGGGCGGCTCCGGCGGCACGGGCGGTGGTGGGGGCGGCGCGCTCCCGCGCAACGAGACGCTCTACACCACCGGTACGCAGTGGGGGCCGCCGGCCAACTACAACCCGCTGCACAACTGGGACCACGCCACCGGCACCAAGGGGCTGGTCTACGAGACGCTGTTCCACTTCGACCCCAACGCGGGCAAGCTGACGCCCTGGCTGGCCGAGTCGGGCAGCTGGACCGGAGACAAGACGTACGAGGTGAAGCTCCGCCCGGGCATCACCTGGTCGGACGGCAAGCCGCTGACCGCCAAGGACGTCGCGTACTCCTACGGGATCGGCAAGATCGAGGCCTCGTCCTTCCACACCCTGTGGAGCTGGCTGTCGGACGCGAAGGCGGTGGACGCCACGACGGTCCGCTTCACCTTCAAGGAGGCCCGCTACCAGGAGTGGGACTTCACCCTCTACGGGCAGCCGATCGTCCCGGAGCACATCTGGAGCAAGCGCTCCGAGAAGGAGATCCTCGACGGCGTCAACGACAAGCCGGTCGGCACCGGTGCGTACACCCTCAAGAGCCACTCCCAGGACCGGGTCGTGTGGCAGCGGCGCGACGACTGGTGGGGCGTCAAGGCGCTCTCCATGAAGCCCGCGCCCCGCTACATCGTCGACGTCTCCAACCCGAGCAACGAGGTCGTCATCGGCCAGCTGGGTCAGGGCCAGCTGGACCTCAGCAACAACTTCCTGCCCGGCGCCTCCTCGCTGATCAAGAGCAAGAAGGTCGTCTCGTACTACGACAAGCCGCCCTACATGCTCTCCGCCAACACGGCGTGGCTGGTGCCCAACACCACGAAGAAGCCGATGAACGACGCGGCCTTCCGCAGGGCGCTCGCCGCCTCGGTCGACACCGGAAAGATCGTCAAGGGCGTGTACGGGGAGCTGGTGAAGCCCGCCAACCCGACGGGTCTGCTCCCGCAGTGGGACAAGTTCGTCGACCAGGGCCTGGTGGCCAGTGAGGGCTTCTCCTTCGACACCGACAAGGCCAAGCAGATCCTCGCGGACGCCGGCTACAAGGACGCCGACGGCGACGGCCTCGTGGAGAACAAGGACGGTTCGAAGCTCAGTCTGAAGCTGGCCGTGCCCACCGGGTGGACCGACTGGATGGAGGCCGCCAAGGTCATCGCCTCGTCCGCCAAGGACGCGGGCATCAGCATCACCACCGAGTTCCCCGACGCGAACGCCCTCAACGAGACGCGGGGCAAGGGCAACTTCGACCTGGTCGTCAACAACGAACGCCAGCTGTCCAACACCCCGTGGACGTACTACGAGTACATGTTCCAGCTGCCCGTCCAGAAGCAGCAGAACACGGTCAACTTCGGCCGGTACGAGAACCCCGAGGCCTGGAAGCTCGTCCAGGAGCTCGGCGGGGTGAAGACGGACGACACCGAGGGCATGAAGAAGATCATCTCCAAGATCCAGGCGATCCAGCTCAAGGAGATGCCCGTCATCCCCCTCTGGTACAACGGCCTGTGGGCCCAGTCCACCACCGGAAGCTGGACGAACTGGCCCTCCGACGCCGCGGGCGCGCCCAAGTACGCACCGGCGCTGTGGCGCAACTGGCTGGAGATGGGCGGCTTTGAAGCCCTCACCCAGCTCAAGCCCGCCAAGTGACACGGCCGTTCTGAGAAGGACCGGCCCCGCGCCGGTCCTTCTCCTTCCATGACCGCCCCGCCGTGCGCATGCTGCCCTGACCGCCGCCCGCACGGCGGGGCTCTCTCCGGGGAGCTCCCTTGCGCCGCTACTTCGCCCGCAAACTTCTGATCTACGCGCTGACCTTCGTCGTCGCCGTCACCGTCAACTGGATGATCCCGCGCTTCATGCCCGGCGACCCGGTCGCCGCCATGGTGGCCAGGGCCCGGGTCTCGCAGCCCGAGGCCGTCGAGGCCATGCGCGCCTACTACAACAACCTCTTCGGCTTCGACGAACCCGTCTGGCAGCAGTACCTGCACTTCTGGGGAGCCCTGCTGCAGGGCGACTTCGGGTTGTCCATCTGGGTCTTCCCCAAGCCCGTCGCCGACGTGCTGCTCGACGCACTCCCGTACACGCTGGGGCTGATGATCCCGGCCGTCCTGCTCAGCTGGTTCGTCGGCAACTGGGCCGGGGCGCTGGCGGCCCGCCGCAAGGTGCTCGACAACACCGTGCTGCCGGTGGGCTACCTGCTGACCGCGATGCCGTACATGTGGATCGCCGTCATCCTCGCCTGGGCGCTCGGCTCCAAGGCGGGCTGGTTCCCGCTCTCCGGCGGCTACAGCCTCGACATCCAGCCGACATGGTCCACCGCCTTCGCCTGGGACCTGCTCCAGCACTGGGTACTGCCGTTCCTCTCCCTCTTCCTGGTCGCGCTCGGCGGCTGGGCCATCGGCATGCGGAACATGATCATCTACGAGCTGGAGTCCGACTACTCGTCCTACCTGTCGGCCCTCGGCGCACCGCAGCGGCTCATCCGCCGCTACGCCTTCCGTAACGCCGTCCTGCCCCAGATCACCGGCCTCGCCCTCCAGCTGGGCGTGCTGGTGGCCGGAGCCCTCGTCACCGAGATCGTCTTCGCCTATCCGGGGCTCGGCTCACTGATCCTGGCCGCGATCCAGAACCAGGACTTCTTCCTGCTCCAGGGCGCGTTCCTGTTCATCGTCATCGGCGTACTGATCGCCAACTTCCTCATCGACGTCGTGTACGTCGTCGTCGACCCCCGGACCCGTACCGGCATGGCAGGAGGCCAGTCATGAGCACCGTGCCCGAACCGGCCACCGAGCCCGCCGCGGCCACCGCCGCGGCCAAGCCCGGCCGCGAGACGCTCCACTACGCCGTGCGCAACCCGAAGCTCATCATCGGGTTCACCGTCGTCGTGCTGCTCCTGCTCGCCGGGATCATCGGCCCGCCCCTGCTCGACAACGCCGACCCCAACGAGTACGTGGGCCCGCAGGCCGCGCCGCCCGACGGCACGTACTGGATGGGCACCACCACCTTCGGCCAGGACGTGTACGCCCAGTTCGTGCACGGGCTGCGCGCCACCTTCCTGGTCGGCGTCGTCGGCGGGGCCATCGCCGCCGTCATCGCCATGCTCGTCGGCTTCCTGGCCGGCTACCGCGGGGGAGCGGTCGACGAGATCCTCAACATGCTCACCAACGTGGTCCTGGTGCTGCCCGCGCTCGCCGTGCTGCTGATCATCAACGCCTACCTCGGCGTCCGCTCGGTCGCCGTGCAGGGACTGTTCATCGGGCTCACCTCCTGGCCCTGGGCGGCGCGCGCGATCCGGGCGCAGACCTTCTCGCTGCGCACCCGGGAGTTCGTGGACCTGGCCCGGCTCAGCGGCAGCGGCACCTGGCGGATCGTCTTCCGCGAGATCGCGCCCAACATGAGCTCGTACCTCTTCATGATGTTCATCCTGCTCTTCGGCGGCTCCATCCTGATCGCCTCCTCGCTCGACTTCATCGGGCTCGGGCCCACCGAGGGCGTCTCGCTCGGGCTGATGCTGCAGAGCGCCCAGCAGTGGAGCGCGCTTCAACTCGGCATGTGGTGGTGGTTCGTCCCGCCGGGCGCCGGGATCACCGCGATCGTCGGCGCGCTGTACGTCGCCAACGTCGGCCTCGACGAGGTCTTCAATCCGAAGCTCCGCGAGGCCTGAGACATGACTTCTACCGTGACCGATCCCGGGGAGGCCCGAGCACATGACCCCGTCCGTTCTCCCGGGGAGGCCCGAGCACATGACCCCGTCCGTTCTCCCGGGGAGGCCCGAGCACATGACCCCGACCGTTCTCCCGGAGGCCTGAGCACATGACCCTGACCGTGACCGATCTCCGGGTCCACTACCGCACCCTGCGCGGCGAGGTCCGGGCGCTGGACGGCGTCTCCTTCGACCTGGCCGACGGGGAGATCCTCGGCCTGGCGGGCGAGTCCGGCTGCGGCAAGACGACGCTCGGCAAGTCGCTGATCCGCCTCGACGGCCGGATGCGGCACGCGGGCGGCACCGTCACCCTCGACGGCGACGACGTACCCGTGGCCGACGACCGGGCGATGAACGCCTTCCGCTTCCACCGGATCTCGCTCGTACCGCAGTACTCGATGAGCGCCCTCAACCCCACCCGCCGCATCGGACGCATGATCCGCGAGCTGCTCGCCTCGCGCGGCGTCAGCGTGGACACCGCCGAACTGCACCGCCGCCTCGACCTGGTGGGCCTGGACCACGACGTCCTGAACCGCTACCCGATCGAGCTCTCCGGCGGCATGAAACAGCGCACCGTCATGGTGATCTCCACGCTCCTCGACCCGTCCGTCCTCATCGCCGACGAGGTCACCTCGGCCCTGGACGTCTCCACCCAGCGGGCCGTCGTCGGCGCGCTCACCGGGCTGCGCGACAAGGGCCTGGTCACCAGCATGATCTTCGTGACGCACGACCTCGGCCTCACCTCGCACATCGCCGACTCGATCATGGTGATGTACGCGGGCAAGCTCGCCGAGAAGGCGCCCACGAAGGTCCTGACGACCGCGCCCCGCCACCCGTACACCAAGCTCCTGCTCGGCTCGCTCCCCGAGGTCGGCGCCCGGTACGCCGACAAGCCGCTGAAGGGCATCGCGGGCGCCCCGCCCTCCCTCCTGAACCCCCCGGCCGGCTGCCGCTTCCGCGACCGCTGCCCGCTCGCCGACGAGCGGTGCGCCGAGGAACCACCGGTCATCGAGATCGCCCCCCGTCACTCCGTCGCATGCTGGAAGGCCTGATGCTGACCCTCGACCACGTCACCAAGACCTACCGCGCCGGAGCCTTCGGCGGCGGTTCCGTCACCGCGGTGGACCGGGTGTCCTTCACCGCCGAACCGGGCGAGGTCGTCTCCCTCATCGGCGAGAGCGGCAGCGGGAAGTCGACCATCGGCCGGATGATCCTCGGCCTGACCGGAGTCAGCTCCGGCAGCCTCACCCTGGACGGCCGGCCGGTCCGCCCCGGAAAGGACTTCTACCGCCGCGTCCAGGGCGTCTTCCAGGACCCCTTCTCCTGCTACAACCCGGTCTTCCGGGCCGACCGCGTCTTCGACATGATCCGCCGCGCCTACCACCCGGGCGTCGCCGACAAGGAGTGGGCCGGCCGCGTCGAGAAGGCCGTACGGGACGTGCGCCTGGACCCCGGACAGGTGCTCGGCCGCTACCCGCACCAGCTCAGCGGCGGCCAGCTGCAACGCCTCCTCATCGCCCGCGCCCTCCTGCTCGACCTGAGCTTCCTGGTCGCCGACGAGATCACCAGCATGCTCGACGCCTCCACCCGCATCGACGTCCTCAACCTCCTCGCCGTCCTCAAGGAACGCGGCCTCGGCGTCCTCTACATCACGCACGACCTGGCGCTGGGCACCTACCTCGCCGAGAAGACCGTCGTGCTGCGCCGCGGCCGGGTCGTGGAACGCGGCGACACCCAGAAGGTGTTCGGCAACCCCCTCCACCCCTACACCCGCACCCTGCTGGCCGCCGTGCCCCGGCTCAACACCCCGTGGACCGCGGCCGAACCGCTGGAAAGCTGCGCCTTCCACGAGGCCGGGGCCCCGGACACCGATCTGTACGAGACCGAGCCGGACCACTTCGTCGCCTGCGCCCAGCTCCCCGACTGCGGAAGGACCTCCGCGTGACCCTTCGCCACCTGCCCCTGGACGACGGCTGGACGCTCGGCGCCGACAGCCCCGTGCCCCTCGGGCTCCCCACAGGGGGCGTCCCCGCCACCGTGCCCGGCTGCGTCCACACCGACCTGCTCGCGGCGGGGCTGATCGACGACCCGTACCTGGACGACAACGAGGACAGGCTCGGCTGGATCGGCCGCACCGACTGGACCTACCGGACCACGTTCGACTGGACGCCGGACGGGCACGACCACGCCGACCTGTGCTTCGAAGGCCTCGACACCGTCGCCACCGTCCTGCTCAACGGCATCGAGGTGGGCCGCGCCGCCAACCAGCACCGCAGCCACCGCTTCCCCGTCCGCGCCCTGCTGGCCGAGGGCGCCAACACCCTCGACGTACGGTTCACCGCCCCGTACACCTACGCCGAGGAGCTGCGCGAGCGGCTCGGCGACCGGCCCGGTGCGTACGCGGAGCCGTACGCCTTCATCCGCAAGATGGCGTGCAACTTCGGCTGGGACTGGGGGCCGACCCTGGTGACCTCCGGCATCTGGCGGCCGGTCGCCCTGGAGACCTGGAGCGGTCCGCGGATCGCGTCGGTGAAGCTGCTGCCGGACCTGGACGCGGACGGGGTGCCGCGCCTGACCGCCGAGCTGGAGGTCGAACACGACGGCTTCGCGCCGCTGTCGGGCGAGGTCGGGGTGATCGGGGCGGGCGCCGTGTTCATCGCCACGGAGGACGAGCGCCGCATCTCGGTCACCCTCTCGGTTCCCCAGGCCGAGGTCTGGTGGCCGCACAGCCACGGCGAACAGCCGCTGTACGACGTGAAGGTCCGCGTGGGCGACGACGTCCGCCGGCTCAGGACCGGTTTCCGTGCCGTCACCCTGGAGCGCGAGGCGTTCCGCATCGCGGTGAACGGCGAGCCCGTCTTCGTACGCGGCGTCAACTGGATCCCCGAGGACTGCTTCCCCACTCGTGTCACCCGGCAGCGGATCTCCGACCGCCTCGACCAGGCGGTCGCCGCCGGTGTCAACCTGATCCGGATCTGGGGCGGCGGACTCTACGAGAGCGACGACTTCTACGAACTGGCCGACGAAAAAGGCCTGTTGGTCTGGCAGGACTTCCCCTTCGCGTGCGCCGCCTACCCGGAGGAGCAGCCGCTGTGGGACGAGGTGGCGGCCGAGGCCCGGGAGAACGTCACCCGCCTCGCCCCGCACCCCTCCCTCGTCCTGTGGTGCGGCAACAACGAGAACCTGGAGGGCCACGCCGACTGGGGCTGGCAGAAGGAGCTGGGTGACCGCACCTGGGGCCACGGCTACTACCACGAGCTGCTCCCCGCGATCGTCGCCGAGACGGACCCGACCCGCCCCTACTGGCCCGGCTCGCCCTACTCCGGCACCGAGGACGTCCACCCGCAGGACCCGGCCCGCGGCACCATCCACATCTGGGACGTGTGGAACCGGGCCGACTACCGCGCCTACGCGGACCGGGTGCCGCGCTTCGTCGCCGAGTTCGGCTTCCAGGGCCCGCCCGCGTACGCCACCCTGCGCCGCGCCATCAGCGGCCCGCTCACCCCCGACGCCCCGCTCCTGGCGCACCACCAGAAGGCCGAGGACGGCAATGCCAAGCTGCTCAGGGGCCTGGGTGACCACCTGCCGCAGCCCGGTGCGGACTTCGATGACTGGCACTGGCTCACCCAGCTCAACCAGGCCCGCGCGGTGGCGTTCGGCATCCGCCACTTCCGCTCCCACACCCCGTACTGCATGGGCACGATCGTGTGGCAGCTCAACGACTGCTGGCCGGTCGTCTCCTGGTCGGCCGTCGACGGCGACGGCCGCCGCAAACCCCTGTGGTACGCCCTGCGGGCCGTGTACGCGGACCGCCTGATCGTGGTGCGCGACGGAGCCGTCCACCTCGTCAACGACGCGCCCACGCCCTGGGCGGGGACCTTGCACCTCACCCGGCAGGGCCTGGACGGGGCGGTGCTGGCCGAGGAGGAGGTGGTGGTGAGCACGGCCGCACGCTCGGCCGGCCGGGTCCCGCTGCCGCCGTCGATGGCCGAACCGGCGGACCGGGCCGGCGAGCTGCTGGTCGTCCGCCTCGGTGACACCCGGGCGGTGGAGTTCTACGAGGAGGACACCCGCCTGGCGCTGCCGCCGGCCCGGTACGACGTCACGGTGACGGAGAGCGGGGGCGAGACGCCCGGCTACCGCGTCGAGGTGACGGCCCGCACGCTTGTGCGGGACCTCGCGATCTTCCCCGACCGACTGGACCCGGCGGCCGCCGTGGACGAGATGCTCGTCACGCTGCTGCCCGGGGAGAGCAAGGTGTTCATGATCACAGGAGCGGTCCTGGCGGACCCAGAGGCCCTGGGCACGCACCCGGTACTGCGCTGCGTCAACGACACCGTCACCCGGTAGGGGTGGCGCGGCCCTGGCGATCCATGGCGCGCCCCTGGCGCATCGGCTGTGCGGGTGCGGCGACTTTCCGTCAATTCGGATACGCGACCGCCGCACCCGACACCCCGCCCAGGCAGGTGACTATGCCTCTCGCGTGTGCTGACGGACCCTCAAGCGATCAATAAAATAAGACAACATCGAGCCACTGTCCGTCCGGCCGGGGGGAGCCCCCGGATAGGGTCATGTGCCAACGCGGAGCCGCGCGCCAAGCCCGGATGGTGGAATGCAGACACGGCGAGCTTAAACCTCGCTGCCCCTCGGGGGCGTACCGGTTCGAGTCCGGTTCCGGGCACCATCGCGCTCACGGGGGAACGTGGAGGCGAACGGGCTGAACGGTCGTCAGTTGACGCGTTCGGTGGCGAACAGCTCCAGGTGCGAGCAGGCGGGGCAGCGGTATGCGTCGATCTGCCACCGCGGCCGGCCCATCCGCTTCGCGCCGCCGAACGGGCCTCGCTGGAGGGGGCCCGCGATCCAGCGTGCGTACCCCTGCGTCCCCTGCCCCGAGTCCTCGACGAAGCCAGGTTCCAGTCCCACCGTGCCGCACTGGGTGCACCGTATGTTGTTCATCGGGGGAGTGTAGTGAGGGGCGGCGGGCGTACGACCCGGACTCCGTCGGTCACCGTCCGGTGATCATGGTCAACGCACTGTAGACATCCGTGGCCGGGTAGGGAGAATGAATCTCCCTATCCGAACGCTGTGGGGGATCCAATGGGCTTTACGGACGGCAACATACTCATTGTCGTATTAGGGCTGCTGTTCGGCGTGGTGGCCTACTTCGTGCCGACGCTGGTCGCCTTCTCGCGAGGTGTGCCGAACAAGGGTTCCGTGCTCGTGCTGAACCTGTTCCTGGGATGGACCCTGGTGGGCTGGGTCGTGTCGCTGGCCATGGCAGCGCGCAGTCAGCAGCCGGGCCCTCGTTACTGACGCACAGGGGCCCGCCGACCGAGGGCCTGGGGGCCGGCGGCCGGCGTGGGACCGCGCATCACCTTACGTAACGACTGATGCGCGGTCCGCTACCTGTTGGGCCCTCTGCCCGCGGAAGAGGCCTGCCGGCGGGTCGCGGCCGGCGAATTGGGACCTGGATTTGGGCCCACGGGCCCGTGTCGCAACAGATGCACCTCTCATAACCTCCCTGCCCTAAGGCCATACGGGAGGACAAGCCATGCCGCGGACGAGGTATCGGGAGACCATACCCAGCAGCAGATGGGGTGACCGCGGGGCTACCGCGTTCGAGTACCTCGGCACGATTCTGGTCGTCGTGGCCCTCATCGGCGGTATGGCGGTGGCCGGCCTCGGCGGGCAGATCAGTGACCGGATCCAGTGCCTCGTCTCGTCGATCGGTGGCGGCAGCGCCGGCTGCGACAGCGGCAAGGGCGGTGAGGCGGGCGGCGATCCCAACGCCGAGTTCGAACCTCTCACCTGCGCCACGGTGACCAAGTCCGGTACCCAGGGCGGCAAGTTCGGGGTCTCCTTCGAGACGCTCGGCGTCGAGTTCGGCGGCGAGTTCGGTTTCGAGGAGACGACGTCCAAGGCCAAGACGGACGTCAACAAGGACGGCAAGATCGACGACAACGACGAGCAGGTCTCGCTCACCTTCACGGACGCCGGCTCGATCAAGGGCACCGAGAAGCCCAAGGCCCGCGTCAAGATCGGCGACGTGGGCAAGGACAAGGTCGAGATCGGCGCCGGCCTCACCGTCACCACGGGCGACACCTGGGTCTTCGACAGCCAGGAGGAGGCGGACCAGTTCCGCAAGGACCTCGAGGAGTACAAGAAGCTCAGCCGGCTGAACAAGCTCTCCAACCTCAGTCCGATCGTGGGCGGTTCCACCGAGATCGCCAGCTGGTTCGGCAAGGGGCCGAAGGCCAAGGAGAGCCGCCTCAAGCAGAACATCGAGGACAAGCTCGGCAACAAGCACATCACCACGCAGAAGATCAGCCTCGAAGTCGCCGCCCAGGCCGGCTTCCAGTTCGGTGCGGGGATGAACGCCCCCGACACGACCAACCCGGACGGCACGACCACCCCGGCCCCGAAGCCCGGCGCCACCATCGAGGCCGGCCTCAAGATCTCCGAGGCCCAGGAAGTCACGCTGACGCAGAACCACATCAACAACACCGACGCGTACACCTACCAGGCCAAGGCCACCGGCGGTGCGTACGCGAAGGGTGAGGCCGGGCCGGCCAAGGCGGGTGCGGAGGCGTCCGGTTCGGCGGCGGGCGCCATCACCGTCACGGTCGACAGCAAGACCGGCAAGGTGAAGAGCATCACGATGACGCGGACCCTGGAGGGCAAGGCGGAGGCCAACGCCGGTCTCAAGGGCGACGTGAACGGCAACCAGAAGGGCGGCGGGACGACCACCCAGGTCATCACCACCACCGTCCCCCTGGACGACAAGAACATGTCCCAGGCCGAGTCCGACGCCATCAAGGCGCAGTTGTTCTCCGGCCAGGGCATGAACAGTGCCTTCAACTACCTGTTCACCGGGACGCCGGTGCCGACCAAGGACCCCGGTGCGGGCGACCCGTTCGGCCACTACGCGTTCAACCACGGCCAGGTCAGCAAGCAGGAGTACGACGGCTCCTCCTCGTCCGAGGAGATCGGCCTCGACATCAACCTGGAAGTCGCCGGAATCAACGGCGCCTACACCAGTTCCGAGACGGAGAAGAGCCTGACGAAGGCCGAGTTCCTGGGGGCTCCGTCCGCCGGACAGCGTTCGTTCTTCCCGTACAGCTACTGTGCCAAGTGATCCACCGGTACAAGGAGACGTGATCATGACCAAGCTTTCCGTCCGGCGGACGGTGCGGACTGTCGCCGTCACGACCGCCGTCCTCACCGCAGGTCTGATGCTCGCCGCGTGCGGCGGCGAGAAGGGCTCGGACACGGCTGCGCCCGCCACGCCCAGCGGCTGGAAGAAGCTCGCGGGCCCCACGGTGTCGCTCGCCTACCCGCCGGGCCTCACCGAGCAGACCAAGGCGGAGCGCGGCAAACTCAACGACGCCGCGGCCCTTCAGAACGAGGGGGACCGGCCGACGGTGAAGGTGTCGATCCAGAGCGGCTTCGCCGACGCCTCCACCGGTGACGACGCCGCCTCCGTCGGCCGGGCCCTCCTCATGGCGACCACCGAGGTGAAGGGCACGAAGAACGCGGACATCGAGGGTGCGAAGGATGCCAAGCGCATCGACTTCACCTACACCGGCACGGGTGTGCCGCAGTCGCCCCCGAAGGGCGCGACGGTCGACGGTGTGGTCATCACGGGCGTCGACTCCGAAGGGAAGATCTACTCCGTCCGCATCGACGCCCAGCAGGGCAAGCTCAGCGACGCGGACCGGACGAAGATCGTTGACAGCATCCACGTGAAGTGACGTCCGAACGCCGGGCGACGACGAAGAGGCAGCCGAATGTCCAGATACGACGCACACCGCGGCTACGCCGCCGCACCCGCCCACGACCGGCCGCGGCTGATGAACCTCATGCTGCCCTGGGCCGCCGGCATCGTGGTGACACTGGTGACGCAACTGGTCCTCGCCGTGCTCGTCTGGGACGTCATCACGGGCGACGACGTCTCCACCATGGCCTCACCGGTCCGCACCGTCCTGCTGCTGCACCTGCCGTCCGCGGCCTGCGTCGCGCTGGGCGTGTGGGCCGCGGCGGCCGTGCACCAGGGCGCGTCACGGGAGTCACAGGTACGGCACTTCATCGCGGCGTTCACCCCCGCCGTCGTACTCCAGCTGGTGATCTTCCTGTCCCAGGGAAGTGATCTCACCGTCATCACGTTCCTGGTGCAGCTGGTGGTCCTGGTGGTTGGGTGTGCGGTGGGCTTCCTCGTCGACAGGCTGCGCAACGGTTAGAAGGACTCCGTGACTCCTCCCCGCCCTGAGGGGCAGGGCTTCTCGCTATGCCGTGTTGGCGTGGCGACGGACCAGCCCGGCCCGTAGGACGTTGAGTGCCCCGACCTCGTCGGCGTGAGCCTGGTGGCCGCAGTCGACGCAGTGGAACTTCTCCTGCGTGGGCCGGTTCTCCTTCGCGGTGTGCCCGCATGCGGGACACTTCCGGGAGGTGTTGCGGGGGTCCACGGCCATCACTTCCCGCCCGGCACTCTCAGCCTTCGCGTTCAGGATTGTCAGGAACACCCCCCCCCATCCGGCATCAGCGATCGAATAGTTGAGCCCCGCCTTGGCTGCTGCCCCGTTGGGGAGAAACGCGCCCGCAGTTTCGGGGTCGGGTTTCGGCGAGGGGTGCCGGTAGGCGTCACGGCGCTCCTGCAACGCACCGTTGTAGAGCGAGCAGCGATCACGCAGCATCTCACCGAGCGCGATCGCCTGACCCACCGTGGGCCGCAACAGAAACTTGTACACACGCATCAACCAGCCCACCCCCTTCACCCGGCTCTGCGAATCAACGTACCGTCGGCGAACATCAACACGACAAGAATCAAAGCCGCTTCACTCGCAGGATTGACCACATCAGCCAGTTCTTCGATGCAGGGCTGCGCGAGTGCAACGGCGAGGACGACCACACCCGCCTACGGGTGTGCACCACCCCTGAAGGGACGCTGCCAACCTCTCTCGGTACCTGCGCCAGCAGTTCCCCGGCCGCATCGACCGGGCGTCCATGCACGGCTGGTTCTGGTCCCCGTCCTGCTTCGCAGGGTCCTGCGGAAACAGCACCGCCAAGCAGTACTATCGAGCCGCAGAATCGTCCGCTCCGACCATCGCGTCAGAGCAACGACAAGATCGCATTCCCGCCCGGCCAGAAGGTTGGGATTTCCTGCGAAGGCTAGGGATGGACACGTCGCTCGTACTCATCGGTGTGGTCGCGCTGGTGGCGCTCAGATCCCTGGGCCGGACCTTTCAGCAGCTGCGCGGCGCACGCTCCGGCGTGTCCGCCCCGGCGCGCTGCATCCGGGTGGACGAGCGGGACACGGCGACGGGCTCGTCGGGCGACCGGCGGTCCTGGCACGTGTTCGCGTTCACCGCGCAGAACGGGGAATGGGTCGAGTTCCGGAACACCGGCAACAAGCGATTCCACGAAGGGGCGCGGGTCACGGTCCGCTACGACCCCGCAGACCCGCACCGGACGGCCACCCTGGCGGGCAGCCCGCGCGCCGCGCTGGCCGAGGGAGCCGTCTCGCTGCTGCTCATGGCGCTGGTGCTGCTGATGTTCCTCACGGACTTCCCGGAGAACCTGTTCGGCTGACGTCCGGCCCACCGGCTGTCCTCCGATTGTCAGTGCCCTCTGCTGTGATGCGTACGGAAGCGACGGCGGACAGCACAGCGCGGAGGCGGAACAGTGGGCACATGGGGAGCGGGAAACTTCGACAGCGACACGGCGGCGGACCACCTCGGGGACCTGGCAGGCCGGCTGGTGGCCGAGGTGACGGAGGCGATGGCCGGTGACCGGGTGGAACTCGAACCGGACGAGTACTGGGGCGTGACGGTCCCCTGCAACCTGGAACTGCTGCTCGTCCTGGACCGGCAGGGCTGGGTGGGAGTCACCCTCCCGTCGCCCGAGGTGATCCGGTCCTGGCAGAAGACGTTCCTGGCGGTGTGGGAGGCGACGATCGACGGTCTGGAGCCGAAGCCGGAATACAAGGACGAACGCAGAGCGGTGCTCAACGAGACGTTCGAGCGTCTGGCCGAGGCGTCGGCGGCCGGGTCGCAGCACTAGGGCGTGTTTCGAAAGTCCCGCCTGCCGGGCGGCGTCTGGCACTTCCCCGAGCTCTCGGCTTCGCTCGAGCAGGGGAGACCCCATTGCTCGCGGCGTTGCCGAAAAGTCCTGGTAGCTCCGCTACGAGGACTTCCCGGCGCCTTGCGATCGCACGCACCAGACGCCGCCCGGCCCGCCCTCCGGGCGGACGGCGCTACTTTCGAAACACGCCCTAGCGGCTGCCGGCCGGGCTCAGCTGTAGTAGGCGATCTTGTCGTCAAGGACTCCCATGGCCCGGTGCAGCGCTGTCACCCGCTGCTCCAGAGCGGTACGGCGCTCGCGCAGGAAGGCGACTCGCTCCTGCGGAGGGTGTTCGGCGCGCAGGAGGGCGACGAACTTTCGCAGCTCCGCGATGCCGAGACCGGCCTCGCGGAAGCACGTGACGAGACCGATCCAGAAGACGTCGTCCTCGGTGTACTCCCTGCGTCCGCCTACTGAGCGCCGGATCGGGCCGATGAGCCCTTCGCGCTCGTAGTAGCGGAGGGTGTCGATGGAGACGCCGGTGCGGTCGGCGGCGGCCGCCGGGGCGAGAGTCGTCATGGGGGCTCCTTCTGTCACCGCCGCTACCGTGCTTCGGCGAGGCGCGCGAGGTGCTCGGCCCCGAGCCGCACCCGGTGCGCGGCAAGGGCCTCGTCGATCTGCTCCACCCGGCTCGTACCGACGATGGGGTCGATCCCCTGTCGTATGAGCCATGCCAGCACGACCTGGTTCTTCGTGGCCCCGAGTGCGTCGGCGACGTCGTCGAGAACCGCCAGCACCCGAGTGGTTCCGGGGTGATCGTAGGTCGACGGAAGCGGCTTGTCCGCGCGTACGTAGGAACCCCACATCAGGGAGCTGTACGACCACACAGCGAGCCCCTCCGACCGCGCGAGGTCGAGATCCTCGGTGGTGAGCAGCCGGTGGCCGCCCTCCGCGACGGGAGTGAGCGGGCGCGGCTGGACGAGCGAGTGGCGCAACTGCAGGCACGTCCACGGTTCCACGCCCTGCTCCCGGGCCAGTGACCGGGCGCGCTCGACGCGCCAGGCGGCATGGTTCGCGGCCCCGACCCGCAGCGCCACTCCCTTCGCGACCAGTTCACCGAAGGCTCCGACCGTCTCCTCCAGCGGCACGGTGCGGTCCTCGGCGTGGGCCCAGAGCAGGTCGACGTGGTCGACTCCGAGACGCCCCAGGCTCTCCTCCACACCGGCGTGAACGGCGCGCGCCGAGAGCCCCTCGGCGCTCTCCGGCGCGTGCGGGACGAGTGAGTTGTGGCGGACCTTCGTCGCGATCCGTACGGTGTCGCGCGCGCCCGGGCGGGCCTTCAGCCACGCGCCGATGACGCGTTCACTGGCGCCGCCGACACCGGCGGGGTCGTTCCAGAAGGAGTAGCAGTTCGCGGTGTCGAGCCAGACACCGCCGCCGGCGACGAAGGCATCGAGGATCGAGAAGGCGCGGTCCTGGGCGACGCGGGTGCCGAAGTCCATGGTTCCGAGGGCGATCCGGGGGTCTTTGGTATCCATGTCGGCCATCCTCGGATCTGGAGCGCGCTCCAGGTCAAGCGCTCGTGACGAGTGCTTCTCCCCGCGTGCCCGAGGGCAGGGGAGAAAAGCGCTTGGGTACGGCCCGGCCGCCCGGCAGAGTGGCGTCATGACCAGGACAGGCCACGAGGCAGACCAGGAGACCGGCTACAAGAAGGACCTGCACCTGTATCTGCAGGATGCCCGCGACGCGTTCCTGTGGAAGCTGGAAGGACTGTCGGAGTACGACATCAGGCGGCCCATGACCTCCACCGGCACCAATCTGCTGGGCCTGGTCAAGCATGTTACCGGAGCCGAGGGATTCTACTTCGGCGACGTCTTCGGACGTCCGGCCGACGCGCCGGAGCTCTGGATCGCCGGTGACGCCGAGCCGAACGCGGACCTGTGGGCGACGGCCGACGAGACCCGCGCCGAGATCGTCACGCGCTACCGCCGGGTGTGGGCCCACTCCGACGCGACGATCGACGCACTGGAGCTCGAAGCGACGGGCCGCCTCCCCGGGGGAGAGGGCAGGGAGCTCACGCTCCACCGGGCCCTCGTCCACATGGTCGCCGAGACCCAGCGCCACGCCGGACACGCCGACGTCGTCCGCGAACTGATCGACGGGGCCACGGGGCAACGGGAGAGCGACGGCAACATGGCGCCCGGTGACGCCGCGTGGTGGGCTGACCACCGGGCCCGGGTGGAGCGGGCATCGCGGGAGGCGGGGTCGGGGAGTTGAGAGCGATGTGGGCGGGGGTGCGGCTGGGGCGGGCGGACTCATGGGCTCCGGGCCGTGCCGGGCTGCCTGCCCTCCCGCATCTGCGGCCGGGCCGCGTTTCGATCGCGGAAAGATCCTCCCCTGGCACTAGGCGGTTTGTTTTGCCTACCCATTACTCTTGTCCCAAGGCCACGCTGGGTGGCCATGGAGGAGTGAGATGAGGAGCAGCAACCCGGTCTTCTCGCGACGGGGCTTCAGCCGCGACAACGGTTACGCGGGCTTCAACGCGTCACCGCAGGCCGGGGCCCCCGCAGCGGGTGCCAACCCGTACGCGCAGGGCACCGCCCCGAACCCGTACGCCACCAACCCCTATGCCCAGCAGGACACCCAGCACGGCGCCCCGCAGGCGCCGGCGCGCTCCGGTGTGATGACGATCGACGACGTCGTCACCCGCACGGCGCTGACGCTGGGCACGGTCGTGCTCGGTGCCGCGCTCGCCTGGGCCCTGCTGCCGGTCGACGAGGCCAACCTGGGCAAGTCGTACGGCATTGCGATCGGCGCCGCGATCGTCGCCTTCGTGCTGTCGCTCGTCCAGTCCTTCAAGCGCAAGCCCGTCCCCGCGCTGATCATCTCGTACGCGGCCTTCGAAGGCGTGTTCCTGGGGGTCATCTCCAGCGCGGTGAGCACGTACATCTCACCGGGTGTCGTCATGCAGGCGGTGCTGGGCACCATGTGTGTCTTCGCCGGTGTGCTGCTCGCGTACAAGATGCGCTGGATCCGCGTCACCCGCCGGTTCTACGGCTTCGTGATGGCCGCGGCCATGGGCTTCATGCTCCTGATGGTGGTCAACCTGCTGTTCGCCGCCTTCGGTGGCGGGGACGGCCTGGGCTTCCGCAGCGGAGGTCTCGGCATCCTCTTCGGCGTCGTCGGCATCATCCTCGGCGCGTGCTTCCTGGCCCTGGACTTCAAGCAGGTCGAGGACGGCATCGCGTACGGCGCTCCGCGCGAGGAGTCCTGGCTGGCGGCCTTCGGCCTCACCATGACCCTGGTGTGGATCTACCTGGAGATGCTGCGCCTGCTCTCCATCCTCAGCGGCGACGACTAGTCCGCACGCTGATGTGATCGCGGGAACGGCCCGCAGGCTCCTTCACGGAGCCTGCGGGCCGTTTCTCGTCGTGCGCGTTGACGGCCCCCGCGACGGGCCCGGGCATCGGCTCGTTGGCAACCCCCCGGGAGGGGCGCGTAGGGTCGCGGGGTGCTTGATACGACGCCCCTGATCGCTGCTGTGGACCGATTCGCCGACCGGCTGCGCGCCGCCCCGCAGAGCAGGCTGCAGCGGGGAGCGGCGGCCGAAGGGCTGGCCGCAGCAAGGGAGCTGGCGGTGCGGGCCCAGCGCGTCGAGAGGCCGGACCGGGAGCCGAGGACCATGCCGGACGCCGGGATCTTCGCCATCGGTGACCAACTCGCCGTCGCGGGGCGGGATCTGGCCGTGGCACTGGAAATGGCCCCGTCCGTGGAGCTGGACGAGGCCGTGCAGTTCGTCGAGGAAGCGGCGGCGCGGGCGTTCGCGTAAGTGATGCGCGCGGGTGTTTGTTCGCTCAGGTGCGTCGGAGTGTGGGCGCACGCTGGGGTGATCGCGCGCACTGTCCTGGGGCAGCGGCCGACGAGAGCCGCTGTGCCGGGGGTGGGGCCGGAGACCGGTCCGCGGGCTAGAAGCTCGCGATGACGCGGTCGGCCAGTATGTAGACGTTGTCCCTGCCGCACGAGAACGTCAGCGCGTAAGCGCCGGAGACGCCGGAACCGCCCAGCAGCACGGGGTGCTCGCCGGCCCGGAGCGACGCGGCCAGCTGCTCGGCCGTCTCGCGGTGGCCGGGCGTCATGCAGAGCGTGGTGCCGTCGGCGAAGACGTACACGTCGAGCGTGCCGAGCGGGCCGGGGCGCACGTCGGAGAGCTCCGTCCGGCTGTCGGCCAGTTCCTCCAGGCGGTTCACCGTGCGCTCGTGGTCGGTGACGACGGGCGTCTGCACCGGCACGAAGTCCGGGTGTGAGGGGTGACGGCGGCGGGCCGCGGCCAGCTCGGGGGAGTCCTCGGCGAACTCGGCGGTCTCCGGGAGCTCGGCCATGTCGGCCAGTTCCGTCAGCTCGGCGAGTTCCGTCAGTTCCTCGAACGCCTCCGTGGCGTCCAGGTCCATCGACTCCAGCCCGGCGAAGTCGCTCTGGCGTGGCATGAAGAACGGGGCGTCCTCGCCCAGCCCGGCCAGACCGCCCAGCAGGGACGGGGCGTCCTGGGCGTCACGCGCCTCCTGCGTGGCCCAGAAGGCCCGGGCCTCGGCGAGCTCGCGCTCCCGCTCCTCGGCCAGCGCGTCGGCGACCGCCGCGCGTATTTCCGCGGCAGGGGTGGCGTCGTTACGGCTCTGAGCGGGTACGGCAGCACTGTGGGCGCGGCCGTCGGCAAGCTCCTTCCGGAGGGCGGCTACCTGCTGACGCAGCCCGTGAGCGGCGTGCAGAGCAGCAGCGCCCACGGCCGTGGCAGCGGCGGTGGTCAGCAACAGGGCAAGAGGCATGGCGCTCACTGACATACTCCCGGTTTCAATCGATCCCCCGACTTCCTACATCAGCTTGTCCTGTACCGGCACCCTGTGTCAGTGCATTACGTCACGAATTGGACAGGTCTTTGTGCCCAGGGTTTAACCCTGATGTGGGTGTGACCTGCGGGAATGACTCTCCCCCAGGAGATAGGTCACATCCTGGGGGAGATTCGGTCACGGTCGGGGCTCGGAACCGGCCACTTCGCCCGGCCGAAGGGCCCGGAAGGCGGCGTGGGCCCGGCGGGCGCCGATGAGCGGTGATCCGGCGGATCCGGAGAGTCACCGGAAAACACGGGTTGCGGGGGCGGCTCGCACGACCCGCCCCCGCGCACCGCACCGCTCAACTCGGCTCAGCTCAGCCGCTCGATGACCATCGCCATGCCCTGGCCGCCGCCCACGCACATGGTCTCCAGACCGAACTGCTTGTCGTGGAACTGCAGGCTGTTGATCAGCGTGCCGGTGATCCGGGCGCCGGTCATGCCGAAGGGGTGGCCGACGGCGATGGCGCCGCCGTTGACGTTGACCTTGTCCAGCGGCAGGCCCAGGTCGCGGTAGGACGGGATCACCTGGGCGGCGAACGCCTCGTTGATCTCGGCCAGGTCGATGTCGTCGACCGTCAGCCCGGCCCGCTTCAGCGCCTGCTTGCTCGCCTCGACCGGTCCGTAGCCCATGATCTCGGGGGAAAGGCCGGAGACGCCGGTGGAGACGATCCGCGCCAGCGGGGTCAGGCCCAGCTCGCGCGCCTTGGTGTCGGACATGATCACGAGCGCCGCGGCGCCGTCGTTGAGCGGGCAGCAGTTGGCCGCGGTGACCAGACCGTCGGGGCGGAAGACCGGCTTCAGGCCCTGAACGCCCTCCAGGGAGACGCCCGCACGCGGACCGTCGTCCTTGGAGACCACGGTGCCGTCCGGGGTCGTCACCGGGGTGATCTCGCGCTCCCAGAAGCCGTTCTTCAGGGCTTCCTCGGCGAGGTTCTGCGAGCGGACGCCGAACTCGTCCATGTCCTGACGGGTGACGCCCTTGATCCGGGCCAGGTTCTCCGCCGTCTGCCCCATTGCGATGTACGCGTCCGGGACCAGGCCGTCCTCGCGCGGGTCGTGCCAGCTCGCACCGGACTCCGCGGCGCGGGCCGCGGTGCGGGCCTCGGCGTCGGCGAAGAGCGGGTTGCGGGTGTCCGGCAGGCTGTCGGAGTTGCCCTTCGCGAAGCGGGACACCATCTCCACACCGGCGGAGATGAAGACGTCGCCCTCGCCGGCCTTGATCGCGTGCAGCGCCATGCGGCTGGTCTGCAGGGAGGACGAGCAGTAGCGCGTGACCGTACAGCCGGGAAGGTGGTCCATCCCCATCTGCACGGCGATGATGCGGCCCAGGTTGTTGCCCTGCTCGCCGCCGGGGAGGCCGCAGCCGAGCATCAGGTCGTCGATGTCCCTCGGGTCCAGCTCGGGAACCTTGGCGAGGGCGGTCTGGATGATCGTGGCGGTCAGGTCGTCCGCGCGCAGGTCCTTCAGCGAACCCTTGAAGGCCCGGCCGATGGGCGAGCGGGCAGCAGAGACGATCACGGCTTCGGGCATCACGCGGCTCCATGAGGGCTGGAAGGCTGTCTGGCAGGACTGCTCTGGAAGTTACCCGGACGTACTGCTGAGGTCACCCGACGGGGCGTGTGATGCGGGCCTCTTTTCTAAGCGACCGCTCAGTTCGCTGTCGTGAGGCCGCGCGACACCCTCAGATGCTGTGCGGCGAGGTGTCCGTGCCCGGACGCCGCTCCACCCGCGTCGAGCCGCCCGCCCCCCCGTGCATCTCCGGGTGCGGGTGCGGCTCCGTGGCCGCGGGCAGACGCCGCCGCCTGCGGTGCTTGAGGAGTGCCCACGGCGCCCGGGCCCCGGTGACCTCCGTACCGGCCTCCCTGGCCGCCTGGGAGGCCGCCTTGGCCACCGGCAGCATGTCCTCGCGCCGGGCCCCGTCCAGACGGTCGGTCTCCGGCCACAGGCCGAGCACCGCGCACAGCGTCGGCAGGAGCGCCATCGCGGCCGTCGCGTAGCCCTCTGCCGACGGGTGGTAGTTGTCCGGGCCGAACAGCTCCCGGGGGTTCGCCTCGAACTCCGGGCCCAGAAGGTCGCCCAGCGACACCGTGCGCCCGCCCTGCTCCACCGAGCCGATCGTCTGCGCCGCCGCCAGCTGCCGGCTCACCCGCCGGGCCAGCCACCGCAGCGGCTGGTAGACCGGCTCGATCGTGCCCAGGTCCGGACAGGTGCCCACGACGACCTCGGCCCCCGCCGTACGCAGCCTGCGCACCGCCGTCGTCAGACAGCGCACCGACTGGGTGGCGGGCATCCGGTGCGTCACGTCGTTCGCACCGATCATGATCACGCAGACGTCCGGCACCCGGGCCGGGTCCGCGAGCAGCAGCGAGACCTGCCGCTCCAGATCGTCCGACCGGGCGCCCGGCTGCGCGACGTTGCGCAGGTCCACCGGCCGCTCCGACACCGCCGCCAGCCCCGACGCGAGCAGCGCCCCCGGAGTCTGCCCGGCCCGGCGCACCCCCTGCCCGGCCGCCGTGGAGTCCCCGAGCATCCCGAACCGCACCGGCTCCGCGGGGCCGGCGAACGCCACCCCGTACCGCCCGTTCGCGCTCGGCGGGACCGGCGCGGTGCCGCCTCCCACCAGCCGCTTCGCCAGCTGAACCTCCGCCAGCACGACGCCGACCGCCGCCGCGCCCAGCAGCCCGATGCTGCCACCTCCATAGGCCGCGCCCGCCGCGATCCGCCGTGCCACCCTTGCCCTCGACACAGTCCGGTCCACCTCCTCATCGCCATGACGCCGTACCGCCGTACACAGAGCTAACTGCCCCCAAGTGGCCGTCGTTCAATCGCTTCGCCCAATCTCGTGCCCGTACGCATACTCTTGCGGCACCATCTCGGAGACCCCGGAGTACACGGTGCAATTCCACGATTCGATGATCAGCCTCGTAGGCAATACCCCGCTGGTGAGGCTGCGCAGTGTGACGGCCGGCATCCAGGCGACGGTCCTGGCCAAGGTCGAGTACTTCAACCCCGGCGGATCGGTCAAGGACCGGATCGCCCTGCGCATGATCGAGGCCGCCGAACAGAGCGGCGACCTGCAGCCCGGAGGAACGATCGTCGAACCGACGAGCGGCAACACGGGCGTGGGCCTCGCGATCGTCGCGCAGCAGAAGGGCTACAAGTGCATCTTCGTCTGCCCGGACAAGGTGTCCACGGACAAGATCAACGTGCTGCGCGCCTACGGTGCCGAGGTCGTCGTCTGCCCGACGGCGGTCGACCCGGAGCACCCGGACTCGTACTACAACGTCTCGGACCGGCTGGTCCGTGAGACGCCGGGAGCCTGGAAGCCCGACCAGTACTCCAACCCGAACAACCCGCGCTCCCACTACGAGACCACCGGTCCCGAGCTGTGGGAGCAGACGGACGGGAAGATCACCCACTTCGTGGCGGGGGTCGGCACCGGCGGCACGATCAGCGGCACCGGCCGCTACCTGAAGGAAGCCAGCGGCGGCGCCGTCAAGGTCGTCGGCGCGGACCCGGAGGGCTCGGTCTACTCCGGCGGTTCCGGGCGGCCGTATCTGGTGGAGGGCGTCGGCGAGGACTTCTGGCCGTCGGCCTACGACCGGACGGTCACCGACGAGATCGTCGCCGTGTCCGACAAGGACTCCTTCCAGATGACCCGCCGCCTCGCCAAGGAGGAGGGGCTGCTGGTCGGCGGTTCCTGCGGCATGGCGGTCGTGGGCGCGCTGGAGGTCGCGAAGCGGCTCGGGCCCGACGACGTGGTCGTCGTCCTGCTGCCGGACAGCGGCCGCGGCTACCTCAGCAAGATCTTCAACGACGAGTGGATGGCCGACTACGGCTTCCTGGAGGACACCGGCCCGTCCGCCCGCGTCGCCGACGTCCTCGACTACAAGGCGGGCCCGATCCCGACGCTCGTCCACATGCACCCGGAGGAGACCGTCGGCGAGGCGATCGACGTGCTGCGCGAGTACGGCGTCTCGCAGATGCCGATCGTGAAGCCCGGCGCGGGCCACCCGGACGTGATGGCCGCCGAGGTCATCGGCTCCGTCGTCGAACGGGAGCTGCTGAACGCGCTCTTCGCCCAGCAGGCCTCGCTCACCGACCCGCTGGAGAAGCACATGTCGCCGCCGCTGCCGCAGGTCGGCTCCGGCGAACCGGTCGAGGACCTGATGGCGGTGCTCGGCGGCACGGGTGCGGCCGACGCGGCGATCGTGCTGGTGGAGGGCAAGCCGAAGGGTGTCGTCAGCCGGCAGGACCTGCTGGCGTTCCTCGCCAAGGACGCGTCGGCCACGCCCGCCCAGCCGTAGGGCAGGGCCCGGGGCCCGGCCGGAACGCGCACTTCGCGAAAACGGTACGAGCGCGACACGTGGCCGCAGCACCGGCTTAACACGGCTCGGGCAGATTAGTGGGTGTCGGCAGGGAAACCCGCCGACACCCCTACGGCGACACGGACTACGGAGCGGCTCCCGGACCTCCACCGTCGCCCGGATGCGCGACCGGCCCTGACCCGGGACCGCGTCCTTCGCGGGGACCGCCGTCGTCCCGCCCCCTGGGAAACCGGGGGTGCGGCGGTCCCCGCGACACATCTATGCGCGCAGATCGCGCGCCGCCTCCCCGTCCTGCGCCCTCGGCGCGGCCGCCCAGCCAGTGCTGCGTCAGCCAAGGTCCGCCCCGTCGCGACGCCATGCACGCACTCTCGCCGCACCGGCCGAAAGCCCAGGTACATCCAGTACGAGGCCTTCCGGCCGGCACGCCGAGAGCACGCGCCCGACGCCGCTCCTTTACGGGCAAACCTTGACCGACGCAGCACTGGCCAGCAGGGCGATGCGCTCCGCCGTCTCCGAACCGGGCTCCGGGGTGTAGACCACCAGGGACTGATCCGGGTCGCCGGGCACGCCGAGCGTCTCGTACGGAAGCGTCAGCCCGCCCACGACCGGGTGGTCGATCCGCTTCACGCCGTACGTCTTCGCCTTCACCTGGTGGTCCGCCCACAGCCGGCGGAAGTCCTCGCTCTTCACGGACAGTTCGCCGACCAGCGTGGCGAGTTGCCTGTCGTCGGGGTGAAGTCCCGCGTCCAGGCGCAGATACGCGACCGTCTCCGCCGCCACGGCCGGCCAGTCCGGGTACAGCTCCCGCGCCGCCGGTTCCAGGAACGTCTGCCGCGGCATGTTGCGATCGGCGGCGGCCATCCGGGAGAAGCCGACGAGCGCGTCACCCAGCGCGTTCCACGCCAGAACGTCCATCCGGCGGCCCAGGAGGAAGGCGGGCGCCCGGTCGAACGTGTCCAGGAGCAGCCGCAGCCCGGGCCGTACCCGCTGCGCGGCGGGCGGCTTCGCCCTACGGGGTACGGGGCGGGCCACCGTACGCAGGTAGGCGTGTTCCGTCCCGTCCAGCCGCAGCACCCGGGCTATCGCGTCGAGTACGGCATCCGAGACGCTGGGGCCGCGGCCCTGTTCCAGCCGGATGTAATAGTCGACGCTGACCCCTGCGAGCTGCGCGACCTCCTCGCGCCGGAGCCCGGGAACGCGCCTGCGGCCATAGGAGTTCAGCCCCACGTCCTCGGGCTGGATGCGGGCACGTCGTGAGCGGAGGAAGTCTCCGAGGTCGCCGTCCATGCCGCCGATCGTAGAAGACCGGCCGTTTCCCAGCCTGGTACTGCCGGACCCAGGAAAGACGCATCCCTGGGTAACCGGCGCGCGCCGTCACAGAGTGGGGCCCAGGCCGGGGAAGCGCCCCGGCGGCAACACATCAGGGAGCACGGACATGTCGTACGCAACGCTCGCAGGCCGCACCGCCGTCGTCACCGGAGCCGCCAGCGGCATGGGGAACGCGACCGCCCGGCTGCTCGCCGCCCAGGGAGTCCGGGTCGCGCTGCTGGCCCGCCGCGCGGAGCGCCTGGAGGAGCTCGCCGAGAAGATCACCGCCGACGGCGGCCGGGCCCTCGTCGTGGTCACCGACGTCACCGACCAGGCGTCCGTGGACGCCGCGGCCGAGCGGGTGCACACGGAGTTCGGCCCGGTGGACCTGGTGGTCAACGCGGCCGGTGTGATGCTGCCGAACCCCGTGGACGCGGGCCGTGCCGACGAATGGCAGCGGATGCTCGACACCAACGTGGCGGGCGCCCTGCGCATCATCCGGGCCTTCACCGCCGACCTGGTGGCGGCCGCCGCAGAGGGCCGCACCGCCGACCTGGTCAACATCTCGTCGATCGGCGCACACGTCACGTTCCCCAACTACGCCGTGTACGGGGCCACGAAGGCCGCCCTCACGTACCTGTCGGCCTCGCTGCGCACCGAACTCGGCCCGCGCGACGTCCGCGTCACGAACATCGAGCCCGGTCTCACCGACTCCGAACTGGCCGGACACGTCGACAACGCGGAACTCAGCGGCCAGCTCGACGGCATGTTCGACGCGCTCGGCGGGCTCTCCAGCGACGAGATCGCCGACCTGATCGCGTACACGACCAGCCGCGCACGCCACATCAACCTGCGACAGGTGGTCGTGCTGCCGACCCGTCAGGCCTGAGCGCGACCGCTCCGCTCACTCCTCCCAGTCGGACGCCGTCCGCCGCTCGTCCTCACGGCGCTTGAACAGCCGCCCGCCGTGGGCGGCCTGGACGACGTTGACGCCGACGATGCCGAGCCAGGCCACGACGAGCCCCTCGATCCCCGCGTTCGCGACACCGATGGCGGACAGCGGGATCGCCAGGATCATCGAGATGATCCCGAACCCGAAGCGCTCACCGAAGTTCCCCAGCGGCGGCTGCGGGGTCCGCGCGCCCCGGGCGACGTTGATCTGCTGCTCCGCGAGATGGCGCCGGACCCGGCGGTCGAGCGTGCCGTCGAGCCGCTGCTCGACCTTCTCCAGAAACGACTCGACGAGCGCGGACTCGTACTCGGCCCCCAGCTCGCTGCGGGCCTGCAGGGTGGCCTTGAGCTCCTTCTTGAGCTCGGTGTCGGGTGCGTCCATGCTTCCACGGTACGAAGCGGGGGCGGCCGGGTCAGTGGGGCTAACCCCCCTGTTTTTCCTCCGGCGGCCCGGCCGGTGGCCCGTCCACGCACTGGCTGCATATGGACATGCAGTCGGCTTGCTGGCTGAATGGATTCGTCGGTGCCGGATCCCGGTGCGACAGGTCTACCGAGGGGACAGGATGAGCGGGAGCAGCCCGGCCGCGCGTGTGCAGCAGCTGTTCGAGGGGCGCAGGCTCACGCCCACGCAGCGGCGCATCGCGCACTCGATGGTGCGCAGGGCCGGCGACGCCCCGTTCCTGTCCAGCGTCGAACTGGCCGAACTGGCCGGGGTCAGCCAGCCCTCCGTCACCCGGTTCGCCGTCGCCCTCGGGTTCGACGGCTACCCCGCGCTGCGCAAGCACCTGCGCGAGGTCGCCCCGGTCGGAGCCGGCGAGGGCGACGGGGAGGACACGTACAACGAGTACCAGCAGGCGGTGCTCGGCGAGATCGAGAATCTGCGCCACCTTGCGGAACTGCTCGCCGACCCGGGCCCCGTCGAGCGGGCCGGCCGGCTCCTCGCCGCCTCGCGGCCCCTGCTCGTGCTCGGGCTGCGCGCCGCCTCCTCGCAGGCGCGGGGCTTCGGATACTTCGCCGCCAAGGTGCACCCCGACGTCCGGGTGCTCGACGAGGGCGGCAGCATGCTGCACGACCGGATCGACATGGCCCGGCGGGCCGGTGCGAGCGCGCTGATCTGTTTCGCGCTGCCGCGCCACCCCCGCGAGGTCGTGGACGCCCTCGCCCACGCACGGGACCAGGGCCTTGCCGTGGTGTCGGTCGCGGACTCCGCCTTCGCACCGGTGGCCGCGCACAGCGACCTGCTGATTCCCGCCGCCGTCGGAACGGGGCTCGCCTTCGACACCGCGTGTGCGCCGATGCTGCTGGGGCGGGTGCTGCTGGAGGCCATGTGCGACGACCTGCCCGACGCGCAGGCCCGGCTGGAGGAGTTCGACGCGGGAGCGGTGGCCCGGGGCCTGTTCGTCGAGTGAGCGGTTCGCGGTGAGGCGGGGTTCCGTCCTCAATTGCCGGACGGGCTTGGGTGGTGCGGGTGCTCCGCGTTGCGGAGGCGCGGTTCCCCGGTGGGTGGGGGCCCGGGGTCCCTCCGGGGCGTCTCCTCGGACGACGAACGTTCGGCGGGTACGTAGCGGACCCGGGTATCTGTTCGTCGACCTGCGGGGACTCCCCTGCACGCCCCCGGACCCGGCCGCCGTGCGTCTGCACCATTCGTCCCACCGGCGTGCAGACGCGGCCGGGACCGGGTGGGGGCGTGCAGGGGAGTCCCCGCAGAAAATGGCGTACGACCCGGGTACAGGTTCGTCGTCGGGTGCACACGCCATTTTTGAGGAGTCTCCCCGGAGGGACCCCACCCCCACCCACCGGACGTGACGCGCACCCCGCGGGGGACCCGCACACAAGCCTGTCCGGCGATTGAGGACGGAACCCCGCACCAAGGAACCCCGCACCAAGGAACCCCGCACCAAGGAACCCCGCCGCCCGGTGGGGCGCGGCGCTCCCGCTGACCCGGGGGTCAGACCTCCAGGTCGGTCTCGATCTTCTTCAGCTGGTGGCGGGCCATGGCCAGGTTGGCGCGGCCGGTGTCCAGCACCAGGTAGAGGAACAGGCCGTTGTTCCCACGGGTCTTGAGCAGCCGGATCAGGTGGTACTGGGTTCCCAGCGTGATCAGGATGTCCTCGATCTCGTCCTTGATGCCGAGGTGCTCCATGGTGCGGAGCTTGGCGCGTACGACATCGGTGTTGCCCGCGGCCGCGACCTCCAGGTTGAAGTCCTTGCCGCCGCCGAGGGTGCCCAGCGCCATGCCGCTGGTGTAGTCGACGAGGGCGACACCGACGGTGCCCTCGATGGACGACATCGCTTCCTTCAGTGACGCTTCGGTGTTCGCCATGAGTGCTCGTTTCCTTTCCCTGACCGGTCGGGGCGACCGGTTCCGTTTCTGGGTCGTGCCGGGCCTGTGCGGGGGCACCGGCGCGGTCATGTCGTGCGGTGCGGCAGGGGGCCGGGCTGCTGCGGGGTGCGGGGCACCGGGGCCCGGAGGCCGGGAGCGGGCTGCGGAGCGCGCTCCAGGGCGGTGTCGACGAGCTCGCCGATCCGGGAGCCGGACCTGCGGCCCTCCAGATGGAGCCGGCCGACGTTGATCCGGTCCTCGGCGAGCAGGGTCAGTACGGCCGAGGAGCCGGCGGCGTACGTCGCGATGTACCCCGTCTCGCCGCGTACGAGGAGTTCGCGGAAGCCGCCCCGGCCGGTCGCGTCCGTCATCCGGATCGAGACGCCGAGCGCGGCCGCGGTCAGCGCTGCCACGCCTTCCGCCTCCACCCCCGGGGTGTCATGGGCCAGGACGAGGCCGTCGGTACTGGCCGCCAGGGCCCCGGAGAGGAGCGGAACCCGGGCCCGTAACCGCTGGAGCTCGGCCAGGACATCCTGCACTTCGGCCTCGGGCACCATCAGTTGTCTCCTCCCGGCACGCTGTCTGAGCGCGCGTATCACAGGGCCTCCAATGCGTCTCGGAGCCGGCGCAACAGGGCGACGTCGGGGTCGGCCGTGACCTCGGGCAGCGCGATGCGGGCGGCCGGGTCGGCCGGCTGCCGTACCGCGGCGACCAGTCCGGCGGCGGCCAGCCGGCGCAGGTCGACCAGGGTGTGGAACGCCGACCTGCCCAGTTCCTGCGCGATGTCCGTCGCCGTACGCACCCCGTCCACGCGCTCCAGCACGCGGCGCTGGCGCGGCGGCACGGGGGAGTCGGCCGGGCGGCCGGTGGCCACGAGCGGGGCGCTGTCGGTCACCGCGTCCGGCCAGATCCGGTCCAGCAGCTCCCGGCGCCGCAGCGTCTCGCGCTGCAGGGCGTCCACGGGGACGGGGCGCACGGGGCCGATCCAGTGGGCGACCCCGTAACGGAAGCGGGCCGGGGTCCGGGTCGGGGCGAGGGCGAAGAACGCCGCGTCGTACAGGGCGCCCAGGTGGCACAGCTCCAGGGCGCCGCCCGACACCCGGCCGCTGTCCACGAGGTAGCGGCCCACCCGCTGTCCGGCACCGGCCTGGGCGACGGCGTCCCACCAGCCCTCGCGGTGCAGCGCGCCGCCCCGGGTGAGCAGGACGTCGATGCCGGGGGTGGCCGGGCTCTCGGCGTGCACCACCTTGCCGTCGGCCAGGTAGAGGGTGCCGCGGTCGCGCATCAGGGCGCCGGTGGCCCGTTCGGCGGCGAGGCGCTGGAGCATGGGCGAGGGGGCGGCGGCCGGCGCCGGGGAGGCGGCTCTCATGCGAGGACCAGCCGCTCGGCCATCTCGCCCAGCCGTATCCGGGCGAGGGCCAGATTGCCCTCGGCGCGGTCCAGCCACAGGTGGAGGAAGACGCTGCTGTCGAAGTCCGTCTCGACGAACCGCAGGATGTGGTAGCTGGCGCGGGTGGTGACGATGACGTCCTCGACGGGCGGCGGGCTCCCCGTAACTCCCGTGCCGTCCCCGTCGGTTGACGCCTCGGGTAAGCCGGCCGCGAAGGCGGGCTGTTCGGCCGCCATCCGCGCCACTTCCGCCGTCTCCGCGGCGGTGGCCTCGTGATCGCCGTTGGGCGAGTCGCCGATGGTGCCGAGGGCGAGACCGCTCGTCCAGTCGACCACGGCGGCGCCACGGGCGCCGGGCAGTCTCATGACGTCGAGCAGGCATTCGTCGATTCCGGGCACGCGGACTCCCCTCCGACGCTGCGTGCGGCTGTGACCCCGAGGTTACGCAACGTGCTCGCTCCAGGTGGAGGTTCTGGCATTTTCCACAGGTACATGCCCGCGGTTCGGGAAAATGCCCCGCCACGGTCCGCGGACGGGTGCGCGCGCCCTTGTCCGCCACGCCCTGTTGACTGGAGCTATTCAGCCACCCAAGATGTGAATAGAAAATTCACAGTCGCGAGGAGGCATTGCCATGTCAGGACCCCGCCCCGTACGGGCACCGCGCGGTACCGGACTGAGCACCCTGGGGTGGCAGCAGGAAGCCGCGCTGCGCATGCTGCAGAACAACCTCGACCCCGAGGTCGCCGAGCACCCCGACAAGCTCGTCGTCTACGGCGGCACGGGCAAGGCGGCCCGCGACTGGCGCTCGTTCGACGCGATGGTCCGCACCCTGCAGACGCTCAAGCAGGACGAGACGATGCTCGTCCAGTCCGGGCGGCCGGTCGGTGTCATGCAGACGCACGAGTGGGCCCCGCGGGTCCTGATCGCCAACTCCAACCTGGTCGGCGACTGGGCGAACTGGGAGGAGTTCCGCCGCCTGGAGGCGCTCGGACTCACCATGTACGGCCAGATGACCGCCGGATCGTGGATCTACATCGGCACGCAGGGCATCCTGCAGGGCACCTACGAGACGTTCGCCGCCGTCGCCGCGAAGAAGTTCGGCGGCACGCTGGCCGGGACGATCACGCTGACCGCCGGGCTCGGCGGAATGGGCGGCGCCCAGCCGCTGGCCGTGACGATGAACGACGGCGTCGCGATCTGTATCGACTGCGACCCGCGCGCCATCGAGCGCCGCATCGAGCACCGCTTCCTGGACGTGGAGGCGGACAACCTGGAGCACGCGCTCCAGCTGGCCACCGAGGCGAGGGACGCGCGCAAGCCGCTCTCCATCGGCCTGCTCGGCAACGCGGCGGAGCTGCTGCCCCGGATGCTCGCCGAGGGCGCCCCCGTCGACATCGTCACCGACCAGACCAGCGCACACGACCCGCTGGCCTACCTCCCGCTCGGCGTCGACTTCGACGACATGGCCGATTACGCCACCGAGAAGCCCGCCGACTTCACCCAGCGCGCGCGGGAGTCGATGGCCCGGCACGTCGAGGCGATGGTCGGCTTCATGGACGCCGGTGCGGAGGTCTTCGACTACGGCAACTCGATCCGCGGCGAGGCCCAGCTCGCCGGATACGCGCGGGCCTTCGACTTCCCCGGCTTCGTGCCCGCCTACATCCGGCCGCTGTTCTGCGAGGGCAAGGGCCCCTTCCGCTGGGCGGCGCTCTCCGGTGAGGCCTCCGACATCCACAGGACCGACCAGGCGATGCTGGAGCTCTTCCCGGAGAACGAGTCGCTGCACCGCTGGATCAAGATGGCCGGCGAACGCGTCCAGTTCCAGGGCCTGCCCGCCCGCATCTGCTGGCTCGGCCAGGGTGAGCGGGACAAGGCCGGCGAGCGTTTCAACGACATGGTCGCCAGTGGCGAACTGGTCGCACCGCTGGCCATCGGCCGCGACCACCTGGACTGCGGCTCCGTCGCCTCCCCGTACCGCGAGACCGAGGCCATGCTCGACGGCTCCGACGCGATCGCCGACTGGCCGCTGCTGAACGCGATGGTCAACGTCGCGTCCGGTGCCTCCTGGGTCTCCATCCACCACGGTGGCGGCGTGGGCATGGGGCGCTCCATCCACGCGGGCCAGGTCACGGTCGCCGACGGTACGAAGCTGGCGGGCGAGAAGATCCGCCGGGTGCTGACCAACGACCCGGGCATGGGCGTCATCCGGCACGTGGACGCCGGGTACGACATCGCGGAGTCGGTCGCCGCGGAGCGCGGGGTCAGGATCCCGATGCGCGAGGGCGACCCGTCCGGCACGGACGGGACCGCCGCGTGAGCCCCACCTTCCACGCGATGTGGGCGTCGTTGCGGAACATCGGCCGCAACGCCGAGTCCGGCGGCTACCGGCGCTACGCCTGGACCGGGGCCGACGCCGACTGCCGCCTCTGGTTCCGGATGCAGGCCGAGGCCCGCGGCCTCGACTGCGAGGTGGACCGCAACGGCAACCAGTGGGCCTGGCTCGGCGACCCCCTCGCGGGGGACGCCGTCGTCACCGGCTCGCACCTCGACTCCGTGCCGGACGGCGGAGCCTTCGACGGGCCGCTCGGGGTCGTCTCCTCCTTCGCCGCGCTCGATGAACTCCGCCGCAGGGGAGTGGAGTTCACCCGGCCGCTGGCCATCACCAACTTCGGTGACGAGGAAGGGGCCCGCTTCGGTCTCGCGTGCGTCGGCTCCCGGCTCGCCGCCGGGCAGCTGACCGTCGAGGCCGCGCACCGGCTGCGCGACGGCGACGGCATCACGCTGCCGCAGGCCATGGAGGCGGCCGGGTACGACCCCGACGCCATCGGCCCGGACCCCGAACGGCTCGCCCGTATCGGCGCGTTCGTCGAACTCCACGTCGAGCAGGGCCGCGCCCTCGACCTCACCGGCGACCCGGTCGGCATCGCCTCCGCGATCTGGCCGCACGGCCGCTGGCGCTTCGACTTCCGGGGCGAGGCCAACCACGCGGGCACCACCCGGCTCGCCGACCGCCGCGACCCGATGCTCACCTACGCCGAGACCGTGCTGGCGGCCCGCCGGGAGGCGGAACTCGCCGGCGCCCTCGCCACCTTCGGCAAGATCGCCGTCGAGCCGAACGGTGTCAACGCCATCCCCTCCCTCGTGCGCGGCTGGCTCGACTCCCGCGCCGCCGACCAGGACGCCCTGGACACCGTCGTCGCCGGCATCGAGCGGGCCGCCCGGGAGCACGCCGCACGGGCCGGGATCGACCTCGACGTCGTGCGGGAGTCCTTCACGCCCGTCGTGGAGTTCCAGCACGCCCTGCGCGACGAGCTGGGCGCGATCCTCAAGGGATCCGCCGTCCGCGACACCGGGCGCGACGTGCCCGTGCTCGGCACCGGAGCCGGACACGACGCAGGTATTTTGTCCGCTTCGGTCCCTACCGCCATGCTGTTCGTACGGAACCCCACCGGGATCTCGCACTCGCCGGCCGAGTACGCCGCCGAGGACGACTGCTTGGCCGGGGTGATCGCACTCGCCGACGTACTGGAAGGTCTCGCGTGCCGCTGACGACGGAAGTGACGGGCAAGCCCGCCGAACACCGACTTCCCACCGTGACGTACTGGCTGTCCCATGCCTGGCTCGGTACCCATGTCGAACCGGACGTCGTCCTGGAGGTGTCCGACGGGCGGATCGCCGGGGTGCGGACCGGCGTCGACGCCCCGCCGCCCGGTGCGACCGTGCTGCGCGGCCTCACCCTGCCGGGTCTCGCCAACGCCCATTCGCACGCCTTCCACCGCGCCCTGCGCTCCACCGTCCAGGTCGGCTCCGGCACCTTCTGGACCTGGCGCGAGACCATGTACCAGGTCGCGGCCCGGCTCACCCCCGACACGTACTACGACCTGGCCCGTGCCGTGTACGCGGAAATGGCCCTGGCCGGCATCACGGCGGTCGGCGAATTCCACTATCTGCACCACGCGCCGGGCGGCACCCCGTACGACGACCCGAACGCGATGGGGGAGGCCCTGATCGCGGCCGCCCGCGAGGCCGGCATCCGGATCACCCTGCTGGACACCGCCTATCTCGCCGCCGGATTCGGCCGCAGGCCCTCCCAGTACCAGAAGCCCGACCAGCACCAACTGCGCTTCTCCGACACCACAGCCGACGCCTGGGCGGAGCGCGCCTCGCTGCTCAAGAGCGACGAGAACACCCTGATCGGCGCCGCCGTCCACTCCGTGCGGGCCGTCCCCGCCGATCAGCTCTCCACCGTCGCCCGGTGGGCCGAGGAGAGGAACGCCCCGCTCCACGTCCACCTCTCCGAGCAGACCGCGGAGAACGACGCCTGCCTCGCCGCCCACGGCCGCACCCCCACCCGCCTCCTCGCCGACCACGGGGTCCTCGGACCGCGCACCACCGGCGTCCACAACACCCACCTCACCGGCGAGGACATCGAACTCATCGGCTCGACGGCCACCGGCACCTGCATGTGCCCGACCACCGAACGCGACCTGGCCGACGGCATCGGCCCCGCGGTCGCCCTCCAGCGCGCCGGATCCCCGCTCTCCCTGGGCAGCGACAGCCACGCCGTGATCGACCTCTTCGAAGAGGCCCGCGCGATGGAGCTCAACGAGCGCCTGCGCACCCGCACCCGCGGCCACTGGACGGCCGCCGCCCTGCTGCGCGCCGCCTCCGCCGACGGCCACGCCGCACTCGGCCGGCCGGACGCGGGCATCCTCGAACCGGGCGCCCCCGCCGACCTCGTGACCGTCGCCCTCGACTCCGTCAGAACGGCGGGGCCGGTGCCACGGCTGGCAGCCGAGACAGCCGTATTCGCCGCCTCCGCGGCCGATGTGCGCCACACCGTGGTCGCGGGCCGGCACATCGTCCGCGACGGCCATCACGCGTCGGTCGACGACGTGCCCGGAGCGCTGGCGAAAGCCATCGCGGCCCTGCACCACTGAGCACCCAGGCGGTGACCCCTCCACCGCCCTCGCGTAAGGAGAGCAGTCCCCCGATGACGACGACCGCCATCACCCACATCTCCGCACTGGTCACCAACGACCCCTCCCTCGGCGACAGTTCCCCCCTCGGACTGATCCAGGACGCGACCGTCGTCATCGAGGGCGACCGGGTCGTCTGGACCGGTGAATCCAGCAAAGCACCTGCCACTGACAACGCCGTCGACGCGGGCGGCCGGGCCGTGATCCCCGGCTTTGTCGACTCCCACTCCCACCTCGTCTTCGCGGGCGACCGCACCCAGGAGTTCAACGCCCGGATGTCCGGCCGCGCCTACAGCGCGGGCGGGATCAGGACCACCGTCGCCGCCACCCGCGCCGCCACCGACGAGGAGCTCTCCGCCAACGTCGCCCGCTACCTCGCCGAGGCGCTGCGTCAGGGCACCACGACGTTCGAGACCAAGTCCGGGTACGGCCTCACCGTCGAGGACGAGGCCCGTGCCCTGCGCATCGCGGCCCGCCACACCGACGAGGTCACCTTCCTCGGCGCCCACATCGTCTCCCCGGACTACGCGGACGACCCGGCCGGTTACGTCGACCTGGTCACCGGCCCGATGCTCGACGCCTGCGCGCCCCACGCGCGCTGGATCGACGTCTTCTGCGAGAAGGGCGCGTTCGACGGGGACCAGGCCCGGGCGATCCTGACCGCGGGCCGCGCCAGGGGCCTCCACCCCCGGATCCACGCCAACCAGCTCGGGCACGGCCCCGGCGTCCAGCTCGCCGTCGAGCTCGATGCCGCGTCCGCCGACCACTGCACCCACCTCAGCGGCGCCGACGTCGACGCCCTGGCCCAGTCGGCGACCGTCGCCACGCTGCTTCCCGGCGCCGAGTTCTCCACCCGGGCCGCCTGGCCCGACGCCCGCCGCCTCCTGGACGCGGGCGCCACCGTCGCGCTCTCCACGGACTGCAACCCGGGCTCCTCGTTCACCTCGTCCGTGCCGTTCTGCATCGCCCTCGCCGTCCGAGACATGGGCATGACCCCCGACGAGGCGCTCTGGTCCGCCACCGCCGGTGGCGCGGCCGCCCTGCGCCGCGACGACGTCGGCCGGATCACCCCCGGCGCCCGCGCCGACCTGGTGGTCCTGGACGCCCCCAGTCACGTCCACCTCGCCTATCGCCCCGGCGTCCCCCTCGTCCACGAGGTCTGGCGGAGCGGCGAGCGGGTCGTGGCACCCCACCGCGGCTGACCGGGCAGCCGGAAACGCGGAAGGACCTGCCCCTCGGCGGGGCAGGTCCTTGATCCGGCAGTCCCCGCAAGCGCGTTGCGGGGTGCTCGCTCATTCCTCCAGGGTCAGTCCCTTGCGGAGCTTGACCAGGGTGCGGGAGAGCAGTCGCGACACGTGCATCTGCGAGATGCCGAGCTCCTCGCCGATCTCCGACTGCGTCATGTTGGCGACGAACCGGAGCGAGAGGATCGTCCGGTCGCGGCCCGGCAGGGAGGCGATCAGCGGCTTCAGGGACTCGACGTACTCGATGCCTTCGAGCCCGTGGTCCTCGTAGCCGAGCCGGTCGGCCAGCGCGCCCTCGTTCTCGTCCTCCTCGGGCTTGGCGTCCAGCGAGCTCGCGGTGTACGCGTTGCTCGCGGCCATGCCCTCGAGGACCTCGTCATGGGTGATGCCGAGGCGGGCGGCGAGCTCGCCCACGGTGGGCGACCGGTCCAGCTGCTGGGCGAGCTCGTCGCCCGCCTTGGCCAGGTCGAGCCGCAGCTCCTGCAGGCGGCGCGGTACGCGCACGGACCAGCTGGTGTCGCGGAAGAAGCGCTTGATCTCGCCGATGATGGTCGGCATCGCGAAGGTCGGGAACTCGACGCCCCGGCTGAGTTCGAACCGGTCGATCGCCTTGATCAGGCCTATGGTGCCGACCTGGATGATGTCCTCCATCGGTTCGCTGCGTGAGCGGAACCGGGAGGCGGCGAACTTGACCAGGGCCAGATTCAGTTCGACGAGCGTGTTGCGTACGTAGGAGTACTCGTGCGTGCCCTCTTCGAGGGATTCCAGCCGGGCGAAGAGCGTCTTCGACAGGGCCCTGGCGTCCAGCGGCCCCACTTCGGAGTAGGGCGGGATCTCGGGAAGTCCTTCGAGACCGGTCACCTCTTCGGTGCCGAGGCTGTCTTCGGTACTGCGGGTGTCACTGCCACTGCTGGTGGTGCGGTTGCGCGTGCCGTCCAGGACGGCCGCAGCAGGGGAGTCTGATTCGGTCAGTCCCTGAGGACATGCTGACGTCGCGTTGTGGGTACGCGGTTCGTCGAGCCGGGGTGACATGGTCTCCTCCATCGTTCTCGGCATATGGCTGCCGATGCCCATACGTGTTCCTGCGGTGAAGCGGCGCCTCCAAGCCGGCCGTGTTTTGGGTGTCCCCCTACCCTTACCCGGTCCTTGCGGGTCGTTACAACCTCCAATTGACGCCATATGTCCGGTTTGTTGAGGTCTTCGGCTACCGCGTGGCGCACGAAACGCGTACTGTTTTAAGAACGTCAGCGACAGCTGCAACTCATCTGCATGCGTGTTGATGCAGACAGTGACGAGACGAAGAGGGACGGGCATGGACCGCGGGACGGTCGGCAGCGCGAACCGGGGTCGGCTTCAGGTCGAGGCCCGGACCGAGGGCCGCAGTGAGGTTGTCACGCCGGTGGGTGAGCTCGATCACCACACGGCGGACCTGCTGCGTGAGCCCTTGGAGCACGCGGTCGAGCAGGGGCGCGTGCGCCTGGTGGTCGACTGCTCACAACTCGAGTTCTGTGATTCCACCGGGCTGAACGTGCTGCTCGGTGCCCGCCTCAAGGCGGAGGCGGCCGGGGGAGGGGTCCATTTGGCCGGAATGCTGCCGGTGGTGGCACGGGTGTTCGAGATCACCGGGGCGGAGGCGGTATTCACCGTCCACGCCTCCCTCGAAGAGGCCCTGGACACCTGATCGTGGCGCGTTTCGACGCCCCGGGCGATCCTTCTGTCGCCCGCCTCACGCGTTCCGCGTAAGTGAAGTGGGTGTTGTCACGATACGGCCGGGCAGAAGACACCTCGGCGAGCGGTGGGAGACCTGCACGCTTCGTGTCCGTGCGGTACCTGTATCAGTGTCCGTATCAATATGCGTTTCTGTATCTGTTCGATGGCGACATGGTGAATCGGTGAGGTGAAGCGCTGATGAGCACCACCCGGCAGCATCCGCCGGGCGACCTCGGCCGCGAGCCGGAGGACGCAGGCGTGGGTGCACGCGCCGACGCGGGTGGGCGTGCGGACGTGCGTTCCGACGTTCCCTCCGCCGCGCACGTCGAGCCTGCGGAGCGGCAGTGGCGCACGCTGTCGTTGCGGCAGGTCAGCGGCATCGTGCCGACGGCCCGGGATTTCGCCCGCCAGGCGCTCCATGACTGGGGCTGGCTCCCCGCCTCGACCGCCGACCGCCGTGCCGCCGCAGAGGACGTCCTGCTCGTTGTCTCCGAGCTGGTCACCAACGCCTGCCTGCACGCGGACGGCCCCGACGAGCTCCGCATCGCCTGCACGTCGAAGGCCCTGCGGGTGGAGGTCGCCGACGGCGGCGCCGGACAGCCCGCGCCCCGCACCCCGCACCGGGCGGGACGGCCCGGCGGCCACGGCATGTTCATCGTGCAGCGGCTCTGCCTGGACTGGGGAGTCGTACGGGTGCCGGGCGAACCCGGCAAGACCGTCTGGGCGGAGCTGGCCGCCCCCGCATAGCCCCTGAGCGGGTTTTCCCTGCTCGTCCCCCCGGGCTCGTACGCCCCTCGAAGAGCGCGCCGGATCGGCGCGCTCTTTGTCTTCCCTCCACAAGGCCCCGGGCGTACCTTGAGCGCCCAATCTGATGTGTCGTCAGTTATTTGTGCCGCAGTGAAGCGGCGCGCGGCGACTCCCGGCATGAGGGGAACTCGAGGTGTCGTACCAGAAGCGAACAGCTCTCGCGCTGGCGTCCGGGCTGGCGAGCGCGGTGGTGATGCTGGCCGCGCCCGCCGCCCACGCGACCGCCGTCGACGTCAACTACAAGTGCAAGACCCCGATCGGTGACAAGGCGGCCATCTCGCCGATCGACATCAAGAGCGTCAAGAGCGGCAGCGGCTACAAGCTGACCATGTCCTGGTCGAAGGGCGTGTCCTCCAGCCCGGTCGAACTGGGCAAGGGGGCGATGAACCCCAGCGCCGTGATCAAGGTGGGCGGCGCCGACCCGGGACAGGTCCAGGTCTCCGGCCCGGCCAACTCCGCGGCCATCCCCGCCAACAGCCCCATCAAGATCAGCGACCTGACGGGGACGTACACCCCGAAGAAGAGCGGCAAGGTCGACTTCACCGCCGGTGTGCTCACCATCAAGGCGCTCGGTACGACGACGACCTGCACCCCGTCGAACAACCCGGGCCCCTCGCTCTCCCTCGACGTAACGGCGGCGGGCGGCGGCGGTACCAGCGGCGGCGCGACCACGCCCGACACCGACACGTCGCTGCCCAAGACCGGACCGATGGACTCGGCGGTGGCGCTCGGCACCCTCGGCGGCACGGTGCTGCTGGCCGGCGCGGCCGGGGTGCTGTGGCTGACCAGGCGCGGGCAGCGGGCCACGGGCTGACCCCCGCGCGAACCGCCGCCGCCGTCACGCACCAGGGAGCCGCCCATGCCGCCGTTGACCGGTCACGCCACCCGCCCCGCCCCCGCGCACGCCGTCGGACCGTTGTCCGCCGCGCGGCGGCTGGCCCGTGCCCTGCCGCTGCTCGCCGCCCTGTGGTGCACCCTCGCCACGGTGCCGGTGGCCGGTGCCACCGAGCAGCCGGTCGGACCCGTGTGGACGGCGCAACCCTCGGTGAGCGGCCCCGGGAGGGGTGAGGGCAGACCGTACTTCTACCTGGAGGGCCTGCCCGGCAGTGTCCTTCAGGACCGGCTCTCGGTCACCAACCCCGGGCCGGAGCCGGTCACCGTACGGCTGCGCGGTGCCGACGCGTACAACACGGACGACGGCGGGTTCGCGGTGCGCGGCGCGACCGGTTCCACCGGGACCGGGGCATGGCTGCGGACGGCGAGCTCCGAGGTGACGGTGCCCGGCCGGACCAGGGCCGACGTGCCGGTCACCTTCACCGTGCCCGAGGACGCGCGGCCCGGCGACCACCCGGGCGCGATCGTCGCGGAGAGCGGCGGCCGCGCGGTGGGCGTACGGGTCCAGCTGCGGGTCGGCGGGCCGACACTGGCCGCGCTCACGGTGGAGGACGTGAAGCTGACCGGCGGGACCATCCACTACACGCTGGTCAACCGGGGCAACGCGGTCCTCGTACCGCGCCTGTCCGTCAGCGCGGACGGAGTGTTCGGGACCTTGCTTCGGCGCGGCGCCCGCACCCTGCCCGTCGAACTGCTGCCCGGCCGGCGGGTGCGGCTCACCGAACCGTGGCGGGACGCCCCCGCGCTCGACTCCGTCACCGTACGGCTGCGCGTCACGGCGGCGGGCGGGGCGCACGGCGAGGCGACCGCCTCGGCGGCCTTCGTGCCCTGGGTGCCGGTGACCGGCGGCGCGCTCCTCCTCCTGGCCGCCGTCGCCGCCGGTGTGTACGCCTTCCGGCGCCGGAGGGCGGCGCGGCGGGGCGCGGACGACGACGCCGGGATCGCACCGGCCCCGGACCATCGACAGAACTCCGACGAGAGGTACTTGGTGAAGGCGGGAGCGGAATCGTGACTGGACGGACCGGACCGGCGGCATTCCGGAGCGACGGCCGCGGGCGGGCAGCCGCGCTGCTCGCCGTACTGCTGGCCGCGATACTGCCCGCCCTGCTGCTGACCGCGACCGGGGCCGGGGCCGAAGGGCGCAGCGCGGCGGACCCGAAACCCGTGGTCACCCTCTCGGAGAAGCAGGCGGGCAAGGGGGGTGAGATCACTGTCAAGGGCAAGGCCTGGCGGTCCGACACCCTGCTCATGATGCTGATCTGCGGGCAGTCCACCCCCGCCCGGGGCGTGATCGGCGGCACCAACTCCTGCGCCAACGCGGACGGCCGCGCCGTCACCACGGACAAGAAGGGTGCCTTCAGTAAGAAGCTGCCGATCGCCGAGCCGCCCGTACCCTGCCCCTGCGTGGTCCATGTCGCCACGGTCACCGGCGAACAGGCCCTGGCGGACGCGGCGTTCGTGGTCGCGGGCCACCCCGTCGCCGCGCTCCCGAAGGAGACCGGCAACGGGAAGCTCGCCGTCCTCGCGGCCACCCGCCTCGAGGGCGACAGCGGGCTTCTGACCTGGTTCGGTGCCCCGCCGTCGCGCCGGCTCGTGTTCACCGTCGGCAACCTGGGCTCCGCGCCGGTCAAGGACCCGGTCTTCCGGGTCGGCACCGCGCACGGCGTCTATGCCGCGCAGTGGGAGGAGCGGCAGTGGCGCGGGACCGTCGAGCCCGGCCGCAAGGCCCGTATCGAGCTGCCTGTCGAGCTGACGGCCGGAGCCCACGGCGACTACCAGATCTCGCTGAAGTACGGCACGAAGGTGCTGGCCGAGCAACCGTGGGGGGTCGGCCGCCCGTGGGGCGTGACGCTCTTCTGGATCCTGCTCTGCCTCGTCGTGCCCGCGGCCGTGTTCCGTATCGGCATGGCGGTCGTCGACAAGGTGCGGCCGCGCCCCGGGCACGCGGCGGGCCGTCGTGCGTCCCCGCGCACCGGCGCGACCGTGAGGTTCCCCAAGCTGCGGCGTGCCCCGGCTCCGGCCGCGGGCCCCGCGCCGCCCACGAGCACGACCACGGCCGCGCTGCCGTGGTTCACCCCTGATTCCGCACCGTCAGAGCACAGACCGACGACGAAGGGACATTCGTGAGTACGCAACGCAGGACGGTCGCGGCGGGAGTCGCGATGATGATCGGCGGGGCGGGCATGCTGCTGGCCGCGAGCCCGGCCCAGGCCGCCGACATCTCGTACAAGACGGAGTGCATACCCCCGGCCATCTCCGGACTGCCGCCCGTCGAGGGCACCACCAAGGTGCAGCTGACCGCGCCCGCCACGGCGAAGGTCGGGGACACCGTCGAGGTCGTGTGGAAGACGGTCCAGGGCGCCTCGGACAACCCCGACGTCCTCGATCTCGAAAAGGACACCATCAAGCCGACCGGAACCATCAAGCTCGGTGGCGCCGCGACCGGAGATCTGAAGATGGAGGGGCCGCGGCAGAATCCGCCGATCCCCAAGAAGAGCCCGATGGTCGTGTCGGACATGAAGGGCACCCTGAAGCTGGAGAAGGCGGGTGATCTGACGCTGACGCCGGACGCGTACGCCCTCAACGTCTCCAAGCCGATCTCCACGGACACCAAGTGCACCCCGAAGGAGACGGTCCAGCCGGGCGCGACGATCAAGGTCACGGACGGCGGCGGATCCACCACCGGCGGTACGACGGCCGGAGGCACGACGGCGGGTGGCACGACGACCGCCGGTGGCACGACGACCGCCGGGGGCACGACGGCGGGCGGCACCACGAGCGGCGGCACGACGACCACCGGCGGTACGACCTCCGGCGGCACCGACAGCGGCGGAACGACGACCGCGGGCGGTACCTCCGGCGGCAGCGGCGGTGCGACCGACTTCCCGGGTAAGGAAGTCGTCGTGAACTACGCCTGCAAGTCGCCGGGTCCGCAGGAGGGCATCGCCACCAAGGTGACGATCAACGCCAAGAAGAACGGCGGGAGTTACGCACTCACCGTCAAGACCGCCAAGAACGTGATGAACAGCCCCGCCCCGCTGCCCGCCGGAGCGCTCAAGCCGTCCATGAAGATCGTCATCGGCGGAGCCGACAAGGGATCCGTCACCGCGACCGGGCCGGGCAACCCCGATCCCCTGGAGACGGGCAAGCCGGTCAACCTGCCCGACATGACCGGCACGTACAAGCCGGGTGCCTCCGGCAAGTCCACCCTCACCCCCGGCGCCCTGACGATCGACGTCATGCTCGGCGGTCAGAAGATCAACATCCCGTGCACGGTCAAGGGCACCCCGCAGGCGTCCCTCGAACTCGACACCACCGCCCAGGAAGGCGGTGCCTCCGGAGGTGACACCACGGGCTCCGGCGGAGCCGCGGCGGCGGGCGGCGGCACGGCCTCCGGCGGCGGGCTCGCGGCCACCGGTGCCGAGGACAACGGCTCCCTGCGCGCACTCGGCCTGGTCGCCGGCACGGCGATCCTGCTGGGCGGCGCCGTGTTCACGTTCACCCCGTGGCGCCGGCTGCGCGCCGGCAGGTGAGCTGAACCGGGACTCCGTACCCCGTACGCATACGGAAGGGGCCGCCGCACCGTGGAAACGGTGCGGCGGCCCCCTGCGTCGTGGAGCAGCGAGGTCAGCTCGCGTCGCTCATGTGCTGCGTGACCTTCTTGCGGTACATCCAGATGCCGACACCGGCGATGACCGCGAGGACCGCCTCGAAGGCGACGGCCCCCGAGGTGTTCAGATCGACCCCGAGCTGCGGGGACGTCAGGAGACCGGTCACGGAGTCGCCCGCGGTGACCGCGAGGAACCAGACACCCATCATCTGGGAGCTGTACTTCGCCGGGGCCATCTTCGTGGTGACCGACAGGCCGACCGGGGAGAGGCAGAGCTCGGCGACGGTCTGGATGAAGTAGATCGCCACCAGCCACATCGGGCTGACCCTGCCGCCGTTGGCCGCGGTGTCGATCAGCGGGATCATGAAGACGACGAAGGAGATGCCGATCAGCACGAGGCTGGAGGCGAACTTGACGGCGGTGCTCGGCTCCTTGCCGCGCTTGTTCAGCCACAGCCAGCCCGAGGCGACCACGGGGGCGATCGCCATGATGAAGATCGGGTTCAGCGACTGGTACCAGGACGTCGGGAAGTCGATGCCGAACACGCTGTTCGTCGTCGAGTTCTCACCGAAGATCGACAGGGTCGAGCCGTTCTGGTCGTAGATCATCCAGAAGACGGCGGCGACCACGAAGAACCAGATGTAACCCGACAGCTTGGACTGCTCGGTGTTCGTCAGTTCCTTGTCGCGCTTCATGCGGACCAGGACGGCGACCGGAATGATCAGCCCGGCGATGGTGATCGGCAGCAGCGCCCAGTCGGCGAAGTTGCCGGTGATGGCGAGCAGGCTGTAGAAGACCGCCGCGACGATCAGCCAGACCAGGCCCTTGCGCAGGACCGAGCGCTTCTCCTGCTCCGTCGCCGGGGTGGAGACGACGTCGCTCTCCGGGCTCAGGTGGCGGGTGCCGAGCATGAACTGGGCGAGACCCAGGGCCATGCCGATCGCGGCGAGCGCGAAGCCGAAGTGCCAGTTGACGCTCTCGCCGACGGTGCCGATGGTCAGCGGGGCGAGGAAGGCGCCGATGTTGATGCCGATGTAGAAGAGCGTGAAGCCACCGTCACGGCGCGGATCGTCCGGGCCCTTGTAGAGGTGGCCGACCATCGTGGAGATGTTCGCCTTCAGCAGCCCGGAGCCGAGCGCGACGAGCACGAGACCCGCGAAGAAGGTCGCCGAGTTGGGTACGGCAAGCGTGATGTGGCCGAGGATGACGACACCGCCGCCGATGGCGACCGTCTTGCGCGGCCCCCAGAAGCGGTCGGCCATCCAGCCGCCGGGCATGGCGAGCAGGTAGACCATCGCCATGTAGACGGAGTAGATCGCCGTCGCCGTGGTGGCGCTCATGTGCATGCCGCCGGGCGCGATCAGGTACAGCGGGAGCAGTGCCTTCATGCCGTAGAAGCTGTAGCGCTCCCACATCTCGGTCATGAAGAGCGTGGCCAGGCCGCGGGGGTGGCCGAAGAAGGTCTTCTCACCACCCGCGGTGCTCGCCGGGTCCTTCGTCAGGCTGGACGCCATGATCGATCCTTGCTTGCTCGGGACGCGTGGCTCGTGAGCGGTACGCGCCCGGTGGGGGGAGGCCGGCACCGACGCGGGTACGCCCACCACGTCGGGATCCACGCCCGGAACGCCTTCATCGGCGTACCGGGCCCGGCCCACAGGTCATTCACTGAAGATTTCCGGACTGGCGGGTACCAGCCCCGCACATGCAGAAGGACCCCAGGCGCTCATAGCTGCCCAAAGGTCCTTGAGTAGTGCAACAGGCGTTCAAACACCATACGACACGACTGAGTAGCATATGGAAGGACTTGAGACATGGATCACAGGCCCAGGTGTAACCACACTCCCACATTCGAAGGTCTGGACATGAACGGGCCGCTGACCCGCAGGGCTTCCGGATCACCTCACTCCTTGTCGTCCGCGCGGACTACCATCACTGCATGACCCGTGTACTGCTCGCCGAGGACGACGCATCCATCTCGGAGCCCCTGGCCCGCGCCCTGCGTCGGGAGGGTTACGAGGTCGAGGTCCGCGAAGACGGCCCGACCGCTCTCGACGCCGGCCTCCAGGGCGGCATCGACCTGGTCGTCCTCGACCTGGGGCTGCCCGGGATGGACGGCCTCGAAGTCGCCCGCCGGCTCCGTGCCGAGGGCCACACCGTGCCGGTCCTGGTGCTCACCGCCCGCGCCGACGAGGTGGACACGGTCGTCGGCCTCGACGCCGGCGCCGACGACTACGTCACCAAGCCCTTCCGGCTCGCCGAGCTCCTGGCCCGCGTCCGGGCCCTGCTGCGCCGCGGCGCCACCGAGCCCGCCCCGCAGCCCGCCACTCACGGCGTCAGGATCGACGTCGAGTCGCACCGGGCCTGGATGGGCGACGAGGAACTCCAGCTCACCGCCAAGGAGTTCGACCTGCTGCGGGTCCTGGTCCGGGACGCCGGCCGGGTCGTCACGCGCGACCAGCTGATGCGCGAGGTCTGGGACACCACCTGGTGGTCTTCCACCAAGACCCTCGACATGCACATCTCCTGGCTCCGCAAGAAGCTCGGCGACGACGCCGCCAATCCCCGCTACATCGCCACCGTCCGGGGCGTCGGCTTCCGCTTCGAGAAGAGCTGACGTACAGAAACACTCATGCGTCGAAGACTGATCAACTCCACCCTCGCCGTGGTGCTCGTGGTGATCGCCGTCTTCGGCGTCTCCCTCGTCATCGTCGAGACCCGCACCATCAGCAGCAGCGCCCAGGAGAGCGTCGACTCCGAGGCGCTGCGGCTCATCAGCGTGATCGAGAGCCGGCTCCTGGGCGCCGAGCGGATCAACCCCGGCGTGCTGGCCGAGCAGATCGACGACAAGCGCTACGCCCTGGTGAAGATGCCTGGCCGCGCCCCCATCGAAGTGGGCGAACGCCCCAGCGGCAGCGTGATCACCGCCACGGAGGAGGGCGAACACGGCGAGAATGTCACCGTCGAGGAGTCCCGCTCCTCCGTCACCCGCGAGGTCGGCCGCACCCTGATGATCATCGGCGCGGTGGCGCTGCTGGCCATCGTCTCCGCCGTGCTCCTCGCCGTGCGCCAGGCCAACAAGCTGGCCTCGCCGCTCACCGACCTCGCCGAGACCGCGGAACGCCTGGGCTCGGGCGACCCGCGCCCGCGCCACAAGCGGTACGGCGTGCCGGAGCTGGACCGCGTCGCCGACGTCCTGGACTCCTCCGCCGAACGCATCGCCCGGATGCTCACCGCGGAGCGCCGGCTCGCCGCCGACGCCTCCCACCAGCTCCGTACCCCGCTCACCGCACTCTCCATGCGGATCGAGGAGATCTCCGTCACGGACGACCCCGACACGGTGAAGGAGGAGGCGAACATCGCCCTCACCCAGGTCGAGCGGCTCACGGACGTGGTCCAGCGGCTGCTGACCAACGCCCGGGACCCGCGGACCGGCTCCGCCGTCGTCTTCGACCTCGACGAGATCGTCAAGCAGCAGATCGAGGAGTGGCGCCCGGCCTACCGGAGCGAGGGCCGCGCCGTCGTCCGCTCCGGAAAGCAGGGGCTGCGGGCCGTCGGCACACCGGGCGCCGTGGCGCAGGTGCTCGCCGCACTGATCGAGAACTCACTCATGCACGGCGGCGGTACGGTCGCGCTGCGCACCCGCGTCACAGGCAATCAGGCGGTGATCGAGGTGACGGACGAGGGACCGGGAGTCCCCGCCGACCTCGGGGCGCGGATCTTCGAGCGGACCATCAGCGGCCGCAACTCCACGGGCATCGGCCTGGCGGTGGCCCGTGACCTCGCGGAAGCGGACGGCGGCCGCCTCGAACTGCTCCAGCAGCAGCCCCCGGTCTTCGCGCTCTTCCTCAGCCAGGTGGCCCTGAACAGGGACGAACCGGAACGCCCGGTGAGGTGAGCGGTCAGCCCCGGGCCGAGTCCACCTCGACCCGTACGGCGGCGGCCGGAGCCGGTACGGAAACGGCCTGCGCGACGTCCTCCGCGCTCACGACCACGTCTTTGGCAGGCAGCGCCCGGAAGACCCACGTCCGGTAGGACCAGAAGCGGAACATCGTCGCGATGCCGATTCCGAGGATCTTGAAGACATTGCTCTGGACCGGGGTGTTCCAGCCGAACCCGTACGTCGCCGCGTACAGCACACCGGTCTCGATGACCGCACCCACCGCGCTGAACAGCAGGAACAGCGTCAGCTCCCGGGTCCGGCCGCTCTTGTCGCGGTCCCGGTACGTCCAGTAGCGGAAGCCGACGTAGTTGAAGAGGATCGCGACGAACGTCGCCATCAGGCCCGCGCGGACCGTAGGGATGTCCGTGTAGCGCCACAGCAGGTTGGATACGGCGATGTTGACGACCAGGCCGACCGCGCCGACCACGCCGAACTTGGCGACCTCCCGGGCCAGCAGATCCAGCCGGGCCCGCAGGCCGGGTCCGGAGTCCCCGACGGCACCGGAGTCCCCGACGGCACCGAACGCCGCTCCTTCTCCCGCGCTGGAACTCCGGACAGGATCTGGTGCGCCCCGTTCGCTCATGGTGATCGCTCAGCCCGTCTGTCGGTTCGGCTTCAGGTTCCGTCAACCCAGCCATGCTAACCAGGCGGCCCGTCGGCTGCCTGTGAGTACCGGGACAGGTGTGGCGGGGCCGTGACGACCGGATCCCTCTACCCGGTCCGCCCGCAGGGCGCCGCGGAGGGCGTCGTCCGGCGGCCCCGGACGGTGCGGATACCCTGGGAGAGTGACGTTCCCGGTAGTCGGCATGGTCGGTGGCGGTCAGCTCGCCCGTATGACCCACGAGGCGGGCATCCCCCTCGGCATCAAGTTCAAGCTCCTCAGTGACACCGCTCAGGACTCGGCGGCCCAGGTGGTGAGCGAAGTCGTCGTGGGCGACTATCGCGACCTGGACACGCTGCGCGCCTTCGCGCGCGGCTGTGACGTGATCACCTTCGATCACGAGCACGTGCCCACCGAGCACCTGCGGGCCCTGGAGGCGGACGGCATCCCCGTGCGCCCCGGCCCCGACGCGCTGGTGCACGCCCAGGACAAGGGGGTGATGCGCGCGAAGCTCACCGAGATCGGCGCGCCCTGCCCCCGCCACCGCATCGTGAAGGACCCGGCCGACGCCGCGGCCTTCGCCGAAGAGGTCGGTGGCTTCCCGGTCGTCCTCAAGACCGTGCGCGGCGGCTACGACGGCAAGGGCGTCTGGGTGGTCCGCTCCGAGGCGGACGCGGCCGAGCCCTTCCGGGCCGGCGTCCCCGTCCTCGCCGAGGAGAAGGTCGACTTCGTACGGGAACTGGCGGCCAACATCGTCCGCTCGCCGCACGGCCAGGCCGTCGCCTACCCGGTCGTCGAGTCGATCCAGGTCGACGGCGTCTGCGACACGGTCATCGCCCCGGCCCCCGAGCTGAGCGAGAAGCTCGCCGGCGAGGCCCAGCAGCTCGCCCTCCGTATCGCCGCCGAGCTCGGTGTCGTCGGCCACCTCGCCGTCGAGCTCTTCGAGACGCGCGACGGGCACATCCTCGTCAACGAACTGGCGATGCGCCCGCACAACTCCGGGCACTGGACGCAGGACGGTGCGATCACCTCGCAGTTCGCCAACCACGTCCGGGCCGTCCTCGACCTGCCACTCGGCGACCCGCGCCCCCGCGCCACCTGGACGGTCATGTCCAACGTGCTGGGCGGTGACTTCCCGGACATGTACCAGGCGTACCTGCACTGCATGGCCCGCGACCCGCAGCTCAAGATCCACATGTACGGCAAGGACGTGAAGCCCGGCCGCAAGGTCGGCCACGTCAACACCTACGGCGACGACCTGGCGGACGTGCGGGAGCGCGCCCGGCACGCGGCCGACTACCTGCGAGGAACGATCACCGAATGACCGCACAAGGTTCCGCTCCCGTCGTCGGCATCGTCATGGGCTCGGACTCCGACTGGCCCGTCATGGAAGCGGCGGCCAAGGCCCTCGACGAGTTCGAGATCCCCTACGAGGTCGACGTCGTCTCCGCCCACCGCATGCCGCGCGAGATGATCGCGTACGGCGAGGAGGCCGCGGGCCGCGGCCTTCAGGCGGTCATCGCCGGTGCGGGCGGCGCCGCCCACCTGCCCGGCATGCTCGCCTCGGTCACCCCGCTGCCCGTCATCGGCGTACCGGTGCCGCTGAAGTACCTGGACGGCATGGACAGCCTCATGTCCATCGTGCAGATGCCCGCCGGCATCCCGGTCGCCACCGTCTCCATCGCGGGCGCGCGCAACGCGGGCCTGCTGGCCGTCCGCATCCTCGCCGCCCACGACGCCGAGCTGCGGACCCGCATGACGGAGTTCCTCTCGGACCTGAACGACCAGGCCACCGAGAAGGGCAAGCGCCTGCGCAGCAAGGTCGGGAACCCCGACACCTTCGGCTTCGGAAAGTAGGAACTGTGACGGACCGACTGGACCAGGCCCGGGAACTCCTCGCCGAGTACCCCGTCGTCGACGGCCACAACGACCTGCCGTGGGCACTGCGGGAACAGGTCAACTACGACCTGGACGCCCGCGACATCGCCACCGACCAGTCGGCCCACCTGCACACCGACATCCCCCGGCTGCGCGCCGGGGGCGTCGGAGCCCAGTTCTGGTCCGTCTACGTACGGTCCGACATGCCGGGCGGCACCGCCGTCGGCGCCACCCTGGAACAGATCGACGCGGTCGCCGAACTGCTGGAGCGCCACCCCGCGGACCTGCGCCGCGCACTCACGGCCGACGACATGGAGGCGGCCCGCTCCGAGGGCCGGATCGCCTCCCTGATGGGGGCCGAGGGCGGCCACTCCATCCACAACTCGCTGGGCACCCTGCGCGCCCTGCACACCCTCGGCGTCCGCTACATGACGCTCACCCACAACGACAACAACGCCTGGGCGGACTCGGCGACGGACGCCCCGGGCGTCGACGGCCTCTCCCCGTTCGGCCACGAGGTCGTACGGGAGATGAACCGCACCGGCATGCTGGTGGACCTCTCGCACGTCGCGACGACGACGATGCACGACGCGCTCGCCACCACGACCGCGCCGGTGATGTTCTCGCACTCCTCGTCGCGGGCGATCTGCGACCACCCGCGCAACATCCCCGACGACGTCCTCGCCCAGCTCCCGGCCAACGGAGGCATCGCCATGGCGACCTTCGTGCCGAAGTTCGTGCTCCCGGCGGCCGTCGCCTGGACGAAGGCCGCCGACGAGAACCTGCGCGCCCAGGGGCTGCACCACCTGGACACCACCGAGCGGGCTATGAAGGTCCACGCCGCGTTCGAGGCGGCGAACCCCCGCCCGCTGGCGACCGTGGCCACGATCGCCGACCACCTCGACCACATGCGCGAGGTCGCCGGGATCGATCACGTCGGCATCGGCGGCGACTACGACGGCACCGCGTTCCTCCCGCAGGGCCTCGAAGACGTCTCCGGCTACCCGAACCTGATCGCCGAGCTCCTGGACCGCGGCTGGTCCACCGCCGACCTCGCCAAGCTCACCTGGCAGAACGCGGTACGGGTGCTGCGCGCCGCCGAGGACGTGGCCCGGGACCTGCGCACCCGCCGCGCCCCGTCCCACGCCACGATCGAGCAGCTGGACGCCCCGGCCCTCTGAGCCCCGGGCGCCCCGCGTTCAGCAGGCGCAGAGACAGAACGGGTGCCCCGCCGGATCGGCGTACACGCGGAAGGACCGCTGCCGGTCCTCCGCTTCGAGCACCGTCGCGCCCAGCGCCAGCACCTCCTTCTCCGCCGCGTCCAGATCCGGCACCCGCAGGTCCAGATGAACCTGCTGCGAGCGGTCCGGACGCGGCCACTGAGGAGGTACGAAACCGGGCGCGGCCTGGAATGCGAGCGGCGCGCCGGTCACTCCGGTGAGGTCCACCCAGTCCTCCTGCTGCTCGATCTTTCCGCCGAGCAGCTCGGCGTAGAAACCGGCAAGGGCGACGGGATCCGGGCAGTCCAGGACGACAGCACCCAGCGTGGCAACAGCCATGACGTCTTCTCCTCGGGCAGATGCGGACAGGTGGTTACCGGAGAAACAGTGCAACCGGTCACCGTTACTGCATGCTCCCGCAACGGAGGTAACGTCGCAACCATGAATGAGAGGGACTCCGCACCCGGCGGACTCGCGCTGGTCGAAGCCCTGGTCAACACCCTGGACGTCGAGACCGGTGCGGACACCCTCGCCACGGCCGACGGGTGCGCCGCGCTCGCGATCGCCGAACCGGACGTCCCGGCCGCCCGCGCCCTCCGCGAGGCCCTGCGCGCCGTCTGCCTCGCCCATGCGGGCCACCGCCCGCCCGGTCCCGGCCCGGTGGCCGAGCTCGACCGGCTGCTCGCCGACGTGCCGCTGCGCGTCACCGTGGACGAGGAGGGCGCGGCCTCCCTGCGCCCCACGGAGGAGCCGCCAGGCCTGACCGCCCGGGTCGCCGTGGCCGTCGCCGGCGCGTCGGCCGACGGCACCTGGGCCCGGCTCAAGGTGTGCGAGGCGGCGGACTGCCGCTGGGCGTACTACGACCGCAGCCCGGCGGGGCGCCGCCGGTGGTGCTCGATGTCGGTGTGCGGCGCCCGCGCGAAGATGCGTACGTACCGCGCGAAGCGCGGCTGAGCGGCGGGCCTCAGGCCTTCGGCCGCCCCATCGCCCGGTACGTCCACCCGGCCTCGCGCCACACCGCCGGGTCAAGGGCGTTGCGCCCGTCCAGGATGATGCGCCGTCCGGCGACCCCGCCCAGCGCCTCCGGGTCCAGCTCACGGAACTCGCGCCACTCGGTGAGGTGCAGCACCACGTCCGCGCCGCGCACGGCGTCCAGGGCGGTGTCGGCGTAACCGAGGGTGGGGAAGAGCCGCCGGGCGTTGTCCATGCCCTTCGGGTCGAAGACCGTGACCTGGCCGCCCTGGAGGTGGATCTGCCCGGCGACGTTCAGAGCAGGCGAATCGCGTACGTCGTCCGAGTCAGGCTTGAACGTGGCGCCCAGCACGGCGACCCGCTTGCCGAGGAACGAGTCGCCGCCGACGGCCTCCCGGGCCAGCTCCACCATGTGGCCGCGACGGCGCATGTTGATGGAGTCGACCTCGCGGAGGAAGGTCAGCGCCTGGTCGGCGCCCAGCTCACCGGCGCGCGCCATGAAGGCGCGGATGTCCTTGGGGAGACACCCGCCGCCGAAGCCGATGCCGGCGCGCAGGAACTTCTTCCCGATGCGCTCGTCGTGGCCGATCGCCTCGGCCAGCTTCACCACGTCACCGTCGGCGGCCTCGCAGACCTCCGCCATGGCGTTGATGAACGAGATCTTGGTGGCGAGGAAGGAGTTGGCGGAGGTCTTCACCAGCTCGGCGGTCGGGAAGTCCGTCACGACGAACGGCGACCCCTCCGCGACCGGCACGGCGTACACCTCGCGCAGCAGCTTCTCGGCCCGCTCGCTCTCCACGCCGACGACGATCCGGTCCGGGTGCAGGGTGTCGTTGACGGCGAAGCCCTCGCGCAGGAACTCCGGGTTCCAGGCCAGCTCGGCTCCCTCGCCCACCGGCGCGAGCTCGACGAGCCGGGCCGCGAGCCGGGAAGCGGAGCCGACCGGCACGGTGGACTTGCCGACGACCAGGGCGGGCCGGGTCAGATGCGGGGCGAGCGAGTCGAAGGCGCTGTCCACGTAACTCATGTCGCAGGCGTACTCGCCGTGCTTCTGCGGGGTGTTCACGCAGACGAAGTGCACATCCCCGAACTCCGCCACCTCTTCCCACGAGGTGGTGAACCGCAGCCGCCCGGTGGAGCCCGCGATACCGGCGACGTGCTTCTTCAGGATCTCTTCCAGCCCCGGCTCGTACATCGGGACCCGGCCGGCGGACAGCAGCTCGATCTTCTCGGGCACGACGTCGAGCCCCAGGACCTCGAAGCCCAGTTCCGCCATGGCCGCGGCGTGGGTGGCGCCGAGGTAGCCGGTGCCGATCACAGTGATCCTGAGGGCCATGTAGTGCTCCAGTGAGATGCGGACAGACGTGCGGTGAACGAGCATAGTCCTGCCCTTGAAACGTCCCATTCCGGCTGTCGTGAAGCTCACGGCCCGCACGCGTATGCCTTTCCCGGGGCGGGCGCCTAAAATTGGGTTACTTAACGGTAGTTAGCATCTTGGGGAGTGAGCGTCTTGGCGGGTTCGACCGATTTCGACCTGTACCGTCCGGCCGAGGAGCACGACATGCTCCGTGAGACGGTGCGTGCGCTCGCCGAGGCGAAGATCGCCCCTCACGCGGCCGCGGTCGACGAGGAGGCCCGCTTCCCGCAGGAGGCGCTGGACGCCCTCACCGCCGCCGACCTGCACGCGGTCCACGTACCGGAGGAGTACGGCGGCGCCGGCGCCGACGCGCTCGCCACGGTCATCGTGATCGAGGAGGTGGCCCGCGCCTGCGTCTCCTCCTCCCTCATCCCCGCCGTGAACAAGCTCGGCTCGCTCCCGGTGATCCTGTCCGGCTCCGAGGACCTGAAGAAGAAGTACCTGGGCCCGCTCGCCAAGGGCGACGCGATGTTCTCGTACGCCCTCTCCGAGCCGGACGCCGGCTCCGACGCGGCGGGCATGAAGACCAAGGCCGTCCGCGACGGCGACTTCTGGGTCCTCAACGGCGTGAAGCGCTGGATCACCAACGCGGGCGTCTCCGAGTACTACACGGTCATGGCCGTCACCGACCCGACCAAGCGCTCCAAGGGCATCTCGGCCTTCGTCGTCGAGAAGTCGGACGAGGGCGTCTCCTTCGGCGCCCCGGAGAAGAAGCTCGGCATCAAGGGCTCCCCGACCCGCGAGGTCTACTTCGACAACGTCCGCATCCCCGCCGACCGCATGATCGGCGAGGAGGGCACCGGCTTCGCCACCGCGATGAAGACCCTGGACCACACCCGCATCACGATCGCGGCCCAGGCCCTCGGCGTCGCGCAGGGCGCCCTCGACTACGCCAAGGGCTACGTCCAGGAGCGCAAGCAGTTCGGCAAGCCGATCGGCGACTTCCAGGGCGTCCAGTTCATGCTCGCCGACATGGCCATGAAGCTGGAGGCGGCCCGCCAGCTCACCTACTCGGCCGCCGCCAAGTCCGAACGCCTCGACGCCGACCTCACGTTCTTCGGCGCCGCGGCCAAGTGCTTCGCCTCCGACGTCGCGATGGAGGTCACCACGGACGCGGTCCAGCTCCTCGGCGGCTACGGCTACACGCGGGACTACCCGGTGGAGCGGATGATGCGGGACGCGAAGATCACCCAGATCTACGAGGGTACGAACCAGGTCCAGCGGATCGTGATGGCCCGCAACCTGCCGTAACGGCACCCACGCCCCCGCGCAGCTCCAGCCGCCCCGCACCCGGATCGTCCTTGGGGGCGGGGCGGTGCCGTTGAGCTCTTGACCTGCCGGCACCCTCAGCCCAGCGGGCGACCTGCTCGTGCGCGCCGCACGCCGTACCGTGTGAGCGCCCTGGCACGGGTCCTCGCGGCCCGCCACGAACCGAACCGAGGACCGGCCAACCATGGGGAAAAACACCGCAGTCCGCCACACGAAGGCGTACTACCTCGCCTACTGGGTGGTCGGTGAATCAGCCCTGGCCGCCGCGTTGTGGATATGGGCCGTCAGCAGCGGCGCGACACGTGAGGACACGTTCGGGCCCGGGATCCCCGTTGCCTCCTGGGGTGCTCTGCTGGTGGCAGCGCTGGTGATCGCCGCGGTAGCAGGAGCCTTCATCGTGTTCACCCGCACTGTCCCGCGCGTCGTGCGTTGGGCGGTCTCACTCACCGCAGCGATGTCCGCCGGGACGGTCAGTCCGATCGCGATGCTGCTCCTGATACGGCCGTCGCTGCCTGCCGCCCTGGTGGCGGTGGGTGTTCTCGGCATGGGCGTTTCCGGCACAGGGGTGGTGCGCGCCCCGTTCATCCGGGAGCTCGGATCCCGAGCCGGTCAGTCCGCTTGACGGGTGTCGGGCGGCCTCAGGCGTAACGGGGCAGGCCGGTCGTCGGGATGGTCCACTCGGCGATGGTGACGTCCTCGCCGTACACGAAGTCCTTGCGGGTGGCGTAACGAGGACCCTCCGGCGTCGGGTGGATGTCGGACAGGACGGCGCCCGTACCCGAGCGCGGGTCGAAGATGGCGTAGACGGGGATGCCGAGCAGTGGATAGTCACGCATCTTGCCCACCCAGTCGTTGTCCGGGTTCGACTGCGAGACGACCTCGACGGCGGCGATGAGCGTGCGGGGATCGAAGGACCCCTGCCCCTCCATGTCGGCCTCGGCGATCACCATGACGTCCGGGTGGCGCATGATGCCTGCCGGTTCCTCCTCGACGTCAGGGGTTCCCGTGTGCGCCAGGACGTCGTCCGGCATGAGCTTCTCCAGGCGACGACTCACCCGGGCCGTGGTCAGCTCGTGGGGACGCCCCGGGGCCATCATGTCGTGCACGATCCCTTCCTTGGTGATCTCAAGCTTTCCGGGAACGCTGTCCTGCATCTGCTCGACGATCTCGCGCATGGCCCTGTAGCGGGCCGAATCCCGCTGTACACCGTCTGAGGCGATGCCCATGGCGTGCGCTCCTCGTCTGTGCCCGGAGGCAAGGGGGGTCGTCACGTTCATGCTAAGCGGCCCCCATGCGATCGGTGTGGCAGTCGCGGCAGTGGCCGGGGTGGGTGGCGCGGAAGGCGCGGTCGCAGGTGTCGCAGTTCTGGAGGGGGATGACGATGGCCCTGGGCCGGGGTGGGGCTGCGAGGTCTGCGGTGCCGGGGAGTGGGGGTGGTAGGAGGGTGGTGATGCGGTGGCGGACGAACTTGGCCGGGTGTTTGACGGGGGTGGGGAGTTCGCTGGTGAGGGCGTGGCGGATGGTGTCGGGGTGGGCGTCGCGTTCGAGCCAGGCGGCGACGCCGGGGACGAGGGCGGGGATGTCGTCCTCGGGGAGGGTGAGTTGGGGTGCGTGGCGGCGGAGGTCGGTGAGGACGGCTGTGGCGGCCCGGAGTAGTTCCGGGGTGGGTGCGTGGGGTTGAGGGAGCGGTGGGGGTTGCTTCCTGGGGGCGGTCGGCGCGGGTACGCAAACGGTGGCGGGTGCCGGTGCGTCGTTCGGGGCCTCAGCCGTTTCCGGTTCGGGTGTGGGCGAGTTGGGAGTGATGTGGGCGGGTTTCGGGCCTGATTCGGGTGCGGTGGGCGCCCACATCGCTCTCAACTCCGGGGCTGGAGACGGGTTGAGCTGCCCGGCCTGCCGCCGTGGCTTCTGCTGAGGTGCGGCGACCGGTAGTGCGGTGGCGCCCGGCTGGTTGTACGAGAGGGTGCGGGTGACGAAGCGGCCGTTGGGGAGCCGTACGCGGCTGTGGTGGAGGTAGCCCTCGGCTTCGAGTTCGTGGAGTGCGGCGGTGATGCGGGCTTCGCTTTCGGGGAAGCGGTCGGTGAGGACCTTGATGCCGACCTTGGCCCCGGCGGGCATGGACTGGATGTGGACGGCGAGCCCGATCGCGATGAGGGAGAGCTCGCGGTTCTGGGCGAGGTGGTTGCCGATGATCACGAAGCCGGAGACGTGGCGGGTGTTGACGTGGATGACGCCGGATGTCGGCGTGACGTCGGGAAGGGCGCCGGAGGAGCCGGGGGAGCCGGGCTGGGCGCACGGGGGCGCGATAACCTGCGGGGTATCCATCAGGAAGCTTCTTCTTCCTCGTGGTCAGGCCCTCGGTTGAGATTCTCAGTCTCACCGGGGGCCGTCTCGTTCTGTGGTTGTCGCGGCGAGCATATGCCAGCCAACCCGCCTCCGATCTAGCCCAGTTGCCCAGGTTCACTCGCGCGAGTGACGCAGGTCAGGACGGGGTGGGGTGGGGTTTGGGCAGGGTTATTTCCCTGAGTTCTTTAAAAGCCTTTAGACGTCGTGGGTGACCGCGCCGCGGGTCACCGGGTCGTGGTCCTGGGGGTCGTGGGCATCCACGACCCGGTGGAGTCGGTCACGGTACGAGGTCGAGTTCCGCCCACACCGTCTTGCGTGGGACCGGGCCCGGAACGATGCCCCAACGGTCCGCGAAGGCCTCGACGATGAGCAGGCCCCGTCCGCTTTCCGCATGCGGATCGGGGGCTGATACGACGGGCAGGGCGTCGCCCCGGGTGTCCGTCAGTTCGATCCGCAGCAGCTTCTCCCGGTGGACGGTGAGGCCCAGCCGGAAGTCCCGTCCCTGCACCCGACCGTGCACGGCGGCGTTCGTGGCGAGCTCCGCGACGATGTGCGCGGCCGACTCGGACGGCAGCCCCCACAGGTCGAGATGGGCCACGGTGAGGAGGCGTGCGAGCCGGGCGCCTCGGCGCGTGGGGGAGAGCAGCACGGTGAAGGTGCGGCTGACGGTGGGTTGTTGGGGGCTGGTGATGTCTCGGTTCACGTCACTCAGCGTGGCCGCGCCTGCGTACCGTGCCCAGTGATCGAGCCCTTGCGTACGGTGATTGTCCGGGGCTTGTCCAGCGCTGTCCCGGCTGTCCGGAGTGACGTGCGGGGAACGGATGCGGTTGAGGGACGAACGGCACGCACGTCGGAAGTGGGGCACGGATGAGTGTGGACGGGGTCGGTGCGGAGCAGGGCGACGGCAGGGCGGACGAGCCCGGTTGGGAGGTCGATCCCGATGACGAGTCCGGCGTGGCGGTGGTTGCTGCGGTGGGGCGCCAGATCAAGGCGTGGCGGGAGGCGGCGGGCATGCGGGCCTGTGAGCTCGGGGCCGCGCTCGGTTACGGGGAGGACCTGGTCTACAAGGTGGAGGGCGGGCGGCGGATCCCGCGCCCGGAGTTCCTGGACGGGGTGGACGAGGTGTGCGGCGCGGGCGGCAAGCTGTCCGCGATGAAGCGGGATGTGGCGGAGGTCCGGTACCCGAAGAGGGTGCGGGATCTGGCGAAGATGGAAGCCAAAGCCGTTCAGGTGGAGGCCTATCACCACCACAACATCAACGGGCTCCTGCAGACCGAGGACCATATGCGGGCCCTGTTCGCGTCGTGGCTACCGGCGTACACATTGGATGAGATGGAGCGTGTGATGGCCGCGCGCATGGCCCGGCGGTCCATTTTCGACCGCGACCCGCTTCCGGCGCTGAGTTTCGTACAGGAGGAGGTGACGCTGCGCCGTCCCGTCGGTGGCGCGACGGTGTTGCGCCGACAGCTCGAACGCCTGCTGGAAGTGGGGCGGTTGCGGAACGTGTCGATCCAGGTGATGCCGACCCAGCGCGAGGAGCATCCGGGCACGGGCGGGCTGATCGAGGTACTGAAGTTCCCCGACGGCAGTGCGGTGGGCCGTTCCGAGGGTGCGTTCAGTGGACGCCCGGTCTCCGATCCGAAGCAGCTCAGGATCCTTGAATTGCGCTATGGGATGATCCGGGCCCAGGCCCTCTCGCCCAGGGAGTCACTGGCCTTCATCGAGCAACTGCTGGGAGAGTCATGATTGACAAGCCCTCTGCCCGGGATGCTGCCGAGCTGGCGTGGTTCAGGAGCAGCTACAGCAGCAGCGGCGACGGCAACGACTGCGTCGAGGTCGCCGCCGCCCCCCACACCGTCCACATCCGCGACTCCAAGCGCGTCCAAGGCCCCCGCCTCGCCTGCGACCCCGCCGCCTGGGCGGCCTTCGTCGCGTACGCGGCGCAGGGCTGAGCGGCGCATGGGGCATCCTCATCTGCCGAGCACCGAGACCGCCGTCACCGCAGTCCGTGAGGTGGCGGGCGCGTACGACCTGGAGATGACCGTCACCGATGACATCGGGGCGGACCAGACCTCCCGTCGCACCTCCGCGGGCGCCTTCACCGTGGTCGACGCGGACGGGTCGCTGCCGCACGAGGCGTTCATCGAGTTGGGCGGGGCGCCCGCCGTCACCCTCCAGGTGTTCCCCGAGGACGACGCGAAGATCACTGTCGACGGGGTGGAGTTCGAGGACGTCCCCCGCGACTCCGTGCCCGCGTTCCTCCGTTCCGTGTACAGCGGCATGGCGTACGTGAAGGGCAGGTTCTTCCCACCCGGCCAGTGGCTCGTCGTCCCGCTGCCCGGTGACGAGACGTACAAGGAACTCGTCCCGCGCACGATGCTCAGTCCTTGGCTGGCCCGCAACTTCCGTACGTGAGCGTGGCGCAGCAAGGGCTTCCGGAGGCGGCCCGGGGGATGATCACGGCGGACCCTCTTGCCTGTTCCATGCCGGACCTCATAAGTTACTGGCAGGTAGCCCGCTGGTGGAGTACGGGCGGGTGCGACCAGCGTCGACCGGGTGCTCGTACGCGGCGGACTCCAGCCCGTCAGTTCAGCTCGAAGGAGTCCCCGTGCCCTCGCTCGACCGCCACGACAACGTCTTCGTTCTCGACCTCGGAGACGGAGAGAACCGCTTCCACCCCGACTGGCTCACGGCCGTCGGTGCCGCGCTCGACGAGGTCGAGAAGGCGGAGGGCCCCCGCGCCCTGGTCACCGCCGCCACCGGCAAGTTCTACTCCAACGGGCTCGACCTGGACTGGCTGTTCGCCCACGCCGACCAGCACCAGGACTACGTCAACTCCGTCCACGAGCTGTTCGCGCGGGTGCTGTCGCTGCCGATTGTCACGGTGGCCGCGCTGCAGGGGCACACCTTCGCCGCCGGTGCGATGTTCTCCCTCGCCCACGACTTCCGCGTCATGCGTGCCGACCGCGGCTACTGGTGCCTGCCCGAGGCGGACATCAACATTCCCTTCACCCCCGGCATGGCCGCCCTCGTCCAGTCCCGGCTGGCCCCGCAGACCGCGCACAAGGCCATGCTCACCGCCCACCGCTACGGCGGGTCCGATGCCGCGGCCGCCGGCATCGTCGACCAGGCGGTCAGCGAGGACGCCGTGCGCTCCACCGCGATCGAGATCGCCCAGGCGCAGGTGAACAAGGCCGGTGACACCCTCGGGACGATCAAGGCCCGGATGTACGCGCCGGCCCTGGCCACCCTGCGCGACACCAGCAACCCGCTCGGCTGAGCCGGCGTCGCCCCCAAGCGGGCCGTCCCGCGCCCCCGGATGCTTCCCTCCCGAGGGCGCGGGCCCCGGCTGTCAGTCAACTCCCGTGTAGGGCAGCATGGTTGCCTTGCCTCTACAATCCTGCGGTGATCACGCCGACCGGCGTGGCCCGAAAGGACCGGCGAGTTGACCACGTACATACCGGGGTGCAGACCCCGGCCGGCTCACAGACCCGCTCACGTGCCCGCGGACGCCCGGAGAAGGCATACGCGGCACACCCGACGGGCGGTCCCATGTCGCTGAGCGACGACAGACGGCAGGCGGCGACGGTGGCCGACCTCCCCGCACCGCTGGCGAAACTGCTCTGGCGGCAGCACACCGTCTACCGCGAACGCGGCGGCACCGTGGTGATCCGGGGCGAGGACGCCGGCAGGTGGATCAGCCTCGCCTCCCACGGGTCCGGCCGGGTGAGGATCCGGGCCGGGCGCATCCTGGACGGCGGCACCACCGCCCCGGCGCGCGCCGAGACCACCGTCCCGCTCGACGGCGACATCGCCCGTCTCGCGGCCTGCTGCCGGGGCCTGTTGGCCGAGACGGCCGGAGCGAGGGAAGAGGAGGCACCGGCACCCTCGCCGACGCGGGGCCGGCCGCGGCAAGGTTCTCGGAAGGGCAGGCGCGGACGCGGCGCGACCGTCCTGGTGTGTGCCGCCGCCGTCGCCGTTGTCGGGCTGATCGCCGCCTCGATGCTCGGCTGAACCGGGTGACGGTCGGCATGGACGGGTGCCCGGCCCGGACGGGGGTTCCCTGGCCCGATGGCGTACCTTCCCTCTCCATGACGGACATCGACACGCTCACCGGCCTGTTCGAGGCGCTGGGAGCCGACGACGCATCGGGCTGGGCCGAGTCGGAGGCCGAGGAGAACATCCCTCAGCTGGCCCGGTACCGGTTCCTGCGCACGGTCTGGCAGGACATCGACGCATGGAGTTCGGCGGCCCCCGACTGGATCGCGGCCTACCGGAAGGAAGGCCTGGCGGGCGGGGCCGTGGAGCGGGCGGTGCGGCTCGGACTGTCGCCCGCGGAACTGGGCGAGATAGCCCGGGAGGTGGCGAAGGAGACCGCGTTCGGTCTTCTCTACACGCTGGCCGATCCGGCGGACGGCGATCTTCCGCCCCAGGTCGAGGCGCAGTTGCCCGGCTGGTGTCTGGCCGAACTGTCGCCGGAGGGCGAGCCGACGGGGCGGATTCTGGACGCGCTCTACGAGGACCTGGACGAAGCGGAGCCGCAGGGCCCGTCCGGAGGTGTCGTATGACCGCGCTCTACGAGGACCTGGACGAGGTGGAGCCGCAGGGCCCGTCCGGAGGTGTCGTATGACCGCGTTCGACGTGAGTGAGCGGCGGATCTGGGACGGGCGCGCCGAGAGCTACGCCCGCACCTTCGGCCGCCTCTGCGCGCACACGGTGCCCGCCCTGCTGGACGCGGCGTCCACCGCCGCCGGGACGCGCCTGCTCGACGTGGGGTGCGGCAGCGGCAGCGTGGCGGTGGCCGCCGTCGGGCGCGGTGCCGTCGTACGGGCAGTGGACGCCGAACCGGGCATGGTCGCGGCCACCCGGCGGGCGGTGCCCGGGGTCGACGTACGCATCGGCTCGCTGCCCCAGCTGCCCTACTCCGACGGCGAGTTCGACGCCGTCGTGGCGAACTTCGTGCTGAACCACGTCGGCCGGCCGCTGGACGCCCTCGTCGAACTGCGCCGGATCACCCGCTCCGGAGGCCGGATCGCCGTCACGATCTGGCAGGTACCGGGCGCCCCGGCCAGGCGCTGATCGGCCGGGCCGCCGGGGCCGCCGGTCTGACCCGGCCCGGCTGGCTGGCCACGGTCGACGAGGAGCACGACTTCCCGCGCACCCGGGAGGGGCTGGGCGCCCTGCTGACGGCGGCCGGACTCGGGGACGTACACAGCGAGTCGCTGTCGTGGGACCACCGGGCGGATGCCGAGGACTGGTGGGCCGGTCCCGCGGCCGGGGTCGCCGCGATCGGACAGCTCGTCAACAGCCGCGGGCCCGAGGGTGTGGCCGGGGCCAAGCGCGAGTACGACGTGCTGTGCAGGGAGTTCGAGGGCGAGGACGGACTGCTGGCGCTGCCGCACGTGGCGGTGCTCGCTCACGGGAAGGTGTAGGCGCACGGCGAAGGGCCCGGACGAAGCGTCCGGGCCCTTCGCCGTGCGATGCGGACGGTCAGCTGCCGGTGACCGTGACCTTCTCGTCGTTGTTGAGCTGCTCGACCAGCTGCTTGACCTTGGCCTTGTCCCAGACCAGGTTGCCGCCCGAGGAGCCGGAGATCGGGATGTTCAGCGACGCGCCGTCGCCGCCCGTGACGCCCTTCATGGCGAAGAACATCTGGCTCAGGGACCAGAGCGACATGTCCTTGTCCACGATGAGGGTGTCGAGACCGGCGCCCAGCGTCGGGTAAAGCTTGAACGGGTTGAGGATCGTCGACGGCGTCGCCGTCTGGCTCGCCAGCGCCGCGAGGAACTTCTGCTGGTTCTTCGTACGGTCCAGGTCGGAGGTGAAGGCGTGCCGGGTGCGGACGAAGGCGAGCGCCTGCTGGCCGTCCAGCGACTGCTTGCCGGCCTGGAAGTCGGCGCCGGAGTACTTGTCCTTGAACGCCTTGGGGATGTCGAGCTCCACGCCGCCGATCGCGTCCACGATCTTGGCGAAGCCGCCGAAGCCGATCTCGACGTAGTGGTCGATGTGCAACCCGGTGTTGAACTCGACGGTACGGACGAGGAGCTCGGGGCCGTCCGTGGCGTACGCGGCGTTCAGCTTCGTCGTACGGCCCTGGCCCTCGAACTTCTTGCCGGACTCGGAGCCGACGAACGAGGGGATCTCGACGTTCGAGTCACGGGGCAGGGAGACCAGCGTCGGGCCGTTGGAGCCGTCGTGCAGGATCATCATCGAGTCGGTCCGCTTGCCCTCGGCGGAGCCGGTGTGGAGCCTCTTCTTGTCCTCGGACGTCATGCCCTCGCGGCTGTCCGACCCGACGATCAGGTAGTTCGTGCCGTCGCCCGCCTTCGGCCGCTCGATGACCTTGGAGAGGTCGACCTCGCGCTTCAGCTTGGAGTCGGCCCAGAAGTACGTACCGACCGAGACGGCGAGCACCACGACCACGAGGCTCAGTACGCCGATCTTGATCCGGCGGCGCCAGTCGGGCGCTGCCGCCGGGCGGCCCTGGACGTATCCGTCGTCGCCGGGCCCGCCGCCGTGACCGCCACCGCCACCGCCGCGGCCGCCCTGGCCGCCGCCGTAGACATGGCCCGTGTTGTAGCCACTGTCGTACTCGGGGGCGTCGCCGTAGCCGCCGGGCTGCTGAGGCATCTGCCGCTGTCTCGGCGGCGCGGGGCGCTGCTGGGGCGGGGCGGGGCGGCGCTGGACGTGCGGCATCGAGCGGGGGCTCTCGGGCCGGCCGCTCGCGCTGCCCTGCCCGTAGCCGTTTCCGCTGCGGTTGTCGCCGGTCCAACCCTCGGGCCAATCGTTCATGCGACCCAGTGTGCAGGTCCGGGCCACTGCTATTACAGGGTGTGAGGGAAATCGGACCAGGGCTGTTGCGAAGCTGATGCATTGCGACGCGCTCCCGGCCCCCGCAGAACGCCCCCGAGCCCCCGCATAAGGTGGAGGGCATGACAGATCAGGCCCTGCGCCCGGAGGGCGACATTCCGGGCAAGCCCACCGCAGCCTCCCGGACCACCCTCAGCCACATCATGACCGGCAGCGACACCAATCTGCTGGGTACGGTGCACGGCGGCGTGATCATGAAACTGGTCGACGACGCGGCGGGCGCGGTGGCCGGACGGCACTCGGGCGGGCCCGCCGTGACGGCCTCCATGGACGAGATGGTCTTCCTGGAGCCGGTCCGCGTCGGTGACCTTGTTCACGTCCGCGCCCAGGTGAACTGGACCGGCCGCTCCTCCATGGAGGTCGGCGTCCGCGTCATGGCCGAGCGCTGGAACGAGTCGACCCCCGCCTCGCAGGTCGGCAGCGCGTACCTGGTCTTCGCGGCGGTCGACGCGGACGGCAGACCGCGCCGCGTACCGCCCGTGATCCCGGAGACCGAGCGCGACAACCGGCGCTACCAGGAGGCGCAGATCCGGCGCACCCACCGCCTCGCCCGGCGCCGCGCGATCAAGGAACTGCGCGAGAAGCGCGCGGCCGACGGCATCGAGGACTGAGCCCCGGTCCGCGCGGCCCCCCTACGGGCAGACCACCTCGTCGCCCTTCACCGCGCCGAACCTGCCCGGATCGGGCTCCTCGGCCCGGACCCGCTCCACCGTGCGGTAGTCCGCGCCCGCGGTCACCTTCATCGTGGCGCCCTGCCCCTTCACGGCCATCAGCTCGGCCCCGGGCAGCGCCGCCGCCAGGGACTTCGCCGACCGGTCCCAGCGCGGGTCGTACGTGACCAGGGTGTGCTGGAGATCGCGCTGCGGCGCGGTGAGCGGGGCGCGGGTGGTGTCGAAGCCCGTGGCGTGCAGCGCGGTGTCGACCGTGGAGCCGAGGCCGTCCTTCGGGGTCCCGTTGTAGACCTGGACCCGGATCTGCTTCGGCGGGACGTCGACCTTCTTCGCCGGTGCCTGCTTGGGCCGCGCGGCGGTGAGCGGCTTGTCCTCGCGTAGCGCCCGGAACAGCTCCTTCGACTTCTTCGGATCCCATTTGACCGTCGAGCCGATGCCCTTGACCTGGTACGCGACATCGCCCATCGGCACCGAGGTGAACTCGGAGGAGGAGGCGGAGAAGCCCCGCATCGCCTGGCCGAGCTCCAGCATCTGCTCCGTACCGAAGCCCTTGTCGGCCCGTACCGACTTCAGCATCGTCGAGGCGACCTCGCGGAACTTCACCGGGTTCAGCAGTACTCCGCTGCTCGTCGCCTGCTTGATCAGCGAGGCCATGAACTTCTGCTGGCGCTGCATCCGGCCCAGGTCGGCGGCGCCGTCGATGTGCCGGGAGCGTACGTACTGGAGCGCCTGGCCGCCGTTCAGCTCATGGGTGCCGGCCGCGAGGTCGAGACCGGTGTAGGAGTCCTTCATCGGCCGGGCGGTGCAGATCTTCACCCCGCCCAGGGTGTCGACCGTCGTCATGAAGCTGGTGAAGTCGACCTCCAGATAGTGGTCGACCTTGACGCCCGTCATGTGCTCGACGGTCCGTACGGTCAGATTCGGCCCGCCTTCGGCATACGCGGCGTTCAGCTTCACCGGGTGGGCCGCGTGCTCCTTGCCCGTCGTCGCGTCCCGGTGCTCGGGGATCTCCGCGTAGCTGTCGCGCGGCAGGCTGACGACGCTGGCGCGCTGCTTGTCCGCGGACAGGTGCACCAGCATGATCGTGTCGGTGCAGTGACAGGGTGCGCCGCCCAGCCGGTACTTCTTCTTCTCGTCCTTGGTGATCTTGTCGCGGCCGTCGGTGCCGACCAGCAGCAGATTCATGCCGTCGCCGCCCGCGGGCCGGTTCTTCATGTCCTTGAACGGGTCGATCCGGTCGATCCCGGACTCCAGATCGGTCACCACGGCGTGGCCGATGCCGCCCGCGCCGAGTACCAGCACGGAGAGGGTGGTCGCCGCCCGCATGCCCCAGCGCGGTCTCTCGTCCTGCTTCCTGGGCCGTCTGCGCTGCGGGGGAGCGGCGCGGGGCCTCGGCGGACGGGGGGAGCGGTGCGGCGTGGGCACGGGGGACACCTCCGCGGTGCAAGGGGGATCGTTCGCACAGTAGGCACATACGATCTGCATCCCGGGCAGCAGGCCGGCGGCGCGCGCCGCTGTCCCCCATTCGCGGTAACGTGGCGGCCGAATACGCCCGCCTGGTGGGGTGCGAGACCCCCGGCGCCCCGAGGACCCCCCGAGGATCACATGTCTGCCGCGCAGCACCCCGCCGTCTCCGTGATCATGCCGGTACTCAACGAGGAGCGGCATCTCCGGAACTCCGTCCGGCACATCCTGGAACAGGAGTACGCCGGTGAGATGGAGGTGGTGATCGCGCTCGGCCCGTCCACGGACCGTACGGACGAGATCGCCGCCGAGCTGGTCGCGGAGGACTCCCGGGTCCAGACCGTGCCGAATCCCACCGGCCGCACCCCCGCCGCGCTCAACGCCGCGATCAAGGCCTCCCGCCACCCCGTGGTCGTACGCGTCGACGGTCACGGCATGCTGTCGCCGAACTACATCACGACCGCCGTCCGGCTCCTGGAGGAGACGGGCGCGCAGAACGTGGGCGGCATCATGCACGCCGAGGGCGAGAACGCCTGGGAGGACGCCGTCGCCGCGGCCATGACGTCGAAGATCGGCGTCGGTAACGCGGCCTTCCACACGGGCGGTCAGGCCGGACCGGCCGAGACCGTCTATCTCGGGGTCTTCCGCCGCGAGGCGCTGGAGAGGGCGGACGGCTACAACATCGAGTTCATCCGCGCCCAGGACTGGGAGCTGAACTACCGCATCCGCGAGTCCGGCGGCCTGATCTGGTTCTCGCCCGAGCTGCGCGTGCAGTACCGCCCGCGCCCATCCGTCCGCGAGCTCGCCAAGCAGTACAAGAACTACGGCCGCTGGCGCCACGTCGTCGCCCGCTACCACGCCGGCTCGATCAACCTGCGCTACCTGGCCCCGCCGACCGCCGTCGTCGCGATCGCGGCCGGTCTCGTGGTGGGCGCCGCCGTCACCCCGTGGGCGCTTCTCGTCCCGGCCGGTTACGTCGCGGCGATCGTCGCCGGGTCCTTCCCGGCGGGCAAGGGACTGCCGTTGAAGGCGCGGGCGCAGATCCCGGTGGCGCTGGCGACCATGCACATGTCGTGGGGCTACGGCTACCTCACCAGCCCGCGCTCACTGGCGAAGCGCGTCATCGCCAGCCGCCGCCCGGCGGTCCGTGAGCCGGACGCACCGGTGGGCTGACCGCCCGGCACACCGCACACAGACGTACGAGAGGGGGTGCCCGGTTCTCACCGGGCGCCCCCTCTCCTGTACTCCGCGCGTCCGCTACATCTGGCGGTACGGCCAGTAGACGTCCATGCAGTCGTCCGTCTTGGCGCTGCTGACGGCCTCGGTGCCCTCCAGCGGGTCGCTGTCGTCTTCGGCGGCGGCCTTCGGGACCGTGGAGCCGGTCCGCCAGTCCGAGCCGACCGTGAGCGTCAGCCCGGCACCGTCCGGCGTCTCCTTCACGGCGCTGGTCGCGAGCCCCAGCGCCTTGGCGACCGACAGCGCGTCCGACTTGCCCTGGGCGCCGGCGCTCCGCGGGTACGTCACCTCGGTGGTCAGCGCCGATCCGGGATCGACCGAGGTGTCCGCCTCGGTGAAGCCCTTGGCCTTCAGCAGGTCACGGACGAACCCGGCGCGGCCTTCGGTGGCGGCGGTGCCGTCGGCGGCGGTGCCGTTGACGACGGTCACCCCGAGCGAGGCGGGAGCACCGGCCTTCGGGCCGGCCGCCGCCTTCGTCGCCGCCTTGGCGCGGTCCTTGGGGTCGAGCGACTGGTCGTCGCGCAGCAGCGCCCAGAGCTTGTCGGCGGCTCCCGGCTTCGGCAGGACGTGGGCCTCGGGATCCTGGGGGTCGGCGATCCGCGGCATCGTCAGCATGGTCATCTTGTCCAGCGGCACGTTCTTCAGCTGCATGCCGAGATCGAACAGCTTCTTCACCGTGCCGATCTCCTCCGAGACCTGGAGCGACTCGGTCGCGGTCTCGGCGAGGTTCATCAGCCGTCCGGTGTCGGTGAAGGCGTTCTGGCTCTTCAGCTCACGCATGACGGAGTTCAGATACATGTGCTGGGCCTTCGACCGGCCGATGTCGCTCTCGAAGGCGTGCCGGGTGCGCAGCCACTTCAGGGCGTCCTCGCCCTTGATCTTGTGCTTGCCCGCCGTCAGCCGCAGGTGAGAGCCACCGGGCACATTGGGCTTGGGCACGTCGTTGACGTCCTGTTTCACACACACCCAGGCGCCGCCCACGGCGTCCGCCATGTCCACCACACCCGCGAAGTCGACCATCATCCAGTGGTCGATGTAGACGCCGGTGAGCTTCTCCCAGGTGTCCAGGGTGCAGCCGGCGCCGCCACGCAGCGTCTCGTTGATGATGCCGTTGCTGGCGGGGTACTTCTTGTGCGTGACCGGGTCCTCGCAGTCCGGAATGTCCACGCGGGTGTCCCGGGGGATGCTCACGACCGACGCGTTCTTCCGGTCGGCCGACACGTGCAGCAGCATCTGCACATCAGCCAGCGGCGTCCCGCCCACGCTCTCCTTCGACCCGCCGAGCTTGAGGTTCTCCTTGCTGTTGCGGCTGTCGGAGCCGATCAGCAGGAGGTTCAGCGGGGTCTGGCCCGCCGCGTTCGGCGCGGTCTTCTCCGCCGCGCTGTTGCCCGCACTCCGCTCGCCCTTGCGGAGGTTGCTGTTCAGGTGCTCGTACCAGAGATAACCGGCCGCGCCGGTGCCGAGTATGAGGAACGCGAGGGAGAACGCTATCCAGCGCAGTACGCGGCGCTTCTTCCGCTTGGGGGCGCGGCGGGGCCGGCCACGGCGTCCGCCGTGGCTCGCGGCGCGACGGCCGCCGCCCCCGCTCTCACCGGTCTCCGGTTTCGGGGCGCCCTTGCCGCTGTCCCCGTCACCGGCCTCGTGGAGGACGTCGTCCCGGCCGAGTTGGCCGGAATGCCGGACGCGTGGTCGCGTCCCCTCCCCGGGCGTACTGCTCCGTCCCACCAGGACCCCCCTGCTGTTCAGACTCGCGATATCGCGCAGTGACCCGATGTCACTTGGCGCACACTTCCTTGTCGGCGCTGGACTTCGGAATGTCGATCTTCGCCGGCCCGGTGATGGGGGTGCCCGCGCCCTTGAAGTCCGCCCCCAGCGTCAGCACCATCGCCTGCAGGCCCACGGCATCCTTGGTGCCCGGCTTCATCGCCGTAGCGGGAAGCCCCATCATCTCGGCGAGCGCCCGGGCCTGGTCCGCCTGGTTCGGCGCGTACTCGAGTGTCGTCTTGGCTGCCTTCGCCGGGGCGTTGGCCTTGTTCGTGGACTTCAGGACGCCCTTGTCGTTCTGGAGCCAGGTCACGGTCTGCTGCGCCGCGCCGGCGAGTTCGCCGCCGTTGTAGACGTCGACGCGCACATCGGCCGCTGCCGCCTTCGTCCCCTTGAGGAGCGCGTCCTGCTTGCTCTTGGCGGCCTTCTTCTGCGCGGCCACCTCGGTCAGCGAGGTGTCCTCCTGCATCATCGACAGCAGTTGAGGCGCCTTGACCGGGTCCACGACCACCGTGATCGGCTTGGGCTCGGCCGGGTTGTCGATGACCGGCAGGGTGACGAACGTGATGTTCTTCGTGTCGATCTTGGTGAGTTCCTTGGCCAGCGTGGTCAGCTTCGGCACCGAGTCGATGGCCGAGTCGACCGTCAGCGCCTTGGTCGCCGCGTCCGCCAGCTTGAACAGCTTCGTCGGGCTCGTCAGCGTGTCGTTCGACTTCATCTCGCGGATCATCGAGCCGATGAACTGCTGCTGGCCCTTGATCCGGTCGAGGTCGCTCCCGTTGGCGTAGGCGTGCCGGGTCCGTACGAACGCCAGCGCCTGCTCGCCCTGGACGGTGTTGGGGCCCGCCGGAAGGTCGAGGTGCGACTTGTCGTCCTTGACCGCGTGGGCCAGGCAGATCTTGACGCCGCCGACCGCCGTGGACAGTTCCTTCACCGCGTTGAAGTCGACCATCATGAAGTGGTCGACGGTCAGGCCGGTGAGCTCCTTGACGGTGTCCATCGTGCAGCCCGGGTCGCGGTCGTCCTGGCCGAGGCTGGTGTTGAACCGGACGTTCTGCGTGCCCGGGATGGCCTTCTCCGAGCCGTCGGACTGCTTGGTCCTGCACTCCGGGATGTTGGTGATGAGGTCGCGGGGGATGCTCATCGCCGTGGCGTTGGTGCGGTCCTTGGATACGTGGAACAGGATGTTCGTGTCCGCGTGGCCGACGCTGCCCGAGTCGCCGTAGCCCTCGTTGCCCTTGCCGGTGCGCTTGTCCGTACCGATGACCAATATGTTGAGGGGGGCGTTGGCCGTGACGACGTCCTTGTTGCCGCGGTCGCCGATGTCCACGGAGCTCAGGTTGCCGTTGAAGTGCTGGTACAGCCAGTATCCGCCGGCCGACACCGCGACGAGCAGGAAGGCCATCACACCGCCGGTCCAGAGCAGCGCCTTCTTGCGCCGGGGCTTGGCAGCCTTGCGCTTGCGCCGGCCCGTGCTGCTCTCGGCGGAAGCGGCGGCCTCCTGGCCACGCGGGCCGGAGCCGGAGGCCGAACGGCGGCCGCCCTGTCGCGGCACCTCACGGCCACGGCGCGATCCCTCGCCCGCCGCACCGCGACGCTCACCGTCGTCCTCACGGGCAGCACCTCTGCGCCCGGAACTCCGAGGAGCCGAAACCCTCGACGCCCTGCCTGAGTCCCCTCCGGATGAATCCCCTCCGGAATTGTTCAGTCGCAGTTCGTAGTCGCCGGTGTCCGGGTTGAGAACCCATTGGTCTGCGGGATCGATTTCTTCCGCCCGCCCACGGCCTTGTGCATCCACGGTCGTTTGAGTCCTCCGTCGGTGCCACGCGAGGCGCCTCCCCCGATAAGGCGCTCAGTCTTTCGCTCCGGAAGTGCGCGGCCGGAAGGCCGGAAGCACCGGATCGCGTCACACTATCCGTCCCGTTCGCTGTCGAGCGACGGGCGTGACATATTCCACGGCCCTTACAACCGGGCATTCTTCCCATTGCACGCCGAACATTGATGTCGGCTTGGCCATTGCTTTACTGCTTACACAGGTCGGTTGCCGCATTGTTCCCCGAGTAGGTGGGTGTGGGAGTCGGGCCGGCGGCCTCCGCGGCGTCAGCGCTCTTTCCGTCGTCACTCTTCAGCTGGTCCGCGGGCACAACGGCGACGGGCTTGTCGTCGCGCAGTTGCCTGAAGAGCTTGTCCGCGTCGGGCTGCACCAGTTCGTCCCGGTTCGCGTCGAGGTGGTACGACTGCCGGGGCACGGTCAGGAACTGCACCTTGTCCGTCGGTACGTTGCGCATGCCGCGCACCAGGTCGTAGAGGTCCTTCAGGCTGTCCAGCCCCGGGTCGGTGGTCAGTGCCTTGGTGGCCGCGTCCAGCACCGGGTAGAGCCGGGTGGGGTTGAGCAGCACCCCGTTGCTCTGCACCTTGTTCACCAGGGCGCCCAGGAACTGCTGCTGGCGGTCCATCCGCTCGGTGTCGCTGCCGTTGCCGATCGACTTGCGGGCCCGTACGTACCCGAGGGCCTGCTCACCGTTGAGCTTCTGGCGGCCCGCCGGGAGCTTGAGGTGGGCGGCGCTGTCGTCGATCGGCTTCTTGAGGCAGATCTCGACCCCGTTCACCGCGTCGACCATGTTCTTGAAGCCGTCGAAGTCGACGACCATGTGGTGGTCGATGCGGATGCCGGTCATCTTCTCGACCGTGCGGATGGTGCAGGCGGTTCCGCCGAACTCGAAGGCCCAGTTGAACTGCGCGAACTGCGGCTTGCTCACGGTTTTGTCCGGCTTGTGGCACTCCGGGATGTTCACCATCAGATCGCGCGGGAGCGACATCGCCGTGGCGCTCTTCCGGTTCGCGGCCAGGTGCAACAGGATCGTCGTGTCCGACCGCTGACTGCCGCCGTCGTCGCGGCCGTACTTGCTGTTGTCCCCGGCCCGGCTGTCCGAGCCGATGAGCAGGATGTTCTGCGCGTCGTGGACGACGGAGGAGGGCCGCTCCTTCTCGTACGCCTTGAGTTCGGCGGCCGCGGAGGTGTCCGTCCTGATGTTGCCGTCCAGCTTCTTGTACAGCCACCAGCCGGCGCCCGCGGCGACGAGCACGACGAACGAGGCGCCGAGGGCGGTCCAACGCAGCCAGTGACGCTTGCGCTTGACGATGATGTCGAGGGCCGGATCCGGTCCGCCGGAACCTGCCGGTGGCGTTCCGTGCGACGGTCCGCTGCCGGACCCGCTGCGCGTCTCACCGCCCGGGGCGTCCGCCGGGGCGCTCGTCCCGCCGGGCTCCGCACCGGGCGAGCCGTCCGGTGCCCGGTCCTCGCCCCCGGCCGAGTCGTCGGGATCGGCCGGCGTGCCGCCGCTTTCGGTCACGTCTGCGTCCATCCTTCACGTTCGGCAGCACGCGTGGCCGCCGGTCGCACAAGTAGACGGCTGAACCTCACGCTTGGTTGTGCCTTGAGTGGTCCGTACCGCAGATCATGTACCGGAGTTGACGCATCGACGGGAGGGCTCGGCCCACACTGGGCCGGACGGGTGGCCCTCAGACCGCTTGTCATACCGCAGTGTTGACGGTGGAAGCGGCCGCCCCGTCGGCCGTCACACGGTCCGCGTGACCCGCTCGCTCTCGATCCGCTGGGCCAGCCCGTCCTCGCCCAGTTCCCCGAGATGCCGGCACAGCACCACGGACCCCCCGGTGGCGAGCGGCGCGAACAGTCCGGCGCTGAGCCCCTCCCAGGTGTCGTACGTACGCCCCGACAACAGCCGCGATCCGGCGCCCAGGCCCCACCCGGCACCGTCCTCGCGGGCCCGCGCGACCAGCTCCGCACCGGTGAACCCGACACCGCCCACCGTCAGAGCCGGGGCATCCGGGTCGACGGGCGCGAACGGGGCGAACCGGTCGCCCTGGCCCGGCACCTCGACCGCGTAGTCCGCGAAGCCCTCGGGCGCCTGCGGGAACCTGCCGCCCATCGGGCGCAGCGCCAGCGCGATCCGCTCACCGCGGCAGGCCCGTGCGGCGTCCAGACTGTCCGGCCCGGAGACGACGAGGTCGGCGGTGGCGGGCTCTCCCTGCACATCGGCGACCACACCGACCGAGGCGCAGGCCAGCAGCCAGACCGCTGACTGCCAGTGCGCGGGCAGCAGCAGCGCGAGCCGGTCACCGGGCTCGGCGGCGAGGTCGCCCTGCAGCAGGTTCGCCGTCTTGGCCACCCAATTGGCGAAGGTGGCCACCGACAGTTCGACGCGCTCTCCGGTGGCGTCGTCGTAGAAGGTGACCATGGGGCGGGCCGGGTCCGCGGCGAGCGCGGAACGCAGCAGGTCGGCAGGGGTGCGGTCGCTGGCGTTCATTCGCAGAAGGGTACGCGGCGATGCCGGGAGGGGCCGGGTGCGGCAGGGGCCGGGTACACCGGTTCGGCAGACGAGCCGTCAAGTGACGGGAAAATTCCGGGTCGCCGGAGTGGCGCGCTTGTGCCAAGGATCATGTGTATGCGTGCCTTCCTTGCATCCTCCATCGGTGTCACCTGCGCGGCAGCTCTCGTACTGCCGCTCGCCGCGCCCGCGGGCGCCGCCCCCGACACCCCCGCCCACCCGGCCACCGCGGGATCCGTTCCCGCCGAGGCGTCCGAACCGGCCGGAGTGCCCGGCTCGACGCAGTCCCTGGCCCTGAACCCCGTGTCCTCCCCCTCCGTACGGGCCACCGGCGCACCCGCCGCCGCGGCCGCCGAACAAGGACTGCCCGAGCGTGACGTCCAGCCGTTCTCCATGGTCGGCGTCGTCTGGAACGACGTGGACGCCGAACTCCACGGCACCGCCCAGGTCCGCACCCGCGCCACCGGCACCGACCGCTGGTCCGACTGGCAGGACCTGGAGACGCACAACGCCGAGCACTCCGCCGACGCCGGGACCACCGAGCGCGACTCGGGTGCCACCCGTGGCTCCACCGCCCCCCTCTGGGTCGGCGACTCCGACGGCGTCGAGGTCCGGGTCCGCCCCGAGACCCCCGGCCCGGGCGAGAGCGCCGAGGCCCCCGTACCGCTGCCCGCCGGGCTGCACCTCGAACTCGTCGACCCGGGCAAGGACCCGCAGCAGCTCCCCGGAACGGACCCGGCGGACCCGGCCACCGGCGCGGCGGGCGCCGACCGCACCACCTCGCTCTCCGCCGCCGTGCTCCCAGCCCTGAACAGGGCCGAGACCGAGGAGGACGCCGGCCTCGCACCCGCTGCCAAGCCCTACATCGGGCCCCGGCCGCGCATCATCACCCGCAAGGGCTGGGGCGCCGACGAGAAGCTCCGCGAAAGCGGCTTCGCGTACACGAAGTCCGTCAAGGCCGCCTTCATCCACCACAGCGCCACCGGCAACAACTACACGTGCTCCCAGGCACCCTCGGTCCTGCGCGGCATCTACCGCTACCACGTCAAGAGCAGCGGCTGGCGCGACATCGGCTACAACTTCGCCGTCGACAAGTGCGGAAACATCTACGAGGGCCGCGCCGGAGGCGTGACGAAGGCCGTCATGGGCGCGCACACACTCGGCTTCAACACCAACACCATGGGCATCGCCGTGCTCGGGACCTTCACCTCGTCGAACCCGCCGGCCGCCGCGGTCAACGCCGTCTCCAAGCTCACCGCCTGGAAGCTCGGCCTGTTCGGCGCCAACCCCAAGGGCAAGGTGACCCTGACCTCGGGCGGCAGCAACAAGTACAAGAAGGGCAAGAAGGTCAAACTTAACGTCATCTCGGGTCACCGGGACGGATTCGCAACCGAATGCCCCGGAGCGCGTCTCTACAAGAAGCTCGGCACGGCCCGGACCAGTTCGGCCAAGCTGCAGGGCCGCTGACGCGAAAGGAGCCGTGAACCGGCGCCGGTCGCGCCGGAGACCTGCTGCGGGCTGCTGACCGAGGGACCCCTCCACCGGACTGCATACACTGGCCAGCCGAAGAAGCGGTTGTCCGATCCAGGCCCGGCCCCAGCAGGAAGCAGAGACAGTGCTGTGACAGAGGCAAAAGAAGCGATCCTCCTGGTCGGCGGCAAGGGAACCCGGCTGCGCCCGCTCACGGTGCACACCCCGAAACCCATGGTTCCGGCAGCGGGCGTCCCCTTCCTCACGCACCAGCTGGCGCGTGCCCGGGCCGCCGGGGTCGAGCACATCGTCCTCGCGACGTCGTACCTGGCGGAGGTCTTCGAGCCGTACTTCGGTGACGGTTCGTCGCTCGGCCTCCACATCGAGTACGTCACCGAGCGCGAACCGCTCGGCACCGGCGGCGCCATCCGCAACGTCGCCCAGCGGCTCACCTCCGGTCCGGACGAACCGGTCCTCATCTTCAACGGCGACATCCTCACCGGCCTCGACATCCGGGCCCTGGTCACCACGCACGCCGACTCCGGCGCGGATGTCTCGCTCCACCTCACCCGGGTCGACGACCCACGCGCCTTCGGCCTCGTACCGACGGACGACACCGGCCGCGTCACCGCGTTCCTGGAGAAGCCGCAGACGCCCGAGGAGATCGTCACCGACCAGATCAACGCGGGCGCGTACATCTTCCGCAGGTCGGTCATCGACACCATCCCGGCAGGCCGCCCGGTCTCCGTCGAACGCGAGACCTTCCCCGGACTCCTCGCCGACGGCGCGCACCTCCAGGGCATGGTCGACTCCACGTACTGGCTGGATCTCGGCACCCCGCAGGCCTTCATACGCGGCTCCGCCGACCTGGTCCTCGGCCGCGCCCCCTCCCCGGCCGTCCCCGGCCGCTGCGGCGACCGCCTCGTCCTGCCCACCGCCTCCGTCGCCCCCGACGCCAAACTCTCCGGCGGTACGGTCATCGGCGCCGACGCCGTCATCGGCGCGGGTGCCAGGATCGACGGCTCCACCGTGCTCGCGGGCGCCATCGTCGAACCGGGCGCCGTGATCACGGACTCCCTGGTCGGAGCGGGTGCCAGGATCGGCAGCCGTACGGTCCTCGTGGGCGCGGTCGTCGGCGACGGGGCCAAGGTCGGGGCCGACAACGAACTGCTCGACGGCGTCCGCATCTGGTGCGGGGCCCACCTGCCCGCGGCTTCGGTGCGGTTCTCCTCGGACGAATGACCGGCCCGGCCACTCCGCCGTGGACTCCCCGAGTGGCCGGAATCCGCCGTACCCTCGACAGGCACCCCCGACTACCGAGGACCTCATCCGTGGCAGGACGATTTGCTCCCCGCAGCGCCCCGCGCGCGGCCGTCCCGCACCAGGCGGCGGCAACGCCCGTACCGGCGCCGCTGACCCGCACCTGGACCCCGCCGGGCCCGCTCGACCTGCGGCTCGTCCTCGGCCCGCTGCGCCGCGGACCCGCCGACCCCACGTTCCGGATGTCCGCCGACGGCTCCGTCCGCCGGGCCAGCCGCACCCCCGCGGGCCCCGGCACGCTCCATGTCGTCGCCCGCGAGGGCCGGATCGAGGCGGCGGCCTGGGGGCCGGGCGCGTCCTGGCTGCTCGACCAGCTGCCGACCCTGCTCGGCACATCGGACGATCCAGAAGCCTTCACCCCGCGCCACCGCCTGCTCGCCGTGACCCACCACCGCCGCCCGGGCCTGCGGCTGCTGCGCACCGGCCTGGTGCTGGAGTCGCTGATCCCGTCGGTCCTGGAGCAGAAGGTCACCACGGACGAGGCGTACCGCGCCTGGCGGCTCCTGGTGCGTACGTACGGGGAGCCGGCGCCCGGACCGCAGGAGTACGGCCTCTACGTCATGCCGGACGCCCGCACCTGGTCGCTGATCCCGTCCTGGGAGTGGCACCGCGCGGGCGTGGACAGCAAGCGCTCGGCGACGATCCTGCGCGCGGTCCGGGTGGCCCGCCGCATGGAGGAGGCGGCCGCCATGGACCTGCCCGAGGCCATGACCCGCCTCCAGGCGATCCCCGGCATCGGCCCGTGGACAGCCGCGGAGACCCTGCAACGGGCGAACGGCGCGGCGGACGCGGTCACGGTCGGCGACCTCCACCTGCCCGGCATCGTCGGCCACGCGCTGGCCGGCAACCGGAACGCGGACGACGAGGAGATGCTGTCCCTCCTCACCCCGTACGAGGGCCAACGCCACCGGGCGACCCGCCTGATCATGCTCTCGGACAACACCCCGTCCCGCCGCGCACCCCGGATGCAGCCGCGCAACATCGCGCGGCTGTAGCAACGAGGGCCGGGCAACGCAGGTCCCTACGGTCCGCTCGCGCACGGGGCCGGGCACTTCAAGCCCGTCCGGTTCCTTCGCGCACGGGGCCGGGCAATCCCAGCCCCTCCGGCGTTTGAGGAGCGAGGTCCGGGGCGGAGCCCCGAAACCCAGCCCTGCCGGCGCTTGAGGCACAGTGGCCCGGGGGCCCGGGGGCAGAGCCTCCGGTTACGGGAAGGGGCGGGCCAGGGGAAGAACCACCCCAGCCACCCTCACCGCACAGCGACAAACCCCTCCGCCCCCCGCTCCCCCCGCGCCGGAGGCGACACCGCCGCCCGCCCCACGGCCACCGCCCCCAACGGATCCCACGTCGCGGGCAGCGCCAGCACCTCCCGCACGACGTCCCGGCAGAACATCGTCGAGGACACCCACGCCGAGCCGAGCCGCTCGCCCGCCAGCGCCACGAGGAAGTTCTGGATCCCGGCGCCCGCGGCGACCACGAACATCTCCCGCTCCGCCCCGTCCCGCCGCGCGTCCCCGTACGTATGGGAGCCGTCCATCACCATGCACGGCACCACCAGATACGGCGCCCGGCGCAGCACATCGCCCCGCTTCACCCGTCGCGCGATCGACTCCTCGCTCTTGCCGTCACGCCGCAGGTCCGCGATCCACGCGTCCCGCATCGCGTCCAGCAGCCGGGTCCGGGACTCCGGCGACTCCAGCAGCACGAACCGCCACGGCGTCGTGTGGTGCGGCGCCGGGGCCGTCACCGCCGCGGCCACGGCACGCCGTACCGCCCCCGGGTCCACCGGTTCGTCGGTGAACTCGCGGACCGTACGCCGCTGGGTCACCGCCTCCCGTACCGCCTCGGACGTCCCCAGCCGGAACATGTCGTCGGCCGCGACCCGCACCATCGCGCGGGCCCCTGCGGCATCCTCGGGGTCCAGAACGTGGCCGAGCCCCCGCACGACCGCGACGGGCAGCCCCTCCGCCTTGCCCTTGACCAGGTCGCCGGCCGAGGCCAGCTCGTCCGCGGTCGCGACCACGGTCGCGCTCAGCGGATTGCCGTACGCGTCGCTGCCGCCCCGCAGATCGTCCAGCACCCGCACCCCGGCCGCGCCGATCGCGACATCGGTCAGCCCGTTGCGCCACGGCCGCCCGAAGGTGTCCGTGACGACGACGCCGACCTCGACTCCGAGGGTGTCCCGCAGTCCCTCCCTGATCGCCCGCGCCGAGGCGTCCGGGTCCTCGGGCAGCAGCAGGACGGTCCCGGCTGGGGTGTTCGACGCGTCGACACCGGCGGCGGCCATGACCAGCCCCTGCCGGTTCTCCACGATCCGCAGCGTGCCGCGTCGCGCCACCACCCGTACCGTCTCGGCGTCGATCGCCGCCTCCCGGTCGGTGGCCTCGACGATCCGGCCCTCCGCCTTGGAGACGATCTTCGAGGTGACGAGCAGCACGTCACCGTCCACCAGGCCGGGCTCGGTGGCGGCGATCAGCTTCGCGAGGTCGTCCCCGGCCCGCACCTCGGGCATCCCGGGCAGCGCCCACACCCGGTACGAGGGCGCGACGTCGGGGGCCGCGCTCATGCCCGTACCTCCTCGGCAAGGACCAGCGCCTGTCGCGCCATCTCGGCGGTGGCCGCGACATCGGTCATCATCAGCGGTACGGACCGGCAGCGGATGCCCGCGGACTCCACCTCGTCCACCGCGCCCGCGTCCACGGTGTCGACGAGCCAGCCGTCGAGCAGCCCGGAACCGTAGTGCTGCGCGACCGCGGCGGCCGTCGACTCGACGCCCACCGCGGCGAGGACCTTGTCGGCCATTCCGCGCACCGGTGCGTCACCGACGATGGGGGAGAGGCCGACGACCGGCACCCCGGCCTCGGCGATGGCTTCCCGGATGCCGGGCACGGCGAGGATCGTCCCGACGGACACCACGGGGTTCGACGGCGGGAACAGGATGACGTCGGCACCGGCGATGGCCTCCAGGACGCCCGGAGCCGGCTTGGCCTGCTCCGCGCCGACGGGCACGATCGCCTGCGCCGGGACGGAGGCGCGCAGCTTCACCCAGTACTCCTGGAAGTGGATGGCCCTGCTCTCGCCGTCGACGTCGACCGCGACATGCGTCTCGATGCGGTCGTCGGACATCGGCAGCAGCCGGACCCCAGGCTTCCAGCGGGCGCAGAGCGCCTCGGTGACGGCGCTCAGCGGATAGCCCGCACCGAGCATCTGCGTACGGACGATGTGGGTGGCGAAGTCACGGTCGCCGAGCCCGAACCACTCGGGGCCGACGCCGTACGCCGCGAGTTCCTCCTTGACGTGGAAACTCTCGTCGGTACGGCCCCAGCCCTGCTCCTCGTTGATGCCACCGCCGAGGGTGTACATCACGGTGTCGAGGTCGGGGCAGACCTTGAGGCCGAACAGATGGATGTCGTCACCGGTGTTGCCGATCACCGTGATGTCCGCGTCGGGCGCGGCCTCCTTGAGGCCACGCAGAAAACGAGCACCACCGATACCGCCGGCCAGAACCACAATGCGCATGCAAGCAGTCTGTCAGGCGAAGCCCGGTCGGTGTCGGGGTGGTGGTGGGTGACGGGTGGGGCTGTCAGACGAAGCCCGGTCGGTGTCGGGGAGGTGGCGGGCCGTCAGGCGGTGGCGACGGCCGTGGCGCACTGCGCGGTGTGCATCGGCATGTCGGTCAGGCCCGGGTAGTAGACGTGCAGGCTGACGGCCGGTTCGAGGGAGTCGTTGACCACCTCGTGGACGTAGCCGGGGGCGAAGACGCGCTGCGCGCCGGCGCCCAGCGTCTGCTTCCCGCGCTCCGTACGCTCGGTCAGTTCGCCGTCCAGCACGGTCAGTACGCCGGAGGAGGCGCCGTGGTCGTGGAGGCCGCTGCCCTGGCCGGGGACCCAGCTGAGCAGCCAGACCTCGTAGCCGGGTCCGGTGCGGAGCCGGTGGTACCAGCGGGTGGTGGTGTCGTACCGGACGAGCGGGGCCCACTGGGAGCGGTCGGCGGCGATGGTACGGGCGAGCCCGACGAATTCCGCCACCGTGGCGGGGTGCTCGCGGGCGGGGCGGAGGAGGTGCTGGACCTCAAGGAGGTCGCCGGCGATCTGGAGGTCGCTGTCGCTGTTCATGGGTGCGGTGGTTCCTCGGCAGGGGTGCAAGTCGTGCAGTGCGGATGCAGGGGTGTCGCAGGACCTGTGGGACCGGGTGACGGCTGAGGCCGGGAGGCCGTGTGGGGGAGGTCCGGGGGTCCGGGATGAGCCGTGTCGAGCTGGAGCGCGAGGGCTTCAACAGCTGAGACAGCTGGAACAGCAACAGCGAGCCTGAACAGCGCTACGGAACCCACGGATGTGGGTGGCGTGCATCGCTGAGGTCACTGGCATGACATCAAGGAGAGCCGGTGAACCCTCGACTGTCAACCTGATGCCCGATTTGGGGGTAATGTTTCACCTCATCCGGTTACTCCATGCGGAGAAAGGTTTATGCAGCCCCCGCACCGGAGATGTGGCGCAACAACCGTCGTGGCAAACGCGGTCGCAGCCCTGTGACCCGACTGTGATCTTGATCGCTTCAGTGATCGAATCGCAACGTGTCCGCCCTCCCGGGAGTTCTTCCCTGTGGCAGGTGAGGGAGCAATGAAGCCCGTGGCATATGTCAGGTTTTTGGTGATATGCACACTTTACGCATACGCTTGGTTCCGCAGAGTGAATACCGGGCCCAATAGCAGATCTGAGCTTGACTGGCCTGTAGCTACACACTTGTAATTTCACTCGTGTCGTTCGGCCGATTCGATAACGGCCGCATCACGGGGACGCAAGAGACAGACGAGGGGCGCACATGACCGAGCTGTTCCAGCAACTGCTGGTCGAGGACGCGGACGAGGAACTCGGCTGGCAGGAGCGCGCACTGTGCGCCCAGACCGATCCCGAGTCCTTCTTCCCCGAGAAGGGCGGATCCACCCGCGAGGCCAAGAAGGTCTGCCTCGCCTGTGAAGTCCGGTCCGAATGCCTTGAGTACGCCCTCTCCAAGGACGAGCGATTCGGTATCTGGGGCGGCCTTTCCGAACGGGAGCGACGGCGGCTCAAGAAGGCCGCGGTCTGACCCGGCCGGCCGCGGTCCGACCCGGACCCTGACGAGAACGCCCCGGCCCTAACGAGCCGCCGCGTGCCGCTCCCCGGACCGGCAGCCCATGGCCCGCCGCCTGCACCCTGCCCGCAGGCGGCGGGCCATTGCCGTGCCCGGGCTCCCCGGGGTGAGGCCCGCCCCGGGGGAGCGCCGAAACCGGGCGTCGACCGGCCTGTGCCGCTGTGTCGCGGTCCTCGTTCAACCGCTCCGCGCCGCCGCGGTTATCCGTACCGTTAGTGTGGGGCCCCGTCCGAGACGCGCCAACGACCCGACAGGGCGCGCGTGTACACCGATGCAGCCCCCGGGGGGACGTCCCCCGGACCCGGCCGGAGGGCCCGTACCTCGATGTCCGTGCACAGCCAACCGACGGCGCCGTACGCGGCCGCCGCCCCAGAGTTCCCCCGGCACGTCGTCACCGCCGTGCTCGTCTCCCACGACGGCGCACGCTGGCTGCCCGACGCGCTCGCCGGACTGCTCGGGCAGGAACGTCCCGTACAGAACGTCGTCGCCGCCGACACCGGCAGCGCCGACGACTCCGCGCGACTGGTCACCGAGGCGCTCGGCGCCGACCGCGTCCTGCATCTCGCACGGCGTACGAGCTTCGGCACCGCCGTCGACGAGGCGAGCCGCACCGCGGGCGTCCTCACCCCGGACGACCTGCCGTATCTGAAGCGCCCCAGTGGCTGGGACCCCGTCACCAGGTCCTGGCGCGACGACGCCTACGACCTCCCGGACCTGCCCCACGGCGAACCCGTGCAGTGGCTCTGGCTGCTCCACGACGACTGTGCCCCCGAACCCGACGCCCTCGCCGAGATGCTGCGCGTCGTCGACGGCGACCAGCACGCCGCGATCGTCGGACCCAAGCTCCGCGGCTGGTACGACCGCCGCCAGCTCCTCGAAGTCGGCGTCTCGATCGCCAACAGCGGCCGCCGCTGGACCGGACTGGACCGGCGCGAGCAGGACCAGGGCCAGCACGACCAGGTCCGCACCGTCCTGTCCGTCTCCACCGCCGGCATGCTGATCCGCCGGGACGTCTGGGAGGAGCTCGGCGGCTTCGACCGCCGACTGCCCCTGATGCGGGACGACGTCGACCTGTGCTGGCGCGCCCACATGGCCGGACACCGCGTGCTGGTCGCCCCCGACGCCGTCCTGCGGCACGCCGAGGCGTCCGCCCGCGAACGCCGCCCCATCGACTGCGCCGGGCGTTCCGTCTCCAGCCCGCACCGCGTCGACAAGGCCGGCGCCGTCTACACGATGCTCGTCAACGCCCCCGGCAAACGGCTGCCATGGGTACTGCTCCGGCTCCTGCTCGGCACACTGCTGCGTACGCTCGCCTACCTCGTCGGCAAGGTGCCGGGCCAGGCACTCGACGAGGTCACCGGCCTCCTCGGCACCCTGCTGCGCCCCGGCCGGATCCTCGGAGCCCGGCGCAGCCGCGGCAAGGGGGTCGTCGACCCGGCCGAGATGCGCGGTCTCTTCCCCGCACCCGGCGCGACCGTCCGCGCGACCGTCGAACAGGTCGCCGGCAACTTCGGCGGCAGCTCGGAGGCCGACGCCGGCGGCTCGCGCCACGGCGCCGTCGAGTCCGGTCCGGGCGGCGACGACGCCGACTTCCTGGAGATCGACCAGTTCGCCAAGCTGAAGCGCGTCGGGCGCAAGCCGGGCCCGGTGCTCTTCGGCCTCCTGCTCCTGGTCTCCCTCGTCGCCTGCCGCGGCCTCCTCGGCGGCGGCGCCCTGGCCGGCGGCGCCCTGCTGCCCGCCCCCGGCGACGTCTCCGACCTGTGGGGCCGTTACGCGGACGGCTGGCACACCGTCGGCACCGGCGGCACCCAGACCGCACCGCCCTACCTGGCCGTGCTCTCGGCCCTGTCCGCGCTGTTCCTCGGCTCCACCGGCTTCGCGCTCACCCTGCTGCTGGTCTGCTCGGTCCCGCTCGCCGGACTCACCGCGTACTTCGTCACCCGCCCGCTGCTCCCCTCCCGGCTGCTGCGGGCCTGGGCGAGCGTCGCGTACGCCTTCCTGCCCGCCGCGACCGGCGCCCTGGCGACCGGCCGCCTCGGCACCGCCGTCCTCGCCGTCCTGCTCCCGCTGATCGCCCGCACGGCCGTGTCCGCACACGGCATGCGGGGCGGCGGCGACAGCCGCGGCAGCTGGCGCGCCACCTGGGCGTACACCCTGCTGCTCACCCTCGCGATGGCGTTCACCCCCATCGTCTGGCCGCTCGCCGTGGTGCTGGGCATCGGTGTGCTGGCGCTGCGCCGCAACGACATCACGGCCTACGGCCTCCGTTTCATCGCCGCGATCGGCACCCCGCTGCTGGTCCTCGCCCCGTGGTCGCTCTCGCTCCTGACGAGCCCCACGTCCTTCCTGGAGGAAGCGGGCCTGGAGACCGGTTCGGGCTCGGCCTCCGCACTGGACCTCCTCGGCATCAGCCCCGGCGGCCCCAAGGCTGCCGGAGGCATCCTGCTCCTCGGCATCGTGCTCGCGGCGCTGGCCGCGCTGCTGCGCGGGGAGCGGCAGTTCGCCACCCGGACCGCCTGGGTCGCCGCGCTGGTGGCCCTGGCCTTCGCCGGGGTGGCCAACGGCTCCGCCTGGGCGGGGCCCGCCACCCTCGTCTACGGTGCCGCGCTCATCGCCGCCGCGCTGATCGGCGCGGACGGTGCCCGGATCCGCGTCGCCGAGCTCAGCTTCGGCTGGCGCCAGCCGGTCGCCGTCCTGATCGCGCTGGCCGCCGGAGTGGCCCCCGTGCTGGCCGCCGCCGGCTGGATGATCGGCGGAGCCGCGGGCCCCCTGGAGCGCCGCGACCCGGTGCAGGTGCCCGCGTTCGTCGCCGAGGAGAGCACCACCCGGGACCAGCCGCGCACCCTGGTGCTCGGCGGCACCTCGCCCACCTCTGTCGCGTACACCCTGGTCCGGGGCTCCGGCGCACGGCTGGGCGATGCCGAACTGGCCGCGGCCGCCGGCGGCAACAGCCACCTCGACAAGGTCGTCGCCAACCTGGTCGCGGGCTCCGGCGCCGACCAGGGCAGCCAGCTCAGCGGCTTCGCGATCCGCTACGTCCTCGTCCGGGACGGAGCCCCGAAGCAGATGAGCCGGGTCCTCGACGCGACCCCCGGCCTCAGCCGCCTCAGCCAGCTGGACGGCAGCGCGCTCTGGCGGGTGGACCGCCAGGTCGCCAGAGTCATGATCATCCCGTCGTCCGCCGGTGACGAGCAGCTCCCGGTGGGATCCCGGCCCGTCGAGGCGCACACCAAGATCCCGGCGGGCGGCGCGGGCCGCGTGCTGCGGATCGCCGACGCCGCCGACCCCGGTTGGCAGGCCACGCTCGACGGACGGACGCTGACCCGCAAGACCGTCGACGGCTGGGCACAGGGCTTCGAGCTCCCCGCCGAGGGCGGCACGCTGGATCTCACGTACGACACGCCGCTGACGCACTCCGCGTGGATCTGGGCCCAGGCCGCGCTCGCCGTGGTCCTGCTGGTCCTGGCCCTGCCGGGCCGCCGCCGGGAGATCGACGACGACCTGCCCGAGGAGGACGTGGCGGTGCCCGCCGAGCCGGTCGCCGGCGAGGGACGCCGGGCCCGCAGGCTGCGCGCGGCCGCGCTGGCCGAGGGCGACGACGGCGAGGGCTTCGACGCGGGCGAGGCCGTGGACGCGGGGGAGCGGGCGGAGCCCGTCCCCGCCCGGCCGCCCGGCTCGCCCGCCACGGGCCCGGAGCCGCTCGAAGCCGACGACGGGCAGGACGTCTTCGTCCCCCAGCAGGCGGACGGCGACACCGGTCAGTACGCGGCGGCTCCGCAGCAGCAGTACGGGGAGTGGGACGGCCGGCAGTACCAGGGCGCCGGCTACCCGCCGTACCAGGAGGGCCAGTACCAGGAGGGCCAGTACGGCGCCGCGCAGCAGCAGCCGCAGCAGCCCGACGCCGCCACCGGCTACGACCCGTACGGCTATCAGCAGCAGGGCGAGTACGACCCGTACGCCCAGGGCCAGTACGGCAACGCCCCGCAGGACCCCAACGCTCAGTTCGACCCCAACGGGCCGTACGACCCCAACGCTCAGTACGACCCCAACGCGCAGTACGGCAACGCTCCGTACGACGCCAACCAGTACGATCCGGGCCAGTACGGCGCGGGTCAGCAGTACGGCACCCCGGGCCAGTACGGCGAGCAGAGCGCGTACGACCCGCAGAACCCCGACGAGAACCCCGACGGGAACCCCGCCCCGGGCCAGAACCCCTGGCCGACCGGTAACGCATCGCGAGGCGAGTCCGAGTGAAGTCCACCAGCCTGTCCCTCATCGCCGGGGCCGTCGCCCTCGCGGCCGTCACCGGATTCGCGGCGGTCTCCGTGCCGGGCGACGGGGGTACGACGGCGGCGAAGACGGCTGCCCGGCTGCCCGTCGAACGCTCCAGCCTGCTCTGCCCGGCCCCCGGCCTGTCCGACCTCGCGGAGACGGAGTACACCTCCTTCACCCCGGCATCCGGGAGCGGTGACACGTCGGAACCGGCCGGCACGGCCGAACTCCTGTCCACGGCCGTCAAGGACGCCGCCAAGAGCAAGGACAAGAAGACCAAGAAGGCGGACCCGGACAAGCCGGTCGTCCTCCTCAAGGAGCCCGGCAAGCCGGCCACCGCCGAGGCGTCCGGCGCGGACTCTCCCGCCCTCGTCGGCACCGCCACCGGCCGGCTTGCCCCCGGCTGGACCGCCCAGCAGACCACCACCGTGGAGGCGGGCGACTCCCGCGGGATGCTAGGGGTCAGCTGCTCCGCACCCGACACCGACTTCTGGTTCCCGGCCGCGAGCACCGCGAAGTCCCGCGAGGACTACGTCCACCTCACCAACCCGGACGACACGGCGGCCATCGCCGACATCGAGCTGTACGGCCCGGACGGCACGCTCAAGTCCGACGTGGGCGAAGGCATCACGGTGCCCGCCCGGTCCGGTGTCCGCGTCCTCATCTCGACGCTGACCAGCAAGGCCGTGGACGATGTGACCGTGCACGTCACCACCAGGGCCGGACGCGTCGGGGCGGTCGTCAGGGCCGCGGACGACGAGACCGGCAGCGACTGGCTCGCCGCCTCCACCGAGCCGACGGGCACCCTGGTCCTGCCCGGCATTCCGGCGGACGCGACCTCGGTGCGGCTGGTGGCCTTCGCCCCCGGCGAGGATGACGCCGACCTCACGGTGAAGCTGCTCGGCAAGACGGGCGCGATCTCACCGGCCGGTCACGAGGACCTCCACGTCAAGTCCCGGATGACCGCGGGCGTCGACCTGAAGGACCTGACCAGGGGCGAGGCGGGCTCGCTGCTCCTGAGCCCCGCCGACGACGGCAAGGCCACCCCGGTGGTGGCCGCCCTGCGGGTGGTCCGGGGCAAGGGCGACAAGCGGGAGGTCGGCTACATCCCGGCTACCGGCCCGGTGGGCGCGCGGGCGACCGCCGCCGGCAACCGGGCGAAGGGCTCCGTCCTCTCGCTCACCGCCCCCGGCGCCGCCGGCACCGTCAAGGTCACGGCGTCCGCGGGCAGCAAGGGCGGCACCCCGGTCAGCAAGACGTACGAGGTCGGCGCCGGCACGACGGTCGCGGTCACCCCGCCCGTCCCGGCGGGGCTCAAGGGCACGTACGCACTGACCGTCGAGACGCAGTCGGGCGGCCCGGTCCACGCAGCCCGCACGCTGACGGTCCCGATGGACGGCATCCCGATGTTCACGGTGCAGACGCTGCCTGACGACCGCGGAACGGTCGAGGTACCGGCCGCCGAACAGGACCTGTCGGTCCTGGACGACTGACACGGTGGGGGGCGGGCGGCGCAGATCATCTCATCGCCCACCGCGGCCCGCCCCCACGGTCCGGTCTCGGTCTCCGTCTACTCCTGCCCGTACCGGGGATCGACCGACTCGGGCGAGAGCCCGAGCAGCTCCGCGACCTGCTCCACCACGACCTCGTGCACCAGCAGCGCACGCTCGTCACGATTCTTGGTGCGGATCTCGACGGGGCGCCGGTAGATGACGATCTGCGCGGGCCGTTCCTTCTCCGCGGACAACGCGCTCCCCAGCGGCACGGTCTCCTCCGAGGTGCCCGGCACGTCGAGGACCACGAAGTCGACCTCGGCCAGCTGCGGCCAGCGCCGCTCCAGCCGCTCCACCGAGTCCTGCACCAGATCGCGGAAACTGTCCGCCCTGCTGGCCGAGAGCGGTACCTGGGGAGGGGCGACGGGGCCGCGCATGCCACGGCCGTGTCGGTCTCGGCGCCGAGGTCGGGGCTCGGACGGGTGGGGCGGTACGGGACTGTCCATCACTGACGCAGCGTAGCCCTCCGCGGGGTGAGCGGGCCGAGACCGCCCGGGCGGGAGCCGACCTGTCCGTTCCTGACCGATCCGGCCATGGGGCGACCCGTTCCGGCCCCGCTCGTGATCGCTGACTCCCTGTCGTATGACCGGTTTTGCGCCGAACGGTGAGCGGAATCGGTGCCGCCATGATCGGCGGCCCTCTCCTCCCGCGCAGGTCAGGGGAGTTGCCCGGGAGGAGCCTGTGCCCGAGGTCACAGGGCGACACGGTGGGGTGAGCCGGGGGCGAGTCGTCGCAGCCCGCTCAAGAGTGCGGTACCGTCCAACATCGTGAGCCCTGTACGTCGCTGTTCGCGCACCGCGTGCGGCCGCCCTGCCGTCGCGACACTGACGTACGTCTATGCCGACTCGACTGCGGTCCTCGGCCCGCTCGCCACCTACGCCGAGCCCCACTGCTACGACCTCTGTGCCGAGCACAGTGAGCGCCTGACCGCGCCACGTGGCTGGGAGGTCGTCCGGCTCTCCGACCCCTCCGCGCCCACCCGCCCCAGCGGTGACGACCTGGAAGCGCTGGCCAACGCCGTACGGGAGGCCGCGCGTCCGCAGGACCGCGGGGACGGCACCAGAGGCGGCGGCCCGCGCACAGCCGACCCGATGGAGGTCGCCCGCAGAGGCCACCTCCGGGTACTGCGCTCACCCGACTCCTGAGAGGCCGCCTCCCCGGGGCGCGGGACGCTCTCGGCCGCCGGGTAGTTTGGCGGTCCGAAGAGACCTCAGGAGGACCGGCCCGTGACTGCAGATCTGTCGCAGCTCGTGAAGGCGTACGACGTGCGCGGAGTCGTGCCCGACCAGTGGGACGAGGCGATGGCCGAGCTGTTCGGGGCGGCGTTCGTCGAGGTGACCGCCGCGGACGCGATCGTCATCGGCCACGACATGCGCCCCACGTCCCCGGCCCTGTCGGGAGCCTTCGCCCGGGGCGCGACGGCCCGCGGAGCCGACGTCACCATGATCGGCCTCTGCTCGACCGACCAGCTGTACTACGCGTCGGGGTCACTGGGCCTGCCGGGCGCGATGTTCACGGCCTCCCACAATCCGGCGCAGTACAACGGCATCAAGATGTGCCGGGCCGGTGCGGCCCCCGTAGGCCAGGACACCGGCCTCGCCGAGATCCGCACCCTGGTCGAGAAGTGGTCGGAGACCGGCGCACCGGAGCCGGCCGCCGCCCCCGGCACGGTCGCCGAACGCGACACGCTCACCGACTACGCCGCCCACCTGCTGTCCCTCGTCGACCTGTCCGCGATCCGCCCCCTGAAGGTGGTCGTGGACGCGGGCAACGGCATGGGCGGCCACACCGTCCCGACGGTCCTGGCGGGGCTGCCGCTGGAACTCGTCCCGATGTACTTCGAGCTGGACGGCACGTTCCCGAACCACGAGGCCAATCCCCTCGACCCGGCGAACATCGTCGACCTCCAGGCCCGGGTGGTGGCCGAGGGCGCCGACCTCGGCCTGGCCTTCGACGGCGACGCGGACCGCTGCTTCGTCGTGGACGAGCGCGGCGCGGGCGTCTCCCCGTCGGCGATCACCGCCCTGGTCGCGGCCCGGGAACTGGCCCGCAACGGCGGCCGGGGCACGGTCATCCACAACCTGATCTCGTCCCTCTCGGTCCCGGAGGTCGTACGCGAACACGGCGGCACCCCCGTCCGCACCCGGGTCGGCCACTCCTTCATCAAGGCGGAGATGGCCGCACACGGCGCGATCTTCGGCGGCGAGCACTCCGCGCACTACTACTTCCGCGACTTCTGGAACGCCGATACGGGCATGCTCGCCGCCCTCCACGTCCTGGCCGCCCTCGGAGGCCAGGAGGAGCCCCTCTCGGCCCTGGTGGCCCAGTACGACCGTTACACCGACTCGGGCGAGATCAACTCCACGGTCGACGACCAGCAGGCCCGCACCGCGGACGTGCGGGCAGCGTTCGCCACCCGCGAGAACGTGACCACCGACGACCTGGACGGCCTCACGGTCACCTCCCCGGCCTGGTGGTTCAACCTCCGCCCCTCCAACACGGAGCCCCTGCTGCGCCTGAACGTCGAGGCGGGCGACGAGGAGACGATGACGGCGGTACGCGACGAGGTGCTGTCATTGATCCGCATCCCGCGCACCTGATCAGGCCGGCTCCCCTTCCGGGCCTCGACTGCTTCGATCCGTCGGCGGCTTTCCGGGCTCGACTGCTTCCAGCCGTGGGCGGCTTTGCAGGCCTCGGCCGCTTCGATCCGTCGGGGGCTTTCCGGGCTCGCTGCTCCCGGCCGTCGGCGGCCTTCCGGGCTCGGCCGCTTCCAGCCGTGGGCGGCTTTGCAGGCCTCGGCCGCTTCGATCCGTCGGGGGCTTTCCGGGCTCGCTGCTCCCGGCCGTCGGCGGCCTTCCGGGCTCGGCCGCTTCCAGCCGTGGCGGCTTTGCAGGCCTCGGCCGCTTCGATCCGTCGGGGGCTTTCCGGGCTCGCTGCTCCCGGCCGTCGGCGGCCTTCCGGG
>NZ_JBITIE010000025.1:0-99374 GCF_044458665.1 Streptomyces sp. NPDC050422
CAGCCCGTTGGGCATCGGTCACCGACAACGGCGGAATCTTCGGACCCGGACGACTCATACCCAACCAACGACAAAACTCCGACTCAGGTCACTAGCTACGCGGGTTCGATTCCCGTCGCCCGCTCCATGCTTCGGGCCCGGCCCGGCGGATCCCCTCGGGGATGTCCGCCGGACCGGGCCCTTCGCGTTTCCCGGGGCGCGTCCTGCGGGGCGGTGTCGCCGCCCCGGGCCGGAGGCCTCAGAAGCTGATCTGGTTGATGCTCTGCGCTATCGAGTCCATGAACCTCTGGATCGACGGCGCCATGCCGGTCGACGCCAGGAAGAAGCCGAAGAGCACCGCGACGATCGCGGGTCCGGCCTTGATGGAGCCACCTCGGATCAGGACCACCAGGATGATCGCCAAAAGAAGCACCACAGACAGCGAAATGGCCACGACTGCTCACACCCTCGGTCGGTCCGCCTTGCCGGCCCGGAGGTGTGCGGCCGCGCACTCCTCCGTTGCGTCCATCGTGCCACCAACTCCCCTGTGGTCGCTGCCAGGTGACGGATCGACCTGTCGATATCACGCCATCTTGCGCCCCCTGCGCCCCCTGCGCGCCGGTCAGTTGACGGAGCCGGGCCGGACGCCGGGCGCGTAGTCGCGGGGCCGGCACCGGCGCTTCCACCAGCAGGAACCTCATACGGAGAGGCAATTGCAACGGCGATCGTTTCCGCATCCACACAGTTTATTCACAGGGAATACCGGCGGCTGGCGAGACGTAATTCACTCTCCCCAACTACCTGCGGATTTGCACCATTTAAGCAGGATCAATATGGGCATATCGGACAGATTTCGCGGGTTTGGCATTCCATCGGACGGGAACACGCGATATCCGACGGCGGTTTTACGAATGGCAATCGAGACGTCTAGGGTGCCTGAGATGTTCCACGCTCCGAACGTATTCCAGAGGGCCACGCTCCCACCGGCGACCCGGGAGTCGGAGCCCAGACCCCAAGCACCGGAGACGACGGAGGGCGGACCCGCACCGGTCCAGGACCGGCCTGCGCAGGCGGCTGCCCCGAAGAAGCGTGACCCCTACTTCGACAATGCCAAGTACCTGGCCATCGTGCTGGTCGCGGTGGCCCACTCGTGGGTTCCGGTCATGGAGGGGAGCAGGGCCGCGCGTGCGCTGTACATGGTGACGTACACCTTCCACATGCCGGCTTTCATCATCATCTCCGGCTATTTCTCACGCTCGTTCGACATGAGCCCGGCCAAGGTGAAGCGCCTGGTCACCGGGGTGGCCGTGCCGTACGTGGTGTTCGAGACGGCGTACTCGCTGTTCCGGCGGTACGTGGACGACCCCGACGCCCCGATCAGCCTGACCGAGCCCTGGTACCTCACCTGGTTCCTGGCCGCGCTGTTCATCTGGCGGCTCACCACGCCCCTGTGGCGCAATCTGCGTCATCCGCTGGCGGTCTCGCTCGTCATCGCCTCCCTCGCCTCGCTCGCCCCCAGCATCGGCGACGACCTCGACCTGCCGCGCGTACTGCAGTTCCTGCCGTTCTTCGTGCTCGGGCTCCAGCTCAAGCCCGAGCACTTCCAGTTGGTCCGCCGCCGCGAGGCGCGACTGCTGGCCCTTCCGCTGTTCGCCGGCGCGGTGCTCTTCGCCTACTGGGCGGCGCCCCGCATGCAACTGGGCTGGTTCCTGCGCAACTCGACCGCCCAGGACATGGGTAACCCCTGGTGGACCGGCGTGGTGATGACCCTCGCGCTGTTCGGCTGCGCGACGCTGCTCACCGCCGCGTTCCTGTCCCTGGTCCCGCGGCGCCACATGTGGTTCACGGTGCTCGGCGGCGGAACGATCTGCGGCTATCTGCTGCACGGGTTCATGGTGAAGGGCGCCGACTACGGCGGTGTCTTCGACCGGAACGAGTGGCTGGTCTCGCCGACCGGCCTGGTGCTGGTCAGCGTCGTCGCCTCGGCCGGGGTGACCCTGATGTGCACGCCGCCGGTACGGCGCGTCCTGCGCTGCGTGACCGAACCGGACATGAACTGGGCCTTCCGGCGGGACTCCGCGAAGCTCTGAGAGCAGGACGTCACCGCCGCACACCTGAACACGTCGGAGCCCGGCCCGTTCGGGCTCCGACGTGTTGGCTCAATCCCGTTGCTCGGCGGGCGGTTGCGGTGCGGTGAGCCCGAGCAACCCCCGTACCAGCGCATACTTCTCGGTCAGCCGGGTACGGGTCGCCGGTTCCAGCACCGCGAGGCGGGCCGGGTCGGCGTTGTGGGCGAGGTCGGCCTCCTTGACCAACAGGGCGCCGGGCGTGGCCAGGATGCGCCCCGTGTACGCCGGCAGGCCCTCGCCGGCCCGCTTCGTGACGGCGAGCACCATGTCCTTGACCTGCTGCGACAGCGCGGCATCGGCCAGCCAGCGCTCCGACAGCGCGTCGTCCTCGACAGCGTCGTGCAGCCAGGCCGCGGCGATCTGTTCGTCGCTGCCGCCCCTGACCCGTACCCCCTCGGCGACCGCCGCGAGGTGCTCGGTGTACGGCCTGCCCGCCTTGTCCCGCTGCGCGGCATGGGCCTCGCGGGCGACGGCCTCGACTTCGGCCAGGGTCAGCTGTGCTCGTGATGCGGTCATGCCCCGACCCTAGAAGGGGCGCGGCCCCCGATGCCCGTCCGCTCCGTGGCGAGGCCGCCGGGGGCCGTCATAGTTGCAGCGTCAATCGTTCGGTAAACTAATTACTGACGATTTCTTGACGCTCTCTTGACCCGACGAAGGATCAAGCTCATCGGACACGCAGACACGCTCATCGCCATGGGCGGCGCCTTCCTCGCCGCCGCAGTACTCGCCCGCGTCGGTAGCCGCATCGGACTCCCGACCATCCCACTGTTCATCCTGGCCGGCATCCTGCTCGGCCCCCACACCCCCGGCATCGTTCTCGTCGCCGACCCGCACGACCTGGAGATGCTCTCGGCACTCGGTCTGGTGCTGCTGCTCTTCTACCTCGGCCTGGAATTCCACCTCGACGACCTCAAAGCGGGCGGCCGCAAGATGGCCGTCGCGGGTGGCGCCTATCTCGCCCTGAACGTCGGCGCCGGGCTCGGCTTCGGCTTCGCGCTGGGCTGGGGCACCTCGGAGGCGCTGGTCCTCGCCGGGGTGCTCGGCATCTCGTCCTCGGCCATCGTCACCAAGGTCCTGGTCGACCTCGGCCGCATCGGCAACCCGGAGACCAAGCCGATCCTCGGCATCATCGTCGTCGAGGACGTGTTCCTCGCCCTGTACCTGGCGGCCCTCCAGCCCATCCTCTCGGGCGCCGACAGCCTCGCGTCGGCCGCGGTCGACGGCGGCAAGGCCTTCGGGTTCCTGCTGATCCTCGCGCTGGCCGCCCGGTTCGGCACCAAGGTCATCGGCAAGCTCATCAACACCCGGGACGACGAACTGCTCGTCATCTCCTTCCTCGGCGCCGCCGTCCTCGTGGCCGGCATATCGGAGTGGTTCGGGGTCGCGGACGCCATCGGCGCCTTCATGGTGGGCCTCATGCTCGGCAGCACCACCTCGGGGGAACGCATCCTCAAGCTGGTCCACCCGCTGCGCGACGCCTTCGGAGCGATCTTCTTCTTCGCGTTCGGCCTCTCCATCAACCCCGGCGACCTGCCGACCGTGCTGTGGCCGGTGCTGGCCGCCGTGGCGGTGACCCTCGCCATGAACGTCGTCGCGGGACTGGCCGCCGCCAAGGTGTACGCCTTCGGCCCGCAGGCCACGGCGAACATCTCCACGACCCTGGTGGCGCGCGGTGAGTTCGCCCTGATCCTCGCCACGATGGCGGCCGGCGCGGGGCTGGACGAACGGCTCTCCCCGTTCATCGCGGGCTATGTGCTCGTCCTCGCGGTCCTGGCTCCCCTGGCCGCCGGGCGCTCGCACTGGCTGGCCCGGTTCCTGCCCCGCGGGCGCGAGACGATTCCGCTCCCGATCCGGTGACGGACCGGTCCTCGTTGACGTACGTCCGGTTCGAACCGGTTGCACACGGTTCCGGATTCAGGACCGGCGCGACAGCAGCAGCAGTGCCCGGTCGTCGTTGACGTCCTTGGCGCAGGCCTCGATGAGATGCCAGGCCGCGCCCTCGAAGCCCGTGGTGACGTAGCGGTCGGCCTCGCCCGTCAGCCGGTCGATGCCTTCCGCGATGTCGCGGTCGGAGGCCTCCACCAGGCCGTCGGTGAACAGCATCAGCACGTCACCGGGGGCCAGATGGCCCTTCACGGCGTCGAACTCCGCCCCGTCGTACACCCCGAGCAGCGGGCCCTCCGCCGCCTTCTCCTCCCACTGGCCGCTGCCGGCGTGGAGCTGGAGGGCGGGCGGATGGCCGGCCGAGAGGAGTTCGTAGTCCCCCGACTCCAGGTCCAGGACCAGATGGATCGAGGTGGCGAAGCCCTCGTCCCAGTCCTGGCGCAGCAGATAGCCGTTGGCCGCCGGCAAGAAGCCGTGCGGCGGCAGCGATCCGAGGAGCCCGCCGAACGCGCCGGACAGCAGCAGCGCCCGGGAGCCTGCGTCCATGCCCTTGCCGGAGACATCGGTGAGCACGGCCTCCAGCGTGCGGCCCCCGTTGGTGCGGGCCGCTACGACGAAGTCCCCGGAGAAGGACTGCCCGCCTGCCGGGCGTAGCGACATCTCTCGGTGCCAGCCCTGCGGGAGGCGGGGCAGCGCGCTCTGCACCCGGATGCGTTCGCGCAGGTCGAAGAGCATGGTGCCGCCGCGCCGCCACGGCACGCCGACCCTGGCCCGGAACTGGGCGAGGATCAGACCGAGGAACCCGCAGGCGGCGACCGTCAGCACGGTGCCGGGGGTGACCCGGGCCGGGCCGTCCTCGTACGGACCGAGCCAGACGGCCTCCACGATAAGTGCCGCCGCGGCGGTCGCGTACAGACCGAGCAAGCTGGCGGGGCGCAGCAGCAGGCCGCCCGCGATGATCGGCAGGACGAGCACGGTCGGCGAGCACCACACCGGGTTCAGCAGGGTGCCGCAGGTGATCGCCGGAATGGTCAGCAGCAGCGCGGCCAGCGCGATCCAGTCCGAGCCGTCCCCGCGGAAGTAGTCGACCCCGGACCGGCGCAGCGTGGTGCGTACCCGGTGCGCCGATTTCCTCAATCGGGCCGGGTACGTCTCTGCTCCTGCGCGTCGGGCCATTGCGGGGACCTTATCCACCCGGCGGCCTCCGGTGCAGGGGGACCCCTGTGACAATGCGTTCGAAAACGCCTCGCCCGGCTGCCGAAGCCCTGGTAGTCATGGCATATGACTACAGAGCTCCGCGTATTGCAGCCGTCCGAATGGAACAAGTGGTTCGAGTGCCTGGAGCTCGCGTTCGGCGGGAACCCCGAGTCTCCGGAACAGCGGGAGCTGGAGCAGGAACTGACCGAGTGCGAGCGGTCGATCGGGATCTGGGACGGCGACGACGTGGTCGCGACCGCGGGGGCGTTCAGCTTCCGGGTGGCCGTGCCGGGCGGGGCGCTGGTGCCGGCGGCCGGGGTCACGATGGTGAGCGTCGCGTCCACGCACCGCAGGCGCGGTCTGCTGACCTCGATGATGCGCCGCCAGCTCGACGACGTACGGGCCCTCGGTGAGCCGATCGCGGTGCTGACGGCGTCGGAGCCGGCGATCTACGGCCGGTTCGGGTACGGGGCGGCGACCCGGCAGATGTCCCTGTCGATCGACACGGACCGGGTGCGGCTGAGCGTGCCGGAGGGCACGGACGGGATCCGGCTGCGGTACGCGAAGAAGGACGAGGCGGTCGCGGCGTGCGAGAGCGTGTACGCGCGGCTGGTGGCGGGACGTCCCGGCACCCCGGCCCACGGTCCCGGCTGGGAGCGCAAGCCGCTGGTCGATCCGGTGAGTACGCGCCAGGGCGGCTCGGCGCTGCAGTGCGTGCTGGCGGAGCGGGACGGCGAGCTCGTCGGCTACACGAACTACCACATCAAGCCCGAATGGGATACGTCGGGCCCCAAGGGCCGCATCGTGGTGGGCGATCTGGCGGCGCTGGACCCGGCGGCGTACGCGGCGCTGTGGCAGTTCCTCTTCGGGATCGACCTGACGTCGACGGTCGAGGCACGGAACCGTCCGGCGGACGACGCGGTGCTGCACCTGGTGTCGGATGTGCGGCGGTGCGGGGTCCGGCTGCGGGACTCGCTCCATGTGCGGCTGGTGGACGTGGGCGCGGCGCTGGAGGCTCGGACCTACCGGGGGCCGCTGGACGTGGTGTTCGAGGTCGAGGACGCGTTCTGCCCCTGGAATGCCGGGCGTTGGCGGCTGACGGCCGACGCGAAGGGCGGCGCGTCGTGCAAGCGCACGGAGGACGCGGCGGATCTGGCGTTGTCGGTACGGGAGTTGGGCTCGGCCTATCTGGGCGGCGAGGCACTGAGCTCGCTGGCGCTGGCCGGCCGGGTGAGGGAGCTGCGGGCCGGGGCGGTGGCGGAGGCGTCGTCGGCGTTCCTGTCCGACGTGGCGCCGTGGTTGCCACGGGGGTTCTAAGGGCTGTCCCGCAATTCCTGGTGGATCAGCGCGCGGCGTCAGATGCGGTGCATCGCAAGACGGAGAGGCGCCCGCATACTGGATGTATTCGGGCGTTTCGACAACGCGGCGAGGTGCCGTAGCTGTCGTCGTGCGCCCGCCAGGAATTGCGGGACAGCCCTTAGGCGGGGTGCGGGTTCGTCCGGCGACTGGCCTTGTCCCCAATCGCCGGACGGGCTTGATTTCGCGGCGTCGACTGCCGTGCAGCACCCTTCGGGCGCTCTGCCCTCAATCGCCGGACAGGCTGGATTTCTGGCACCCCGGGCACCAGAACAGGTTCCGGGCCGCCAGGTCCGCCGTACGGATCTGCGTACCGCAGATGTGGCAGGCCCGGCGGGCGCGGCGGTAGACGTACACCTCGCCGCCGTGGTCGTCCACGCGCGGCGGGCGGCCCATCGCCTCGGGCAGGTGCTCGGGGCGCACGGTGTCGATGCGGTTGTTGCGTACGCCCTCACGCATCAGCGCGCCCAGGTCCGTCCAGATCGCGTCCCACTCGCGGCGGGTGAGGTCCTTGCCGGCCCGGTACGGGTCGATGCCGTGCCGGAACAGCACCTCCGCGCGGTACACGTTGCCGACGCCCGCGACGACCTTCTGGTCCATCAGCAGGGCGGCCACGGTGATCCGGCTGCGGGAGATCCGCTGCCAGGCCCGCTCGCCGTCGTCGGCGGGGCGCAGCGGGTCGGGGCCCAGGCGGTCGTGTATCGCGCGCTTCTCGGCGTCGGTGATCAGGGCGCAGGTGGTGGGGCCGCGCAGGTCCGCGTGGTGCGCGTCGTTCCGGATGCGCAGCCGGACCGTGTCGGTGGGCGGCGGGGCCGGGACCGTACCGAATCCGAGCTTGCCGAACAGGCCGAGGTGGATGTGGACCCAGCCGGTGTCCTCGAAGCCGAGGAAGAGGTGCTTGCCGTGGGCCTCCGCACCGTCCAGCACCCGGCCGTCGAGCAGGGCGGCGCTGTCGGAGAACTTCCCCTGCGGGCTGCTCACCCGCACGGGCCGTCCCGCGAACCGGTCCCGGTGGTCGTCCGCGAGGCGGTGGATCGTGTGTCCCTCGGGCACGGCTGCGGTTCTCCTCGGTGAGGCGCGGGGCAGGGCGGACATGGCTGTGCCGCCGGGGGTACCGGCGGCACAGTTCAGGATATGGGGTGCTCAGCCCTGCTGCGGGTGGTGGGCCGGGATCGGGGGGAGCTCGCCGGTGTTCTCGTACGCCGTGAGCATCTCGATGCGGCGGGTGTGCCGCTCCTCGCCCGAGTACGGGGTGGAGAGGAAGATCTCGACGAACTTGGTGGACTCCTCGGCCGTGTGCATCCGGCCGCCGATGGAGATCACGTTGGCGTTGTTGTGCTCGCGGCCCAGCGCGGCGGTCTGCTCGCTCCAGGCGAGTGCGGCACGTACGCCCTTGACCTTGTTCGCGGCCATCTGCTCGCCGTTGCCGGAGCCGCCGATCACGATGCCGAGGCTGTCCGGGTCCGCGGCCGTCTTCTCGGCGGCGCGCAGGCAGAACGGCGGGTAGTCGTCCTGGGCGTCATAGATGTGGGGACCGCAGTCGACGACTTCGTGGCCCTGTGCCTTGAGCCACTCGACGAGGTGGTTCTTGAGTTCGTAACCGGCATGGTCGGATCCGAGGTACACGCGCATGGGAGGAGTGTGGCACGAGCGACGCCGGGTAACCGACGACGGGGTGCGGTGTGGCCCCGATGTGCGGGCCCTGTGTGTGCGATGCCACTGAGGCAACGATCCGGTCAAGGAACCGGAGGAAAGGGTTCCGCTTTCGGGGTTCACCGGGCTTCAATGCATCGCTTGCCGCTCCGCCACCGCGGCGCGGCGGAGCACGCAACCGAGTGATCCGAAAACGTGAGGATTCGATCCATGACGTCGCAGACGACTCTGGCAGGGCCGGGCCAACAGCCCGACGGGCCGGACCGTTCGGGCCGGACGGAGTCCGGGGACGGGCTCCAGGCCGGTCTCAAGAACCGTCACCTCTCCATGATCGCGATCGGCGGTGTGATCGGCGCGGGCCTGTTCGTGGGCTCCGGGGCCGGTATCGCCGCCGCCGGACCGGCCATCCTTCTGTCGTACGCACTGGTCGGCCTGATGGTCGTCTTCGTGATGCGGATGCTCGGCGAGATGGCGGCCGCCCGCCCCGCCTCGGGCTCCTTCTCCACCTACGCCGACCAGGCGCTGGGCCGCTGGGCCGGGTTCTCGATCGGCTGGCTGTACTGGTTCTTCTGGGTCGTGGTGCTCGCCGTCGAGGCCACGGCGGGTGCCAAGATCCTGGAGAGCTGGGTGCCGGGCGTGCCGCAGTGGGGCTGGGCACTGATCGTGATGCTGGTGCTGACCGCGACGAACCTGGTGTCCGTCGGTTCGTACGGCGAGTTCGAGTTCTGGTTCGCCGGCATCAAGGTCGTCGCGATCGGCGCGTTCGTGATCATCGGCCTGCTCGCCGTCTTCGGGGTACTGCCCGGATCGGACCACGCCGGATCCGGACTGGCCCACCTCACCGACACCGGCGGCTTCTTCCCCAAGGGCCCCGGCGCGATCCTCACCGGCGTACTGATGGTCGTCTTCTCCTTCATGGGCAGCGAGATCGTGACGCTGGCGGCCGGTGAGTCGGAGAACCCGCAGCGCGCCGTCCAGAAGGCCACCAACAGCGTCATCTGGCGGATCGCCGTCTTCTACCTGGGCTCGATCTTCATCGTGCTGACCCTGCTGCCGTGGAACGACCCGTCGATCCTCGAGAAGGGCAGCTACGTCGCGGCGCTCGACGTCATCGGCATCCCGCACGCCGGCCAGGTAATGGACGTCATCGTGTTGACGGCCGTGCTGTCCTGCCTCAACTCCGGCCTCTACACGGCCTCCCGGATGGCGTTCTCGCTCGGCGGCCGCGGTGACGCCCCCAAGGCGTTCGCCCGGACCAACAAGCGGGGCGTGCCGCAGGCGGCGATCCTCTCCTCCGTGGTCTTCGGCTTCGTCGCCGTCTTCTTCAACTACCAGTGGCCCGACACCGTCTTCGCGTTCCTGCTGAACTCGTCCGGCGCGGTCGCCCTCTTCGTCTGGCTGGTCATCTGCTTCACCCAGCTGCGGATGCGCGGCATCATCCTGCGCGAGTCGCCCGAGAAGCTGGTCGTACGGATGTGGCTCTTCCCGTACCTGACCTGGGCGACCATCGCGATGATCTCGTTCGTGCTGGTCTACATGCTGACCGACGACGCCGGGCGTGAGCAGGTGCTGCTCTCGCTGCTGGTCGCGGTGCTGGTGGTGGCCGTGTCGCTGGTACGTGAGGCGCGCAGGCGCCGGAGCGGCGAGCCGGTCGCGGGCGGCGAGAAGTGACCATCCATACCTGACGCTCCTTGTCAGGTATACCGGGGAGGCTCTCCGTCGTGACGACCTCGCGGACGAGGTCGTCAGCGCATCGAGCGAGCGACTGGAGAGCCTCCGCCATGACTGCCGTCCCCGCCGGATACCAGACCGGCTTCGCAATCCGCCCCGACCTCGTCGTCGAGGCCGCCGACGCCGAGGTCGTACGTACCGCCGTGACCCGGGCCGCCCGGGAGGGGCTCCGGGTGGGCGTCCACGCCACCGGCCACGGGCTGGCCGGCCCCGTCGAGGGCGGCGTCCTGATCAGCACCCGGGCGATGGACTCGGTCCTGGTCGACCCGGTGCGCCGCACCGCCCGGATCGGCGCGGGCGTCACCTGGGGCCAGGTCATCGAGGCCGCCGCCCCGCACGGGCTCGCCCCGCTCAACGGCTCCTCCCCCGGCGTGGGCGCCGTCTCGTACACGCTCGGCGGCGGGCTCGGCGTGCTGGCCCGGGAGTTCGGGTACGCCGCCGACCTGGTCCGCTCGTTCGACGTGGTGACGGGGGACGGGGTGCTGCGCCATGTCAGCGCCGAGGACGAGCCCGAACTGTTCTGGGGGCTGCGCGGCGGCGGGCACCGGCTGGGCGTGGTGACCTGGATGGAGACCGGCCTGGTCCCGGTGGCCCGGCTCTACGGCGGCTCGGTCCTCTTCGACGGCGACGGGGAGGCGGGTGCGCAGGTACTGCGGCGCTACCTGGAGTGGACCCGGACCGTGCCCGTATCGCTGACCTCCTCGGTCGGCGCGCTCGTGTACCCGGACATTCCGCAGGTGCCGCAGGAGATGCGTGGCCGGTACGTGGTGTCGGTGCGGGTCGCGTACACCGGCTCGGCCGCAGAGGGCGAACGCCTCGTCGCGCCGCTGCGGGCGATCGGCCCCGCACTGGCGGACTCGCTGCGGGAGATGCCGTACACCGACAGCCACACCATCCACAGCGATCCGCCGTTCCCGCACGCCTACTACGGGGACGGGCTGATGCTGAGCGGGATCGATCCCGAGCGGGCGGCACGGGTGCTGGAGCTGACCGGGCGGAAGGCGCCGATGATGACCGTGGTGCAGCTCAACCACCTGGGCGGCGCCCTGGCCGCCGCGCCGGACCCGGACAGTGCGGTGCCGTACCGGGACGCCGGCTTCCTGCTGCGGCTGCTGTCGCCGCTCGACGGTACGGACGTGGCGTCGGTCCGGGCGCTGTACGAGGAGGTGGCCGCCGTCCTGGGGCCGCTGGTCGTCGGCCGTTCGCTGAACTTCTCCTTCGGCGGCGGAGACCGTACCGAGGGGTTCCACGGACCGCGGACGCGCGAGAGGCTCGCCGGTCTGGTGTCGCGATACGACCCGGCGAGCCTCTTCGGAGGGAGCTACGGCATCAGCCGCGACGGCCGATGAGCTTCCAGGACGCGGGCAGCGCGCCCATGGCGAGCACGGCCTTCAGCGCGTCGCCGAGCAGGAACGGCGTCAGGCCGGCCGCGATCGCGGCGCTCGCCGACATGCCGGTGGACAGCGCCAGGTAGGGCACGCCGACCGCGTAGATGATCGCCGAGCCGAGCACCATCGTGCCCGCGGTGCGCAGCACGGAGCGGTCGCCGCCGCGGCGGGCCAGGCCGCCGACCACCGTGGCCGCGAGCAGCATGCCGAGCACGTAGCCGAAGGAGGCGCCGCCCGCGCCGGAGCTGCCGGCCGAGAACCACGGCATGCCGGCCATGCCGACGAGCGCGTACACGGCGAGCGCGAGGAAGCCGCGGCGGGCGCCGAGCGCGGTGCCGACCAGGAGCGCGGCGAAGGTCTGGCCGGTGACCGGGACCGGGGAGCCGGGGACCGGGACGGCGATCTGGGCCGCTATGCCGGTCAGCGCGGCACCGCCGAGCACCAGGGCGGTGTCCACGGCGTAGCGGTGCCGGGCGGCGGGCAGCAGGTCGGCGAGGACCGCTCCGGTGCGGACGGGGGCGGCGGCAGCAGTGCTCATCGGGACTCCGCGGGGTGAGGGCAGGCGAGGGTGGGTGGGGACGGACTGAGGCTGACGTTAGCCGACGGAGTATGGCTGGATCACCATCAGCGGCCCACAAAGCGTCGGTTGGGGGTTTGGTGGGGTTCACACAACAGACAGCGCGCAATCACGTCGAGGCGTGATGCTCGTCACTGAGGTGGGGGCGGATAATGCCGCATGCGACCGGGAAGGGACTCGGGGGTCAGACTGTGAATTCCCTCTAAAGCGACGGTCCATGACGGTGAGCGACCCCACGCGGCCGGGTGTGCGCGGCGTGTGAGCCTGGTGCCCGTATAGCGGACGGTCGTTCCCCGTGAACGGAGCGCGTGTTCAGACTGGGTACCCATCCCCCGTCTCACCGACCGAACAGAGCTCGTCCATGCCTCGGACCTCCGCGCCTCCCCCCACAGGCTCCCCGGCCGTCGCCTCCGACACCGGAAGCGACTCGGCCCTCACCCACGGACTCAAGCAGCGCCACCTGTCGATGATCGCCCTCGGCGGTGTCATCGGTGCCGGGCTGTTCGTCGGCTCCGGCGCGGGCATCGCCGCCGCCGGACCGTCGATCATCATCGCCTACGCGGTCTCCGGGCTGCTGGTCATGCTCGTGATGCGCATGCTCGGCGAGATGTCGGCGGCCAACCCGGCCTCCGGTTCGTTCTCCGTCCACGCCGAGCGGGCGATCGGCCCGTGGGCCGGGTTCACGGCGGGCTGGGCGTTCTGGGTGCTGCTCTGCGTCGCCGTCGGCCTGGAGGGCATCGGCGCCGCGCAGATCATCGGCGGCTGGCTGCCCGGGACTCCGGAGTGGGCCTGGGTGGCACTGTTCATGGTGGTGTTCCTGGGCACGAACCTGGCCTCGGTGACGAAGTTCGGCGAGTTCGAGTTCTGGTTCGCGGCGCTCAAGGTCGCCGCGATCACGCTGTTCCTGGTGCTGGGGATCCTGGCGATCCTCGGCGTGCTCCCGGGCACGGACGCTCCGGGCACGGCCAACCTCAGCGGTGAGGGCGGATTCATGCCGAACGGCTCCGAGGGGCTGGTCATCGGGCTGCTCGCCTCCGTCTTCGCGTACGGCGGTCTGGAGACGGTCACCATCGCCGCGGCGGAGTCCGAGAACCCGGTGCAGGGGGTCGCGAAGGCCGTGCGGACGGCGATGTGGCGGATCGCGCTGTTCTACGTCGGCTCGATGGCGGTCATCGTCACGCTGGTCCCGTGGGACGACGCGAAGGTGGTGGAGGTGGGCCCGTTCTACGCGGCCCTGGACCACCTGGGCATCAGCGGTGCGGCGGAGATCATGAACGTGGTCATCCTGGTGGCGCTGCTCTCGGCGATGAACGCCAACATCTACGGCGCCTCGCGCATGGCCTGCTCACTGGTGGCCCGCGGCCAGGGCCCGAAGCGGCTGGGCCGGGTCACCTCGGGCGTGCCGCGCACGGCGGTCCTGGTCTCGTCCGTGTTCGGGTTCCTGTGCGTGCTGCTGAGCCACTGGCGTCCGGACGACGTGTTCCCGTGGCTGCTCAACATGATCGGCGCGGTGATCCTGGTCGTCTGGATCTTCATCGCGGTCTCCCAGCTGATCCTGCGCACCCGGATGGAGCGCGAGGCGCCCGAGAAGCTGGTGGTGCGGATGTGGCTCTTCCCGGGCCTGACGGTGGTGGCGCTCCTCGCCATGGCCGGCATCTTCTTCCTGATGCTCCGCCAGCCCGACACCCGTGACCAGCTACTGGCGACGGGTGCGCTGACGGCGGTCCTGATCGTGATCGGTGTCGTACGACAGCGGCGCGCCACGACCACCACGGACGGGTAACCCCGGTACGCGGAAACGCCGGGCGGGCCCGATCACCCGGGCCCGCCCGGCGTTTTCGCGTGCGCCTGCGGGGCCGTGGTCCTACGCCGAAGGGCTGATGACCTCCCAGTCACTCCTGCTGTTAGCCTGCTCTTGCATATAGGTTGCAATAACAACAGTTCAGCAGCTGGAGGGTTCGATCATGGCCACGTACACGCTCCCGGAACTCCCGTACGACTACGCGGCGCTCGAACCGGTCATCAATCCGCAGATCATCGAGCTCCACCACGACAAGCACCACGCCGCGTACGTGAAGGGCGCGAACGACACCCTGGAGCAGCTGGCGGAGGCCCGGGACAAGGAGGCATGGGGGGCGGTCAACGGGCTCCAGAAGAACCTCGCGTTCCACCTCTCCGGCCACATCCTGCACTCGATCTACTGGCACAACATGACCGGCGACGGCGGTGGCGAGCCGCTGGCCGCGGACGGCGTCGGGGACCTCGCGGACGCGATCACCGACTCGTTCGGCTCCTTCGCGGGCTTCAGGTCCCAGCTGACGAAGGCCGCGGCCACCACGCAGGGCTCCGGCTGGGGTGTCCTCGCGTACGAGCCGCTCAGCGGCAGGCTGATCGTCGAGCAGGTCTACGACCACCAGGGAAACGTGGGCCAGGGCTCGGTCCCGGTCCTGGTCTTCGACGCCTGGGAGCACGCCTTCTACCTCCAGTACAAGAACCAGAAGGTCGACTTCATCGAGGCCATGTGGCGTGTCGTCAACTGGCAGGACGTCGCGAAGCGTTACGCGGCTGCCAAGGAGCGCGCGGACGTGCTGTTGCTCGCACCCTGAACGCCGGGCCGAAAGGCCCCGGCGCACCGAGAACGTCCTGCCTCGTGATCGTCTTCTCAACTGTCGCCGGGCAGGCGGATGAAGGAGGGCCCCCTGCGAGGACGTGACTCGCGGGGGGCCTTCTGTGTGGCGGACAGCGGTACGGATCAGCCGGCCAGCGGACCGCTGAGGGTCGGCACGGGCACAACGCCCCCTGCGGGCACGGCCGTCCGGACCGTCTTCCCATGGTCCGTCAGGTTCATCGTCGCCACGGTGCTCCCGACCTCCCCCGTTATCCAGTCGAGCCGGGTACGCACGAGTCGGCCGCTCCCGTCGACCCAGACCTCCGCGTGGACGGGTATCGAGCCGAGCATCTCCTGCAGGACGTCGGCCTGGGCGCGCACGTCCTTCGCCATCCGCAGGGTGACGGTCTCCCAGCCGAGCTCTCCGCGGTAGTGGTCGGCGCCCATGCCGTCCACCTGGTCCTCGCCGAGGTACTTGACCTCACCCATCTGCGCCACCTGCTCCAGGACGTGCCGGGGGTCGTTCACCGGGGCGCGCAGCAGGTAATGGGCCTCGGCACGGTCCTGGCGGATCGACCCCCAGCGGCCCTTCGACTCGGAGAACCCGCCGACGTAGACAGTGCCGTCGTGGAAGATCTCGTCCACCCGGGGCGACTTCTTGCCGGGGCTGTCCGGGCTGCTGAGACCGACACCGAGGCGCCCGCGGTTGCCGGCCCAGTCGAAGTCGCCGTCGATGGAGACGACGAAGCTATCGGTCCCGCCATCGGTCCCGCCCCCCACCAGGATCTCCTCGTCGATCCGGGCGCTGCTCTTCTGCATGGCCGCCACCGCAGTACGTACCGCGGCCCCGTAGTCGACCTCCGGGGCGGCGACTGCCGCCGGCTCGGCCGTGGCCGAGGCCTCGGCCTCGGCCGGTCCGGATCCGTCGGAGCACCCGGCGCACAGCAGTGCCGCGACGAACACGAGGGGAACGAGGGCGCGCCGCATGGTCTCTCCGGAGGGTGGTGGCCGCCGCACCGGCAGGTCACCGACACCGGGCGGGTGATCGTACCAACGTCCCCACGTCCCCACGTCCCCACGTCCTCAGGTCGATGTCAGACCTCTGCCGCATGCTTCGTCCCATGGACACCAAGGACTTCTGGAAGCTGATCGACGACGCGCGCGCCCTGGTCGTCGACCCCGCCGACGCCGAGGCCGTGGCCGGGCGGGTGGCGGCGCTGCTCGCGGAGCGGCCGGCGGACGACATCCTCGCCGCGCAACAGCTGGTGTGGGACCTGATGGCGGCTTCCTACCGGGCGCCGCTCTGGGCCGCGGCCTACACGATCAACGGCGGATGCTCGGACGACGGTTTCGACTACTTCCGGGGCTGGCTGATAGCGCAGGGCCGGGAGGTGTTCGAGCGGGTGGTGGCCGATCCGGACGCGCTGGCCGGTCTGCCGGCGGTCAGGGCGGCGGCGACCGAGGGCGTGGACCTGGAGTGCGAGGACGTGCTCGGGGTGGCGTGGGACGCCTACCGGGAGGCGACGGGCGAGGAGTTGCCGCAGGAATCGTTCACGATCGACTACCCGGCGCTGGACCCGGAGTGGGACTTCGACTTCGACGACGCGGAGCGGGTGGCGCTGCGGCTGCCGGAGCTGGACGCGCTGTACGGGTGAGGGGCGGGGCTGCGGGGCCGGCCGGGGACCGGCCCCGCAGCGCACACGGTCAGTCGAAGACCGGGCCCTGCGTGCGGGTCCGCTTGATCTCGTAGAAGCCCGGGATCGACGCGACCAGCAGCGTGCCGTCCCAGAGCTTCGCCGCCTCCTCGCCCTTCGGGGCGGGGGTGACGACCGGGCCGAAGAAGGCGATCTGCTCGCCGTCCGCGCCGGGCACCGCGATGACCGGGGTGCCGACGTCCTGGCCGACCTTGTCGATGCCTTCCTGGTGGGAGGCGCGCAGCTCGGTGTCGTACGCGTCGGAGTCGGCGTAATCCGCGAGCTCGGCCGGCAGGCCGACGTCCTTCAGCGCACCCTCGATCGCCTCGCGGGTGGGGCCCTCGCCCTGGTTGTGGAAGCGGGTGCCGAGTGCCGTGTACAGCGGGCCGACGATGTCGTCGCCGTGCTTCTGCTGGGCGGCGATCACCACGCGGACCGGGCCCCAGGCCTTGTTCTCCAGCAGGTCGCGGTACTCGTCGGGCAGCTCGTCCAGCCGGTTCTCGTTGAGCACGGCCAGGCTCATCACATGCCAGCGGACCTCGACGTCGCGGACCTTCTCCACCTCCAGCATCCAGCGGGAGGTCATCCAGGCCCAGGGGCAGAGCGGGTCGAACCAGAAATCGGCGGGGGTCTTGCCGGTCACCGTGCTGTTGTCAGACATCTCTCTCCTCATGAGGACCGATCGCATCCTGTGCCCGAGAACACCGCCGGGCGCTTCCGCCATTCCCGAACGCGTGGCCGGAAGACGGCATGGGAGGATCAAAATATTCGAAGGTGACACAAAGGAGTGTGCTCGTGCCTGGTGAGAACCTGTCCCGCGACGAGGCCCATGAGCGGGCCGAGCTGCTGACCGTCGACGGTTACGACGTCGTCCTCGACGTCCGGTCCGCGGTCGGTGGGCCCGACGGAGAAGGTGAGCAGGGAGCCGGTCCACGGACCTTCCGCTCGGTGACGACGATCCGGTTCCGCTCGGCGCGTGCCGGTGCGTCGACCTTCGCCGATCTGATCGCCCCGTCCGTGAACGCGGTGACGCTGGACGGTACGGCGCTGGACCCGGCGGCCGTCTTCGACGGGGTGCGCGTGACCCTGGCCGATCTGTCGGAGGGCGAGCACGTCCTGGTGGTCGACGCGCAGTGCGCGTACAGCAGGACCGGCGAGGGCATGCACCGCTTCGTCGACCCGGAGGACGGCGAGGTCTACCTCTACACCCAGTACGAGCCGGCGGACTCGCGGCGCGTCTTCGCCAACTTCGAGCAGCCCGACCTCAAGGCCCCCTTCCGCTTCCAGGTGACGGCCCCCGAGGAGTGGACGGTCTGGAGCAACGGGGCCGAGGAGTCCCGCGAGGGCGGGGTGTGGCGCTTCGCCGAGACGAAGCCGATCTCGACGTACATCACGGCGGTCGTCGCCGGTCCGTACCACTACGTGACCGACTCCTACAGCCGTACGTTCGATGACGGCACGACGCTGGACATCCCGCTCGGCGCGATGTGCCGCAAGGGGCTCGCCCGGCACTTCGACGCCGACGACGTCTTCCTGATCACCAAGCAGGGTCTGGACTTCTTCCACGACAACTTCGACTACCCGTACCCGTTCGGCAAGTACGACCAGGCGTTCGTGCCCGAGTACAACCTCGGTGCGATGGAGAACCCCGGCTGTGTCACGTTCCGCGAGGAGTACATCTACCGCGGGAAGGTGACGCAGGCGGCGTACGAGCGCCGGGCCAACGTCATCCTGCACGAGATGGCCCACATGTGGTTCGGCGACCTCGTCACCATGCAGTGGTGGGACGACCTGTGGCTCAAGGAATCCTTCGCCGACTTCATGGGCGTCTTCGCGATGGTGGAGGCCACCCGGTTCAAGAACGGCTGGATCACCTTCGCGAACAACCGCAAGGCCTGGGCCTACCGCGCCGACCAGCTGCCGTCCACGCACCCGGTCACGGCCGACATCCGTGACCTGGAGGACGCCAAGCTCAACTTCGACGGCATCACGTACGCCAAGGGCGCCTCGGTGCTGAAGCAGCTGGTGGCGTACGTGGGGCGGGACGCGTTCCTGGAGGGCGCGCGGCGCTACTTCAAGAAGCACGCGTACGGCAACACGCGGCTGGGCGACCTGCTGTCGGTACTGGCCGAGACGTCCGGCCGGGACATGACCTCCTGGTCGCGCTCCTGGCTGCAGACCGCCGGCGTCAACTCGCTGACCCCGGTGGCGACCTACGACGCCGCGGACCGGATCACCGAGCTTGCGGTCCTCCAGGAGGCGGCCGAGTCCCACCCGGAGCTGCGGCCCCACCGGGTCGCGGTCGGCCTGTACCGGCGCACGCCCGACGGTGACCTGGTGCGTTACGCCCGGGCCGAGGCCGACGTGGCAGGGCCGCGCACCGTGATCAAGGAGCTGGCCGGGGCCGAGCGGCCCGAGCTGATCCTCGTCAACGACGACGACCTGACGTACTGCAAGGTCCGCTTCGACGAGGTGTCGCTGGCCACGCTCCGGGCCCACCTGGGAGACATCACGGACCCCCTCGCGCGGGCACTGTGCTGGTCCGCGCTGTGGAGCCTCACCCGGGACGGGCTGATGCCGGCCCGCGACTTCGTCTCGCTGGTCCTGGCCTTCTCCGGCCGGGAGACCGATATCGGCGTCCTGCAGATGCTGCACGCCTGGACGCAGACGGCACTGGTGCACTACGCGGCCCCGTCGTGGCGCGAGGAGGGCGGCCGGGCACTGGCCGAGGGCGCGCTGCGCGAGCTGCGGCTCGCGGCGCCGGGCAGCGAGCCCCAGCTGGCCTGGGCCCGCTTCTTCGCCGCGGTCGCCTCCTCGGACACGGACTTCCAGCTGCTGTCCGGGCTGCTCGACGGCACGGCCCGGATCGACGGGCTCGACGTCGACCAGGAGCTCCGGTGGGCGTTCCTGTCGCCGCTGGCCTCGCACGGCGTGGCCGACGAGACGGCCATCGGCGCCGAACTGACCCGCGACGACACGGCATCCGGCAAGCGGCACCAGGTGCGCTGCCTGGCCTCGCGGCCCTCCGCCGCCGTCAAGGCGCAGGCGTGGGCGGGCGTCGTGGAGTCGGACGCGTTGTCCAACGCGCTGGTGGAGGCCACGATCCTGGGCTTCTCGCAGTCCTCGCAGCGGGAGTTGCTGGCGCCGTACGCGGCCAAGTACTTCGAGGTGATCGAGCGGGTGTGGGCCGAGCGGTCCATCCAGATCGGGATGGCCGTGGTGAAGGGCCTGTTCCCGGACCTTCAGGACGACCCCGCCACCGTGGCGGCGACGGACGCGTGGCTGACGGCGCACGCGGATGCGGCGCCGGCGCTGCGGCGGCTGGTGCTGGAGGCGCGGGACGACCTGGCCCGGGGGCTGCGCGCCCAGGCGTGTGACGGCGTAGCCGTCTGATTCGGTGCCGGCCCGTCCGGCGTGACCTTCCCGTCAGGGTGCCCGGCACCACGGCGAGGGTTCCGTCCTCAAACGCCGGACGGGCGGGGTTTGCCGGGTGAGGCAGGTTTGCCGGGCGGCGGGGTTTGCCGGGTGAGGCAGGTTTGCCGGGCGGCGGGGTTTGCCGGGTGAGGCAGGTTTGCCGGGCGGGCGGGGTTTGCCGGGTGAGGCAGGTTTGCCGGGCGGGGTTTGCCGGGCGGGCGGGGTGAGGCGTGCGCGTGCGGCGCGTGGGATCGGCGGTGCGCCCCCGGCGGCAGGCTCGCAATCCCCGGCGGGTCAGCCCTTTTCGGCTGTCGAACGTCCGTACTTTAGGACGGCGTTGTCCTGGAATGTCGACGGGCATGTAACAGGGGTTAAGTGCCCCGCCGCCGGCGGGATACACCGGAGCATGAACCAGAACACCCCGCTCTCTCCCTGCCAGCTCCGCATCACCTCCGATGTCCGGCAACGCGTCATGTCCGCTGCTCAGTTGAAGGCCCGCGGGGTCTCCTCCGCACAGGCCTCCGCGCAGTGCCGGGACGGTGGCCCGTGGCAGCAGCCGCTGCCGGGCGTCTTCGTCCTGCACCCGGGACCGATCGGCGGCCGGGAGCGGCTGCGGTCGGCCCTGCTGTACGCGGGACGGCCACCGGCCTCCGGGCGGCGGACCGTACCGGCGCAGGCGGGCGGCGGCACGGACCCCGGCTACGGCGAGGCGATGATCACCGGGCTGGCCGCCCTCTCGCTGTACGGCTTCGCGGCCGCGCCCCCCACCCTTTCCACGGACCGCGTCGAGGTGCTGGTGCCCCGCGTCCGCCGACTGCGGTCGGTCCGCTATGTCCGTCTGGTGCGCTGTTCCGAGCTGCCACGGCCGGAACAGGTGGACGGGATGCCCGTGGCGCCGGTGGCCCGCGCCCTCGCGGACGCCGTGGCCGGGCTCGCTGACGCCCATGCGGTACGCCGGCTGCTCACCGAGGCGGTCCGCGGCGGCCACTGCGAACCGGCCGTCGTGGTCGGGGAGTTGAACCGCGCCAAGGTGCTCGACCGCCCCCAGGTGGTGAACGCCGTGGACTCGCTGCTCGCCGAGAGCCGGGCGCTGGCGGAGGAACGGCTGTACGACATGGTGCGGACCCACGGGCTCCCGGAGCCGCTGTGGAACGTGGACCTGCGACTGCCCGGCGGCCCGCACCTGGGCGCGGTCGACGCCTACTGGCCCGAGGAGGCGGTCGCCGTGGAGCTGGACACCAGGGCCCCGCGGCACAGCCGGCTCGACGACGGCCCCCGTCAGGAGGAGCACGAGGCCGAGTGGTCCGCGTACTCCGCCCGGCGTGAGCACCTGGAGCGGCTCGGCGTCACCGTCGTCCACCTCACTCCCAGAAAGCTGCGGGACACCCGGGAGCATCAGGCGGCCGTGGTCCGGACGGCGTTGATGGCGGCGGCCGACCGCGAACCGGCCGCGTACGTGATGATCCTGCCCCGGTGAGGCACCTCCGCACGCCACGTATCCGCCGTTTCGTCCCATGTGACGCTTCGGCCCCACTGGCGGAAGTCCGCCATGTACACAACTAGCCCCTCACAACTCTCCACAAACCCCTGTCATTTACGAAAGGGTGAGCGGTCATCCGGTACCGATTTCCGGACTCTCTCTTTCACATACAGGGATGCTGATGACCTCCGAATCCCCCAGCTACATACCCGGGGCGAGACGCGTGGCCCGCGTCGCGGCCGCCGCCGGACTGGTGGCCGCACTGGTCGCCACCGGTGCCGCCCCCGTCTTCGCGGCCGACGACCCGGGCACCGCCCCCGTCAAGGCCGCCGCCGGCGACAGCCCGGCGGACAAGCTCGGCACGGCCGACGCCGATGTTCTCGCCAAGGCCAGGGCCAAGGGCGAGAAGAACATCACGATGATGGTCGCCACCGCCCCCGGTGCGACCGAGCAGGTCAGCAAGCAACTGGACGCCGTCAAGGGCTCCGTGCTGGGGCGCTCGTACGACAAGCTCGGCTATGTGCGGGCGACCGTGCCCACCGCTGCCGCCGAGGCCACCATCAAGGCCGCCTCGAAGCTGGCCTCCGTCCACGGCATCGATCTCAAGCAGGAGATCATGCTGGACGACCCGACGCCCACGGCCGACCGGGCGACCGGCAGCCGCGCAGCGGTGAAGTCGACGGGGACCTACCCGGCGCCCGGGAAGAAGACCCCGGCGAAGAACCCGTACAACCCGTCCTTCGAAACGGGCGCGGTGGACTTCGTCAAGCAGCACCCGAAGGCCGACGGCCGGGGCATCACCATCGGCGTCCTGGACGCGGGCGTCGACATCGCGCACCCCGCGCTCCAGAAGACCACCACCGGCGAGCGCAAGATCACCGACTGGGTGACGGCCACCGACCCGGTCAGTGACGGCGACGGCACCTGGCTGCGGATGACGGACGCCGTGTCCGGCCCGACGTTCACCTACGAGGGCCGTACCTACTCGGCCCCCGAGGGCTCGTACCGGATCAAGGTGTTCAAGGAGTCCGCCACCAAGGGCGGCGACATGGCGGGCGACCTCAACCGCGACGGTGACACCACCGACACGTGGGGCGTCCTGTACGACCCGGTCACCGGCACCACCCGGGTGGACCTGAACAACAACGCGGACTTCTCCGACGACGCCGTCCTGAAGCCGTACAAGGAGAAGCACCAGGTCTCCTACTTCGGCACGGACGACCCGCGGACCGACGTCGTCGAGCGCATCCCGTTCGTCGTCGAGACCCGCAAGAGCGTCGTGTACAACGCGGCCGGGGACACCTCCGACTACGTGTCCATCGGTGTCATCGAGTCCGAGCACGGCACGCACGTCGCGGGCATCACCGCGGCGAACGGCCTGTTCGGCGGCAAGATGAACGGTGCCGCGCCCGGCGCGAAGATCGTCTCCTCGCGCGCCTGCACCTGGTCCGGCGGCTGCACCAACATCGCGCTCACCGAGGGCATGATCGACCTCGTCGTGAACCGCGGTGTCGACGTCGTCAACATGTCGATCGGCGGACTGCCGCCGCTCAACGACGGCAACAACGCCCGCTCGGAGCTGTACAAGCGCCTCATCGACATCTACGGCGTCCAGCTGGTCATCTCGGCCGGCAACGACGGTCCGGGCGTCAACACCATCGGTGACCCCGGTCTCGCCGACCACGTCATCTCGGTCGGTGCGTCCATCTCCAAGGAGACCTGGGCCGCCAACTACGGCTCCGGCGTCACCAAGAAGTACGACATGCTTCCGTTCTCCTCGCGCGGACCGCGTGAGGACGGCGGCTTCACGCCGACCCTGACGGCTCCCGGCGCGTCGATCAACTCGACGCAGACCTGGCTGCCCGGCAGCCCGGTCAAGGAGGCGGGCTACTCCCTCCCTGCCGGCTACTCCATGCTCCAGGGCACGTCGATGGCCTCCCCGCAGGCCGCCGGCGCGACCGCGCTGCTGCTCTCCGCCGCGAAGCAGAAGCACATCGAGGTACCCCCGGCCGACCTGCGCACCGCGCTGACCAGCACCGCCACCCAGATCAAGGGGGTGCCCGCGCACGCCCAGGGTGCCGGCCTGATCAACATCATCGGCGCCTGGAAGCAGATCCAGAAGAAGGGCGCCCCGGCGCACGAGTACACGGTCAAGGCCCCCGTCGACACCGCGATCGACTTCGCGCTGAAGACCCCCGGCTTCGGCACCGGCCTGTACGACCGCGAGGGCGGCCTCAAGGCCGGCCAGAAGAAGTCGTACGACGTCACGGTCACCCGCACCACGGGCCCGGACAAGAACGTCAAGCACAAGCTGTCGTGGAAGTACGACGACGGCACCTTCGAGCTGACCGGCCCGAGCACCGTCTCGCTGCCGCTCGGCAAGCCGGTGACGGTCAAGGTCCAGGCGAAGCCGGGAAGCGCGGGCGTGCACAGCGCGATCCTGCAGCTCGACGACGCGAAGACCTCCGGTGTGGACCAGCAGATCCTGACGACGGTCGTCGTCGCCAAGGACCTGGTGAAGCCGGGTTACGCGTACACGGCGTCCGGCTCGGTGCAGCGCAACGGCACCACGTCGTACTTCGTGAACGTGCCTGAGGGCTCCAAGACCCTCGAGGTCGCCATGAGCGCCCTGCGCTCGGGCAGCCAGACCCGCTTCATCTCCATCCACCCGTACGGGGTCGCGGTGGAGGACAGCGGGACGCCGTTCTGCTACCCGAACTACGAGAACCCGGCCAACACCTGCCGCCCCGACGTGCGCTCGTACGCCGACCCGCAGGCCGGTGTCTGGGAGATCGAGGTCGAGGCACGCCGTACGTCTCCGCTGCTCGACAACCCGTACAAGCTGGACGTCTCGCTGCTCGGCGCCACCTTCGACCCGGCGGTGCAGACCATCGCCGAGGCGAAGATCGGCACCCCCGCCGCGGTGAACTGGACGGTCACCAACAACGCGGGTGACCTGACGGGCAAGCTCAAGGGCGGCTCGCTGGGCTCGGCCGACGTCGAGCGTCCGTCGATCTCCACAGGCGGCGAGTACGTCAAGGAGGTCACCATCGGTGAGGGCGTCGAGAAGCTGGACGTCGCCATCGGCTCCACCTCGGACGCCAACGCCGACCTGGACCTGTACGTCTACAAGGGCGGGGACGAGGTGGGCTCCTCCACCACGGCGGGATCCGAGGAGACCGTCAGTCTGGTGAAGCCCGCCGCGGGCACCTACACGGTCGTCATCCAGGGCTACGACGTCCCGGCCGGCACCACCGAGTACGACTACCGCGACGTGTACTACTCGCCGTCGCTCGGCAAGATCAACGTCGACGAGTCGAAGGCCGTAGACCTGGCCAACGGCGCATCGGCCCAGGTCGGTGCCGAGGTCGCGGTCGCCGGGGCGGCCCCCGAGGGCCGGCAGTTCTTCGGCGAGGTCCAGCTGGTGAACGCGCGCGGCACCGCCGCGGGCACCGGCAGCGTCGTGATCGAGAAGGTCACGCCGTAACCGCATCGCGCTGAATATGTGATCCGCACGACAGTGGGGCGGGTGCCCAACGGGCGCCCGCCCCACTGTGCTGCGCGCCACGTGTCCGCAGGTCGGACAATGGATTGGACAAGGAAGCCGTGGACATACGCATCATGAAGCGGCAACCGTGCCCGTTCGTATGTCTGAAGGAGTCCCCGTGAAGGTCGGAATCGTCGGCGCCACCGGTCAGGTCGGCACAGTCATGCGCAGCATCCTGGCCGAGCGGAAGTTCCCCGTCGCCGAACTGCGCCTCTTCGCTTCCGCACGCTCCGCGGGCTCCACGATCGCCTACGAGGGCACCGACATCACCGTCGAGGACGCCTCCACGGCCGACTACACGGGCCTGGACATCGTGCTGTTCTCGGCCGGCGGCTCGACGTCGAAGGCGCTCGCCGAGAAGGTCGCCGCACAGGGCGCCGTCGTGATCGACAACTCCTCCGCCTGGCGCAAGGACCCCGAGGTCCCGCTGGTCGTCTCCGAGGTCAACCCGCACGCGATCGCGAACCGCCCCAAGGGCATCATCGCCAACCCGAACTGCACCACGATGGCCGCCATGCCCGTGCTGCGCCCGCTGCACGACGAGGCCGGTCTCCAGACGCTGACCGTCGCCACGTACCAGGCGGTGTCCGGCTCCGGAGTGGCCGGCGTCGCCGAGCTGCACGGCCAGGCGTCCAAGGTCGTCGCCGACGCCGACAAGCTCACCCACGACGGCGGAGCGGTCGACTTCCCCGAGCCGGCCGTCTACAAGCGCCCCATCGCCTTCAACGTGCTGCCGCTGGCCGGTGCCATCGTGGACGACGGGTCCTTCGAGACGGACGAGGAGCAGAAGCTCCGCAACGAGTCCCGCAAGATCCTGGAGATCCCGGAGCTGAAGGTGTCCGGCACCTGCGTCCGCGTCCCGGTCTTCTCCGGTCACTCGCTCCAGGTCAACGCCCGTTTCGCCCGTCCGATCAGCGTGGAGCGCGCGTACGAGCTGCTGAAGGACGCCCCCGGCGTCGAGCTCTCGGAGATCCCGACCCCGCTGCAGGCGGCCGGCCAGGACGCGTCCTTCGTCGGGCGGATCCGCGTCGACGAGACCGTGGAGCACGGTCTTGCGCTGTTCGTCTCCAACGACAACCTGCGCAAGGGCGCCGCGCTGAACGCGGTGCAGATCGCGGAGCTGGTGGCGGCTGAGCTCGCCGGCTGACGCCGGGGGGAGGCGGGGCGGGGCGCCGTGCGGGGCGGGTGCGGTGCCGCTGCGGGTGCGGTGCCGCTGCGGGTGCGGTGCCGCTGCGCGGAGCTGTCCCCTCCCCGCCCCTTCCCGAAACCGGGGGCAAGCCCCCCGGGCCCCCTTTTGTCCTCAATCGCCGGACGGGCTTGAGATTCCGCGCGGCGGGCTTGAGATTCCACGCGGCGGGCTTGAGATTCCCTGCGGCGGGGCACAATCAAGCCCCTGGAGTCCCCCCGGACGGAGTCTGGGGGGAGATTGAGGAGCGGGGTCCGGGGCGGAGCCCCGGGGGTGCTCAGGGGCGCCGTACCTCGAAGTGCCAGCAGCCGTACTCCACGGCCCGCACGTGCACCAGCGCCACCTCCGGGTCGGCGAACGCCTCCGCGAAGACCTCGTCGTACCCCCGCTCCTCGTCCGCCGGGATCTCCAGCAGGCGGCCGCCCACGATGTGACCGTCCGCGTCGTAGCGGCGGACGGTGCGCAGCGCGCCCGCCCGCGAGAACGGATAGCCGGGCCGGCCGGCCGCGGGCCCGTCGCACACCTCGGCGTGGATGAAGACCGGGCCCTCCTCGTCGTACGCCCCCGGGCGGGCCCAGGTGGCCGCCGCCCAGCGTCGCAGCGGCGCGTACGACACGAGGGCGATCTCCTCCCCCACCTCGTTGCCCCGCAGGCAGCAGCGCAGCGGGCTGCCCGCGTCCGTGGCGGTGTACGGGACGCAGGGGCGCCCCGCGTCGTCCGTGTCCCGGAGTTCCTTCAGCGCGGCCTGGTCGATCGCGCGTGCCTCGTAACTGGTCATATGACGAGAATGGCCCGCCCCACCGGCGCGGTCCGGCGGAAAATGGACATCGCCCTGGGTGCGGGTCACGTGGAAGGATGACCGGAAACATCACATATCAAGGAGATGACCGCGTGCCTGGCACGAATCTGACCCGCGAAGAGGCACAGGAGCGGGCGCGCCTGCTGACCGTGGACGCGTACGAGATCGATCTCGACCTCTCCAGAGCGCAGGAGGGTGGGACCTACCGGTCCGTCACCACCGTGCGCTTCGACTCCGCCGAAGCCGGTGCGGAGACCTTCATCGACCTGGTCGCCCCGGCGGTGCACGAGGTCGAGCTGAACGGCAAGGCGCTGGACGTCGCGGCCGTGTTCCGTGACTCCCGGATCGCGCTGGCGCATCTGGTGGCGGGTTCCAACGAGCTGAAGGTCGTCGCCGACTGCTCGTACACCAACACGGGCGAGGGCCTGCACCGCTTCGTCGACCCGGTCGACGAGCAGGCCTACCTGTACACCCAGTTCGAGGTCCCGGACGCGCGCCGCGTCTTCGCGAGCTTCGAGCAGCCGGACCTGAAGGCGACCTTCCGGTTCACCGTGAAGGCCCCGTCCGGCTGGACCGTGATCTCCAACTCGCCGACGCCGGAGCCGAGGGACGACATCTGGGCGTTCGAGCCGACGCCGCGCATCTCCACGTACATCACCGCCCTGATCGTCGGCCCGTACCACTCGGTGCACAGCAGCTACGAGAAGGACGGCCAGTCCGTCCCGCTCGGCATCTACTGCCGCCCCTCGCTAGCCGAGTACCTCGACGCGGACGCGATCTTCGACGTGACCCGGCTGGGCTTCGAGTGGTTCCAGGAGAAGTTCGACTACGCGTACCCCTTCGCCAAGTACGACCAGCTCTTCGTCCCGGAGTTCAACGCGGGCGCGATGGAGAACGCGGGCGCGGTCACCATCCGCGACCAGTACGTCTTCCGCTCCAAGGTGACGGACGCGGCGTACGAGACGCGGGCCGAGACGATCCTGCACGAACTGGCCCACATGTGGTTCGGCGACCTCGTCACCATGGAGTGGTGGAACGACCTGTGGCTGAACGAGTCGTTCGCCACGTACACGTCGATCGCCTGCCTGGCGTACGCCGACGGATCGCAGTGGCCGCACTCCTGGACCACGTTCGCCAACTCCATGAAGACGTGGGCGTACCGCCAGGACCAGCTGCCCTCGACGCACCCGATCATGGCGGACATCCGTGACCTGGACGACGTCCTGGTCAACTTCGACGGCATCACGTACGCCAAGGGCGCCTCGGTCCTGAAGCAGCTGGTGGCGTACGTCGGCATGGACGCGTTCTTCCAGGGCGTCCAGGCGTACTTCAAGGCGCACGCCTTCGGCAACACCCGCCTCTCGGACCTGCTGGGCGCGCTGGAGAAGACCTCCGGACGTGACCTGAAGACCTGGTCGAAGGCGTGGCTGGAGACGGCCGGCATCAACGTCCTGCGCCCGGAGATCGAGACGGACGCGAACGGCCACGTCACCTCGTTCACCGTGCTCCAGGAGGCGCCCGCGCTGCCCGCGGGGGCGAAGGGCGAACCGACGCTGCGCCCGCACCGGATCGCCATCGGTTTCTACGATCTGGACGGGGCCGGGAAGCTGGTCCGCACCGACCGGATCGAGCTGGACGTCGACGGCGAGCGCACCACCGTGCCGTTCCCGGCCGGCGCCGCGCGTCCCGCCGTCATCCTCCTCAACGACGACGACCTCTCGTACGCGAAGGTCCGCCTCGACGAAGAGTCGCTGCGGGTCGTCACGGAGCACCTGGGCGACTTCACCGAGTCGCTGCCGCGCGCCCTGTCCTGGGCGTCCGCCTGGGACATGACGCGCGACGGCGAACTGGCCACGCGCGACTACCTCTCGCTCGTCCTGTCCGGGGTGGGCAAGGAGACGGACATCGGCGTCGTCCAGTCGCTGCACCGTCAGGTGAAGATGGCGCTGGACCTGTACGCGGCTCCGGAGTGGCGTGAGGCCGGGCTGACCCAGTGGACCGAGGCGACGCTCGCGCACCTGCGCGCGGCGGAGCCGGGCAGCGACCACCAGCTGGCCTGGGCCCGCGCGTTCGCGGCCACGGCCCGTAACCCGCAGCAGCTCGACCTGCTGCAGGCGCTGCTCGACGGCACCGAGTCGATCGAGGGCCTGGCCGTCGACACCGAGCTGCGCTGGGCCTTCGTCGAGCGGCTGGCCGCCACCGGTCTGCTGGACGACGAGGAGATCGACGCCGAGTACGCGCGTGACCGGACCGCGGCGGGCGAGCGCCACGCGGCGGCCGCCCGGGCGGCGCGGCCCTCCCAGGAGGCGAAGGCGGAGGCGTGGGCCTCGGTCGTCGAGTCCGACAAGCTGCCGAACTCCCTCCAGGAGGCGGTCATCGGCGGCTTCGTCCAGACCGACCAGCGCGAGCTGCTGGCCCCGTACGCCGAGAAGTTCTTCACCGCGGTGAAGGACGTCTGGGAGTCGCGGAGCCACGAGATGGCACAGCAGGTCGCCATCGGTCTCTACCCGGCGCTCCACGTCTCGCAGGAGACCCTGGACGCCACGGACGCCTGGCTGGCCTCGGCCGAGCCCGGTGCCGCGCTGCGGCGGCTGATGTCGGAGTCCCGGTCGGGCGTGGAGCGTGCGCTGAAGGCCCGCGCGGCGGACGCGGAGGCGGCGACCGCGTAGGTGGGTACGGGCGGCGGGGGCGGGTGTCCAAGACACCCGCCCCCGCCGTGCGTTGGGCCGAAGAGGCCCCGGTAAAGGTGGTGTGACCCTGTGGTGTAGGTTCCGGGCACGACATGGGGGTACCTGGCGTTTCTGCGGCAGTCGAGCTGCCGCCTTCATTCGGGGGGATGCTGAAATGCGAAGAATCCTGGCCGTTTCGGGCTCGGTGGCGCTTCTTGCCGCCGGCGCTCTCGCGGGGGCCGTGCCCGCCGCCGCGGCCGACGATTTCGCCTTTGACATGGGGCGCGACTGGACGCTCATGCCGGGCGAGGGAAGGGCCGATCTCGGTCCGGAATCCTGGTACAACGAGGCCGACGGAACACTCGTCTACGCCTTGAGCAAGAAGCAGTTGAACGACCCTTCCTGGGCCGCCGGGGGCGTGCCGGCGGGGCTCGAGGTCTCGCTCGACTCGAACTGCAGGAAGGCGAGCACGGTCGGCGTCTTCCTCTGCAACGCCGACGGTGACGTCTCCTATCCGGAGGTCTCCGCCACGGCGACGGCGGCGGACGGCACCACCGCCTACGTCGGGCTGGCGTACGCGCCGAGCGGCACGAACGTCGACAAGGCGGTCAAGGAGGCCCAGACCGCGGCGACGTTCTCCGAGGACGGTCTGCACGCCGCGCGCACCGTCACGGTCAGGTCGGCCGAGCACGTCGCGCAGAACACGCTCGCGCTGAACACGCCGACGCTGAAGGCGGGCGGTTCGGTCACCCAGTCGATCACCGTGCACGCGGTGGACACGGGGCGTCTCTCGATCATGTTCGCCCCTTCGGAGGGCCAGCGCGGCTGGGAGGAGTCCGAGGCCGACATCAGGATCGACTCCGTCTCGCGCGGCGACAACACGAGCTGTGACCACACGCTGGGATCGCTGGCCTACGGCGAGATCTACTGCGATGTCACGCCGGGCGACGTCACGATCGACTACACGCTGAGTGCGGGGGCGAAGACGGCCGCGTGGAAGGTCGATGCCGCCGCGGTGTACGAGGTCTACAACTGGGGCACCCACAACCCGGAGACGTCGAGCAGCTTCGTGATCGACAGCCCGTACCCGGTCAGGCCGCACCATCTGCTCCTGGCCCGTGGCAAGGACGGGCTGCTCCGCTCCCACTACGGGACCGGGAGCGCCTCGCAGCCCTTCCGCGACTCCGACGAGATCGTCGGCCACGGCTGGAACATCTACAACCAGCTCACCAAGCTCGCCCCGGTCACCGTGCAGGCGGGCGGCGGCGGTCTGGTGGGCCGGGACACGTCCGGTGTGCTGTGGCACTACCGGACGACCGGCGACTGGAACACCCTCGCGGGGCGGACCAAGGTCGGCGGCGGCTGGAACGCGTACAACAAGCTGGCGGGTGTCACGGACGTGACGGCCGACGGCAGGGCGGACCTGCTGGCCCGAGACAAGTCCGGTGTCCTGTGGCTGTACAAGGGCACGGGCAACAACACGGCCCCGTTCGCCGCGCGGACGAAGGTCGGCGGCGGCTGGGGCGTCTACAACGAGCTCACCGGCGCGGGCGACGTGACGGGCGACGGCAGGGCGGACGTACTGGCCCGCGACACCTCGGGGGTGCTCTGGCTGTACAAGGGCACCGGCAAGGCGGCGACGCCGTTCGCGGCCCGGACCAGGGTCGGCGGGGGCTGGAGCGCGTACCGCTCGATCACCTCGCCCGGTGACCTGACCGACGACGGCCGCGCCGACCTGGTCGTCCAGGACAAGTCCGGCGTGCTGTGGCTCTACCGGGCGACCGGCAGCGCGACGGCCCCGTACGCGGCGCGCGTCAAGGTCACCGGCGCGGGCGATACGTCGACGATCAGCGGGTACAACACCCTGCTCTGACGGTTTCGCCGAACACACACGTGAGCCCGGACCGGCGTCGCCGGTCCGGGCTCACGTGTGTGGCGGAAAGCCTGGTGAACCACCCGGCGAACGGGGCGCAGGGCTCAGCCGTTCGCCGGGCGGCAGTTCGCGGGGGCGGGACAGTCTTAGGTCCTGTCTGGAGTTCCAGCGCGGGAGAAGGAGCGGCGTCCGGTGCCGTCGGATCCAAGGCGGAGGAGGGAGTCGACGCGGAGCGTCGGCGACTGACGACAACGCCGGAGGCGACGGCACCGGACGCCGTGACGCCGCGGGGGAACTCCAGACAGGACCTAAGCGCCCGACTCCTCGTAGCGGCGGGCCAGTTCGGCCGTGCCGGACTCGGTCAACGATCCGTGCAGGCGCATCCTGGCCACTCCGCCGTCGGGGAAGGCGTCGAGGCGGACGTGGGTGACGACGGCCTGGGCGCGGAGCGGGAAGCGGTGCGGGGTGTCGGGCTGGAGCCTGGTGCGCGGGATGATCTCGAACCATTCGCCCGTCTCACCGTTGCGGCCCTGGAGGGCGATCCAGCCGGCCGCGTTGCCCTTGAGGTAAGCCGTGTCGATCTCGACCGCGCGGACCGCGCCCTGGGCGGGCAGCCGGAAGCGGACCCAGTCGTTGGTGTCGCGCACGCGGCGGCGGCGGTTCTCCCAGCCGTCGTCCATCTTGCGGGACGTGCCGGGCAGGATGATCTGGGTCGGCGAGGAGTAGAAGCGGTCCGAGGCGTCCTCGTAACTGCCGCCGTTCAGCACCGAGATCAGGTCGAACGTGCCGAGCGTGGCGAGCCAGGACGGGTCGGGGAGCACCTCGCCGTGCACGCGGAGGCGGGCGATGCCGCCGTCGGGGTGCTGGCAGAGGCGCAGGTGGGTGTAGCGCCGCCCGCCGGTGATCTCGAAGCCGTTGGCGGCGTGGCCGCGTACGGGGGTCGGCGGGATGATCTCCTCCCACTTCACGTCGTCGGCGAGGAGTTCGGCGGGGCCGGGCGAGCCCTCGACGGACGCGGCCTGGACCGAGACGCGCTGCGGGTAGTTGCCGCGGAAGTGCGCGGTGTCGACGACGATGCCGCGGATGACGCCCGGCGCGCCGAGACGGATCAGGGCCCAGTCGTGCTCGTCCGGGGCGGGGAACGGGTGGGCGGCGTCCGCGCCGCGCCGGCGGCGGGTCTCCCAGCCGTCCATGATCTTGCCCTTGTGGCCGAAGTGCTCGGGGTCGAAGGTGGCGCGCTCCCGGACGAGGAGGTTCTCGCGCTGGGCGAAGAACTCGTCGTTGGCGGCGATCACGCCCGCGCCGAGCCGGCGGTCGGCGAGGTCGACGAGTTCGGTGAAGGGGAGGTCGGTGGTGCGGTAGTCGGCGTACGGGTCGCCACCGCCGTACGGGGCCGCGTCGTTGGCGTGGGGGTCCTCGTGGTGGTTCTCATTCTGTTCGAAGGTCATGCGTTCACTGTCGTACGACGGAAGCCGTTAGGTCCATCGAAAGTTTTCGCATGCATCATTAAGACAGACTGAACGGTTTCGCCGCCTCGCGCAGCGCCGCGAGGATCCGGGTCACCGCCGGGCCGTCCTCGGCCCCCTGCCGGACCGCGGCCACCACATGGCGGCGGGGCCGGTCCGCCTCGAGGACCCGCATCACCACACCGTCCCGGCCCTGCCGCTCCGCCGAGGCCATGCGCGGGATCAGCGCGACCCCCATGTCCGCCTCGACCATGGCGAGGATCGCGGTCCAGCCGGAGGCGCTGTGCGCCTGCTCCGGGACGAAGCCCGCGGCCTCGCACGCGGCCGTGGTGATCTCGGACCAGGGGCCCGAGCCGCCGAAGATCCACGGCTCGGCGGACAGGTCCGCCAGCCGCAGCCCGGGTGCGGCGGCGAGCCGGTGGCCGGCCGGCAGCGCCACGTCCAGCGGGTCCGCGAGCAGCGGCAGCACGGCGAAGCGGGGATCCCGGGCAGTCGGGGCGTGGGCGGCCAGGGAGAGCGCCAGGTCCACCTCGCCGGCGACGAGCAGTTCGTACGCCTGCGCCGCCTCGGCCTCCCGGACCCGTACGTCCGGCCCCGGGCGGTCCTCGCCGCGCAGCGCCTGCACGGCCGGCACGACCAGGGCGGGCACGGCGGTGGCGAACGCCGCGATCCGCACCTCGCCCGCCTCGCCGTGCAGATAGCCGGTCAGTTCGGCGTCGGCGCGCTCCAGTTGGGCGAAGACCGCCTCGGCGTGGCGGAGTACGAGGTGGGCGGCATCCGTCAGCCGGACGCGCCGGCCCTGCGCTTCCAGCAGCGGTACGCCGAGCTGTCTGGAGAGGTTGGAGAGCTGCTGGGAGACGGCCGACGGGGTCATCAGCAGCGCCTCGGCGGCCGCGGTGACGGTGCCCCGGTCGTGCAGGGTGCGCAGGATGCGGAGCTTCTTGACGTCCCACTCGATCATGGCCGCAACCTACCGGAGCGCCCGGGGCCGTGTCCGGGTCCGGACATGCGGATGCGCCGCTCGGCACGTCGGTACCGGCGGCGCACCCGGGATGTCCGGGGGGACTAGGCCTGCTTCTTGGACTTGTCGAGGACCATGACCAGGCCCGCGATGACCGCGAACAGGGCGATGGGCGCCACGACGAACAGACCGATCGTGTCGATCACGCTCAGGCCGGGACCCGGGTCGTCGCCGTCGTCGCGGGTGAGCGCGAGCGCGGGGGACGACATCAGCAGCATCATCAGCGTCGTTCCGGCAGCGACGGCGCCGGCGCGCATAGCGTTCTTCTTGTCCACGGTGCAAACGTAGCGAACGCCTACGAGGGGCGCGCGCCCGGGGGTGCCGTACGGGGTCTCGGAGGCTCCTGACGGGGTCTGAGGACTTCCATCAGCCGGTGCAGCCGGGGCGAGGCGGCGAGTTCCTCCAGGGTCACCGGGTGGCCCTCGGCGTCGGCGATGGGCAGCCTCCAGTTGGGGTACTCGTCCCAGGTGCCCGGCAGGTTCTGCGGGCGGCGGTCGCCGATGGTGTCCGGGAGCCAGACCCCGGCCATGCGGGCGGGGGTGCGCAGCAGGAAGCGGTGGACGGCGCGGACGGCGGCCTCCTCGTCGTCGCCGCCCTCGGGGAGCAGGCCGAGGCGGGAGAGCAGGCCGAGCCACTCGGCGGTGTCGGTGCCGTCCTGGCTGCGTTCCTCGTCGAGGGGGCGGGTGAGCAGGCCGAGGCGGTGGCGCAGCGTCACATGGTCGCCGGTCAGCCGGGCGGCGGTGGACGGCAGGTCGTGGGTGGTGGCGGTGGCCAGGCAGTCCTCGCGCCACTCCTCGGGGGCGAGCGGGCGGCCGGTGCCCGACCAGTCGCGCTCGAACCAGAGCACGGAGGTGCCGAGGACGCCGCGGCGGGCGAGCGCCTCGCGGACGCCGGGTTCCACGGTGCCGAGGTCCTCCCCTATGACGACGGTGCCGGCGCGGTGGGCCTCCAGGACGAGGACGGCGAGCATCGCCTCCGCATCGTGGCTCACGTAGGTGCCCTCGGTGGGCGGGCTGCCCTCGGGCACCCACCAGAGCCGGAACAGGCCCATGACGTGGTCGATGCGCAGGGCCCCGGCGTGGGCGAGGAGGCCGCGCAGCAGTCCTCGGTACGGAGCGTAGCCGGACGCGGCGAGCGCGTCGGGGCGCCAGGGCGGCAGCCCCCAGTCCTGGCCGCGGGCGTTGAAGGCGTCCGGGGGTGCGCCGACCGACATGCCGTGCGCGAAGGCGTCCTGCTGGGCCCAGGTGTCGGCGCCGCCGGGGTGGACGCCCACGGCGAGGTCGTGGACGATCCCGACGGCCATCCCGGCGTCCTTCGCGGCGCGCTGGGCGGCGGCGAGCTGAGTGCCGGTCAGCCAGGCGAGCCGGCAGTGGTAGTCGACCCGGTCCAGCAGTTCGGCGCGGGCGCGGGCGGTCTCCTTGGAGCGGGGGTCGCGCAGGCCGGCCGGCCAGGCGTGCCAGTCGGAGCCGTGCACCTCGGCGAGGGCGCACCACAGGGCGTGGTCCTCCAGGGCCTGCCCCTGCTCGGCGAGGAAGTCGCAGTAGGCGGCGCGGCGGCCGGGCGTGAGGGGGACGCCCACGAGGATGTCGAGGGCCTGCCGCTTGAGCGCCCAGACAGCGTCCCGGTCGATCAGGGCGCCCTTGTTCAGCACGGCGTCGCTGAGCTCTCCGGCGCGGCGGCGCAGTTCGTCGAGGGCGGCGGGGTCGGGGGCGTGCCCGTACTCCGGGACGGACTCGATGCGCAGGTGCACGGGGTCGGGGAACCGCCGCGAGGACGGGCGGTAGGGCGAGGGGTCGGTGGGGGTGCCGAGGACCGCGGCGTGCAGCGGGTTGACCTGGACGAAGCCGGCGCCGAGGGAGCGCCCGGACCAGGAGGCGAGGTCGGCGAGGTCGCCGAGGTCGCCCATGCCCCAGGAGCGGGCGGAGAGCAGGGAGTAGAGCTGGACGAGGAAGCCGTGGCTGCGCTCGGGCGGCTGCGGGACCCGGGCCGGGGCGACCACGAGCGTGCAGGTCTCGGCGGGCGCACCCGGCGGCCGGACGGTCAGCCGGTGGACGCCCGGCGGCTGCTCGGTCCACCAGCCGGGCGTGGCGGGGGCCGGTCGCGCTGTCGGTGTCCCGGGGCTGTCGGCACCCTGGCCGGAACCGGCCGGAACCGTACCCCCGGTGGGGACGCGCATCGGGGCCGGCGGGGCCGCGGCGGGCTCCTCCGGGCGGACCGTCAGTTCCGTGCCGGGCGGCAGCGCGGTCAGGGCCGGGGGCAGCGGCTCCCCGGTCCACACCACCAGCGTGGCCGGGAGCAGCCGGGAGGCGGCCGCGGACTCGGCGGCGGCGAGCGCCTCCCGTACCGCTTCCGGCGTGGCGGCGTCGACACCGAGCGCGGCGAGAACCGCGACGACCGTGCCCTCGGGGACGGGCACCGTGACATCGGCGGACGGGGAGAAGGAGGTGGCGACGCCGTGCAGTGCGGCGAGCCGGGACAAACCCATTCAGACTCCTGGGGACTCCATGCCCCGAGCGCTGCCGGAAGAAGCCGGCTCGCTGGTCAGCGGGGCGAGGACGGCGAGCGGGGGTTCGCTGGTCAGTGGTGTGGCATCGGCGAGCGGGGGCTCGCTGGTCAGGGGTATGGCATCGGCCAGCGGCGCCTCGCTCGTGAGCGGGCCGGGCGTGCTGAGGGTGGCCGGGGGCGCGCTGATGAACGGGGCGGGACCCGGTACCTGTTTGGACAGGGCGGAGAGCAGAAGCTGCGCTGCGGCGGGCATGGTGGCCTCCTGGCCGTGGAGAACAGGACACAGCAGGCCTACCCAGCGGACGCGGCCGCAGACGTAGGCGTTATGACAACGAGTTCAACGTGCTCCGGGTCACAATCCGTTCCCCGGAGGCCGGTTATCCGTAAGACGTCCGCCGATTTCGGCCATTCGGCGCCGTCTTTCGCGTGCGCCGACGATCACCGCGAATCCTTCACCGCGACCGTCATATCGGGCATTTAACCCACAGCGACCATGCGCATTGACACCCTCGCGCGCGGGTGGTGGGCTCGGAGCCCACCGGTGGGGCGCGAGGGGAGACAGGCATGCAGCTCAGGCGCAGGAAGCACGCGACGGCCGTCGCCGTGGCCGTGCTCGGCGGGCTGCTCTCCGCAGGGGCCCCGGCCGCTGTCGCGGCCCCCTCGTCGCCCGGCACCCCGGCCGTCACCACTCCGGACCGCGGCAACGACGCCGCGCCGCCCGCCGTGTGGCCGCGGCCGCAGAGCATCAAGGCGTCCGGGTCCTCGGTCCCGCTCGCCGGCGAGGTGACCCTCGTCGCCGACGACCCGGCCGACCCGTACGCGGTCGAAGCGCTCCGCCAGGTGCTGCGCGACGTGGGCGTGCGGACCGTCCACGAGACGCTGCCCGGCGGCGGGCCCGTCATCCGGCTCGGCGGGGACGGCGCGCTGGACGCGCTGCGCACACTGCACACCCCGGAGCGCGGCGATCTGCCGTCCGGTGGCTACCGGATCGCGGTCGGCCGGGTCGCGGGCCGGGACACCGTCGCCGTGGACGGCCTCGGCGACGACGGCCTGTTCCACGCGGTGCAGACGCTGCGTCAGCTGACCGGGGGCGGCCGCATCGCCGGCGTCACCGTCCGGGACTGGCCGGCCGGCGCCGTACGCGGGATGACCGAGGGCTTCTACGGACAGCCCTGGTCCCAGGAGGAACGGCTCGCCCAGCTGGACTTCATGGGCCGCACCAAGCAGAACCGCTACCTCTACGCGGCCGGCGACGACCCGTACCGGCAGGCCCGCTGGCGCGAGCCGTACCCCGCCGAGCGGCGCGCCGAGTTCCGCGCGCTGGCCGAGCGGGCCGCCGCCGAGCACGTGACGCTCGGCTGGGCCGTGGCGCCGGGCCAGTCCATGTGTCTGTCCTCGGAGCGCGACGTGAAGGCACTCGCGAAGAAGATCGACGCGATGTGGGCGCTGGGCGTGCGGGTCTTCCAGGTGCAGTTCCAGGACGTCAGCTACAGCGAATGGCACTGCTCGGCCGACGCCGACACCTTCGGCAGCGGCCCGGAGGCGGCGGCCAGGGCGCAGGCCCGCGTCGTGAGCGAGGTGGCGCGGCACCTCGCGGACCGCCACCCGGGCTCGGAACCGCTGTCGATGATGCCGACGGAGTTCTACCAGGACGGGGCGACGGACTACCGCACCGCGCTCGCCAAGGAGCTCGACGAGCGGGTGCAGGTCGCCTGGACCGGCGTCGGGGTCGTACCGAGGACCATCACCGGCGGCGAACTGGCCGGTGCCCGCACCACGTTCCGCCATCCGCTGGTGACGATGGACAACTACCCGGTCAACGACTACGCGCAGGACCGGATCTTCCTGGGCCCCTACACGGGCCGGGACCCGGCGGTCGCCATCGGTTCCGCGGCGCTGCTGGCCAATGCGATGGAGCAGCCGTCCGCGTCCCGGATCCCCCTGTTCACCGCCGCCGACTTCGCCTGGAATCCGAAGGGGTACCAGCCGCAGGAGTCCTGGCAGGCGGCCCTGGACGATCTCGCAGGCGGCGACGCCCGCAGCCGGGACGCGCTGCGCGCGCTGGCGGGCAACAGTGCGGGCTCCGTGCTGGGCGGCGACGAATCGGCGTACCTGCAGCCGCTGTTCGCCGCGTTCTGGAAGTCCCTCACGGCCGACGGCGCCCCGGCACGCGACGAGGCGGCGCGCCGGCTGCGGGCCGCGTTCACCGTGATGCGCGAGACCCCGCAGCGGCTGGCCGGACTGGCCGGCGGGCGGCTCGACGACGAGGTGCGGCCGTGGAGCGAGCAGTTGGCCCGCTACGGCCGGGCCGGTGAGCTGGCCGTCGATCTGCTCCAGGCGCAGGCGCGCGACGACGGGGCGGCCGCCTGGGAGGCCTCGCTGGCCCTGGAACCGGCGCTCGAGGCCGTGAAGACGAGCGGCGCGACGGTCGGCAAGGGGGTGCTCGGCCCGTTCCTCGACCGGGTGCGCAAGGAGGCCGACGCCTGGACGGGTTCGGACCGCGACCACGGCACGGTGACCGAGGCCCCGGGCAGCTACACGGTGCGGTTCGGCCGGGCGCGCCCGCTGGAGGCCGTCACCGCGATGACGGTGCCCGGCGGCGACGCGGCGGCGTCGGGGGCGACGGTCCAGGCCCATGTGCCCGGCGAGGGCTGGCGGAGCCTCGGCGCCCTGTCGGCGCGGGGCTGGACCCAGTCGCCGGGCCAGGGCGTGCGGGCGGACGCCGTCCGGATCAGCTGGCCGACCGCCACCCCGGCGGTCACCGGCGCGCCACCCCTGATCATCCCCCCGCTCGCGGGCACCTCCCCGTCCACCGGAACGGCACCCCGGGTGCGCTCGCTGGTGCCGTGGTTCGGCGACGAGCCGGCCGCCCGGCTCGCCCTCGCACGCGGCGAGACGGACGCCGTGATCGGCGGCGATCCGCTGCGGATCGGCGCGCAGCTCTCCGCGCGCCGGCCGGCCGAGGTGCGCGGAGCGCTCACCGCGAAGGCGCCCAAGGGCATCAAGGTGCGGGTGCCGAAGCAGACGACCGTGCCGCGCGGCTCCCGTACCGAGGTGCCCGTGGAGATCACCGTCCCCGCGGGCACGCCCGCGGGTGAGTACGAGGTGCCGTTCTCCTTCGGTACCGAGGAGACCACCCTGACCGTCCGGGCCTTCCCCCGCACGGCGGGCCCCGATCTGCTGCGTACGGCCACCGCCTCCTCGTCCGGGGACGAGACCGCGGACTTCCCGGCGGCCGCGGCCTCCGACGGCGACGGGAAGACCCGCTGGTCCTCACCGGCCGAGGACGGCGCCTGGTGGCAGGCCGAACTGCCGGCCCCGGCCCGGGTCGGCCAGCTGGTGCTGGACTGGCAGGACGCTTACGCCTCCCGCTACCGCATACAGGTCTCGGCGGACGGCCGCACCTGGCGCACGGCTGCAACTGTCGACAACGGCGGGGGCGGGCGCGAATCGGTCCGGATGGACGCGAAGGACACCCGCTTCATCAGGGTCCAGGGCGACGCACGGGCGACCGAGTACGGCTACTCGCTCTGGTCGGTCGAGGCGTACGCCGTAGCGGAGTAGCCCGGCCGGGAGCCGTCGCACCACACCCGGTTCACCGCTCCCCCCGGCGATTGCCCGGCGCTCCCCCTTCGCCGGCCCGGCAATTGCCGGCGATTGCCCGCGTAGAAGTATTCACTCAGTACATATACCGAGTATATAGTCACGCCCCATGAGCACCCGTCACATTCTTCTGGGACTCCTTGCCGGAAGTCCCAGCCACGGCTACGACCTCAAACGGCGGTACGACGAACTCTTCCCCCAGGCCCGCCCGCTGGCCTACGGGCAGGTCTACACGACCCTGCAACGCCTGGTCCGGGACGACCTGGCCGCCGTGGAAGGCACCGATTCCGACGGCGGCCCCGAGCGGACCCTCTACCGCACCACGGACCAGGGGGCGCACGAGCTCGCCGCGTGGACCGAAGGGGTCACCCCGCCCGCCCCCTTCGTGACGAACGAGATCTTCGCCAAGGTCGTCATCTCGCTCCTGGTCGCGGGGGCCGAGCGCAGCGACCGGACGGCGGAGGCGGCCACGTACCTCCACGCCCAGCGTGCCGCCCACATGGTGCGCATGCACGAACTGACCGGGCTCAAGACCACACCGGGCGCCGACCTGAGCACCGTTCTCTCGGCCGACTACGCCCTGGCCCATCTGGACGCCGACGTGCGGTGGATGGCCACGACGGCCACCCGTCTCACCACCCTGACCGCGGAGGTCGACGCAGTATGAGCACGCAAGCCGCACAGCCCGCCGGGGCCGCAGGCCCGCTGATCAGAGCCACCGGCCTGACGAAGCGGTACGGAGCGTCGCAGGCACTGCGCGGCGCTTCGGTCGAGCTCCGGGCGGGCGAGATCCTCGCCGTCACCGGTACCAGCGGCAGCGGGAAGTCGACACTTCTGCACTGCCTGGCCGGCATCGTCCGCCCCGACGAGGGCGAGGTCTCGTACGGCCGGGAGCGGCTGGACCAGTCCTCGGAGAACCGCCTCAGCGAGCTGCGGCGCACCGAGTTCGGTGTGGTCTTCCAGTTCGGACAGCTGATCCCCGAGCTCACCGCGCTCGACAACGTGATCCTGCCGCTGATGCTCGCGGGGACCACCCGCGCCGCGGCACAGGACCGGGCGGACGAGTGGCTGGAACGCTTCGGCGTGCGCGGACAGGCCGCACTGCGGCCCGGGGAGCTCAGTGGCGGCCAGAGCCAGCGGGTGGCGCTGGCACGGGCCATGGTCACGGCCCCGAAGGCGGTCTTCGCGGACGAGCCGACCGGGGCCCTGGACTCGCTCGCCGGGGAGCAGGTGATGACCGCGCTGGTGCACGCCGCCCGTGAATCCGGTACCGCGGTACTGCTCATCACACACGACGCCCAGATCGCCGCGTACGCGGACCGGGAGGTGTGGCTGCGGGACGGGGCCGTGCACTCCGGTGCCACACCCTTCGTCGTCCAGGAGAACGCCCAGGAGGCCGCCCACCATGAGGGCTGACGCACGCATCGCCTGGAGCCTGGTCCACGGCTCGGACCGCCGCGAGTGGTGGCGGATCGCGCTCACCGCCGTGGGCGCCCTGCTCGCCACGGTCCTCGCGCTCGCCGCGATCACGGTCGCCGCCGTCCGGGGGCAGGTCTCGATCCCGTTCGGACACGGTTTGCTGAACCAGCCGGGCGAGCGCGGCGGTGTGGTCGTCGCCCTGCTGCTCCTGCTCGTCCCCGTGCTCGGCCTCCTCGGCCAGTGCGCCCGGATCGGTGCCGTGCACCGTGACCGGCGGATGGCCGGACTGCGGCTCGCAGGGGCGTCACCCGCGCAGGTGCGGCGGATCAGCGCGCTGGAGTCCGCGCCGGTCTGCCTGGCGGGGTCGGCCGGCGGACTCGCCGCCTTCGCCGTGGCTCTCGCCGTCCATGGACACACACCGCCCGCGGCGGCCTGGGTGGCCTTCGTCGTGGTCACGCTCGGCGTGCCGGTGATCGGCGCGCTGGTGAGCGTGTTCGCCCTGCGCCGGGTGGTCGCGTCGCCGCTCGGTGAGGTACGCCGGGTGCGTCCGGAGCGCGCGCCCCGGACGCTGCTGATCCTGTTCCTCGTGACCCTGCCGATCGCCGCCGGGGCGAATGCCCTCGTCGCGCGCGACAGCAGCCCGGCCGCGGTGTCGTTCCCGATGCTGATGTTCGTCGTGGTGTTCCTCACCGGCGCGGGCGCCGTCTGGGCGGCCGGTGCGTCGGCCGCCCAGATCGGTCGGCGGCTGACGGCGAGTGCCAAGAGCCCGGCCGTCCTGATCGCCGCGAGCCGGCTCAGGGACGACCCGTGGGCCGCCGCGCGCACCCATGCCGTGCTGCTCCTGGTGACCGTCGTCGGGATCGGCATCGTGGGCGTACGGGAAGCGATGCTGGCCGACCTCCACGAGCGGGACGGCCGCCTGCCGGAGGACCTCGGCTTCTACACCACCGGGCTCGACCTCGCCGGGGCAGCGGTCCTGGTGGCCCTCGTCATCGCCCTCTTCGCTCTTGCCGTAGGAACGGCGGAGTCCCTGGCCACCCGGCGCCGCGCCCTCGCCGCCCAGACCGCGGCCGGGGTGCCGCACACGGTGCTGGCCAGAGCCACGCTGCTGGAGACCGCGCTCCCGCTGGCCCCCGCGATCCTGCTCGCCACCATCGGCGGCATGGCGGTGCACCTCGCGTACTCCGCCGCCACCGCGCCCGGCACGGTTCCCTCGATGCTGCCGCTGCTCGTACCCGTGACGGTGTACGCCGCCTGTCTGCTGGCCGCCGCGACGTCGCTGCCGCTGCTGCGCCGCATGGCTCACCCGGCGGAGCTGCGGTTCGCCTGACGCGCTGCGCGCCCGCAGACACGGAAGCCCGGATCGTCAGGCTGAGATGCCGTCGATCCGGGCCATCGCGTCGTCCGCGCCGAACGGTTGCAAATAAGGCAGCCAGCGCGGGTCACGGTGTCCCGTGCCGATGATCCGCCAGGCCAGTCCGGTCGGCGGGGCGGGCTGCTGGTTCAGCCGCCAGCCGAGCTCGGGCAGATGGCGGTCGGCCTTGACGTGGTTGCAGCGGCGGCAGGCCGCCACCACGTTGTCCCAGGCGTGCTGCCCGCCGCGGCTGCGCGGAATGACGTGGTCGACGCTGGTCGCGGCGGCGCCGCAGTACATGCAGCGCCCGCCGTCCCTGGCGAAGAGCGCCCGGCGGGTCAGCGGGACGGGCCCCCGGTAGGGGACGCGCACGAACCGCTTCAGACGGACGACGCTGGGTGCCGGGACGGCACGGGTGGCACTGTGCATGAAGGCGCCGGACTCCTCGAGGCAGATGGCCTTGTTCTCGAGGACGAGGACGAGCGCGCGGCGGAGCGGTACGACGCCGAGCGGCTCGTACGACGCGTTGAGAACCAGGACATGCGGCACGTGGACGCCTCCTTGTACGCCGGCGGCGCGTGGCTCGCGCCGGGACGATCCGGTCTCAGTCTCCCCTCCTGCCTGGTCGAAGCGCCACCACGTGCGGGTAACGGGCCGGAAGGATTTTCCTCCGGGGCCGTGGCGCCCGTACGACGGGACGCGCCGGAACAGGCGCTTCGGGGGCCTGCCCGCTTCGGCCGTGCCCGGTGTGCGATCGGCCACAGGCCGGACCCTTCTTACCTCTTCCATATCCCCGGGTGAGACGCGTCTCTCCCCTCGATCACGGCAACGGAGCATTCCGGATGCCCCGTTAGTGTGGTTGTTCAGCGCTCGCCCAACTGGAGGTTTCGCCGTGCCCCTGTCCGCCCTGTTGGCCGCTGCCCCGTCACCCGAGCCCGGTGGCTCGCTGGACGAAGCCGCGAAGCAGGCAGGCAACGCCGCGAGCTGGGTCGAGGAGAACTGGTCCACCTGGCTGAACACCGGTCTGCGGATCGTGCTCATCGCCGCCATCGCGATCGCGTTGCGCATCGCCGTCCGCCGCACGCTGACCAAGCTCATCGAGCGCATGAACCGCAGCGCCCAGGCGGTGGAGGGCACCGCGCTCGGCGGTCTGCTGGTCAACGCGGAGCGGCGCCGACAGCGCTCGGAGGCGATCGGTTCCGTACTCCGTTCGGTGGCCTCGTTCCTGATCCTCGGCACGGCCGCCCTGATGATCCTGGGCGCGTTCGAGATCAATCTGGCCCCGCTGCTGGCCTCCGCGGGGGTCGCCGGGGTGGCGCTCGGCTTCGGTGCGCGCAACCTGGTCACCGACTTCCTGTCCGGTGTCTTCATGATCCTCGAGGACCAGTACGGCGTCGGCGACACGATCGACGCGGGCGTCGCCTCCGGCGAGGTCATCGAGGTCGGTCTGCGGGTCACCAAGCTGCGCGGTGACAACGGCGAGATCTGGTACGTCCGCAACGGCGAGGTGAAGCGGATCGGCAACCTCAGCCAGGGCTGGTCCACCGCCGGCGTCGACGTACAGGTACGCCCCACGGAGGACCTCGACCACGTCCGTACGGTGATCACCGAGGCCGCCCAGCTGATGGCCAAGGACGACCCGTGGACCGAGCGCCTGTGGGGCCCGGTCGAGATCCTGGGGCTGGACAGCGTGCTGCTGGACTCGATGACGGTCCGGGTGACCGCCAAGACGATGCCGGGCAAGGCGCTGGGCGTGGAGCGCGAGCTGCGCTGGCGCGTCAAGCGCGCCTTCGACGAGGCGGGCATCCGCATGGTCGGCGGCATCCCGGCGCAGCCGGACGAGCCCTCGGCCGCCGACCCGACGGCCGCGATGGCCGCCCCCTCGGCCTACGCCTCGGCCACCTCGCCCCAGTCCCTGGCGGCAACGCCGATACCTCCGTCCGCGCCGAGCATCACGAAGTAGGGCGCGGCCGTACGCCCGCCGCACAGCCGAGGGGCACCCCGCGAGGTCTGCGGGGTGCCCCTGATGCGCGTTCCGGGTCAACTCGGTTCGTCATGAGCGGCGTTGGGTACCCATGCTTCCGCGACACCGCCCCGGCCCGGGCCTCACCGCCCCCGTGCAGGTAACGCTTTGGCTTCCACCGCGGTGCGGACCATTGACGCCCCGGTGGCGTGCGCCCTACGGTCCTCTCACCGAATAGGAAACTTTCCTAACAGAGGGCAGGTGCAGTGGCCATGGCCGGAACCACACCGGGTACACCCCGCGTTCTGCGCGCCATGAACGACCGTGCCGCCCTCGATCTGCTGCTGGAGCACGGGCCCCTGTCGCGGACCCGGATCGGGAAGCTGACCGGGCTCTCCAAGCCCACCGCCTCCCAGTTGCTGGCCCGGCTGGAAGCGGCCGGACTGGTCGTCGCGACCGGGACCGCGGCCGGGCGCCCCGGACCCAACGCGCAGCTGTACGCCGTCAACGCGTCGGCCGCCCATGTCGCGGGGCTCGACGTGAACGCCCAGCGGATCGTCGCCGCCGTCGCCGATGTGACGGGCGAGACGGTGGGCGAGTTCGAGCTGCGGACCCCGGGTCGGCGCGCCGACAGCGTGGTGCGGCAGGTGGCGGACGCGCTGGACGGGGCCGTCAAGGAGGCCGGGCTGACCCGGTCCGACGTGCACCGGGTCGTCATCGGCACACCGGGCGCGTTCGACCCGGGCACGGGCCGGCTGCGCTACGCCTCGCACCTGCCCGGCTGGCACTCCCCCACCCTGCTGGACGAGCTGGCGGCCTTCCTGCCGATGCCGGTGGAGTACGAGAACGACGTGAACCTCGTCGCGGTGGCCGAACAGCGGCTCGGCGCGGCGCGGGGGCACGAGGACTTCGTGCTGCTGTGGAACGAGGAGGGGCTGGGCGCCGCCCTCGTCATCAACGGCCGCCTCCACCGCGGCTTCACCGGTGGCGCCGGTGAGGTCGGCTTCCTGCCGGTGCCCGGTGCCCCACTGGTCCGCCAGGTCACCAAGGCGAACGCGGGCGGCTTCCAGGAGCTGGCGGGCGCCCAGGTGCTCGCCAGGCTGGCCCGTGAGCTCGGCATCGACGACGAGGCGGTGCGCGGCCCGGGCACCCACCACGAGGTCGCGGCCGAGCTGGTGGGCCGGGCGGCCGCGGCCGTGGAGCGGGGCGAGGGCGGGCCGTACGGCCGGCTGCTCGATCTTTTCGCCACCGGTCTGGCGACCGGTCTCGCCTCCATGGTCGCCGTCCTGGACCCCGAGGTCGTCGTGCTGTCCGGTGAGCTGATCGCGCGCGGCGGAGAACCGCTGCGCGCCCGGGTGGCGGCCGAGCTCGCCGAACTGGCGGCATCCCGGCCCCGGCTGATCACCGGCCAGGTGACCCACCGGCCCGTCCTGCGCGGCGCGCTGGAGAGCGCGCTCGCGACCACCCGCGACGAAGTGTTCGACACCTCGCGCTGAACCACACCTCCCCCTGCTTGCCCGCACCTCCCCTTCCCCGTCCCAACCCTTCATCGGGAGACACCACCATGTCCGGAAACCGCCGGAAGCCGGCCGTCGCGCTCGCCGCGACCGCCGCGATAGCCCTGTTCGCCTCCGCCTGTACCGGGCAGAGCAGCTCCGGTGCCAGTGATGACGCGTCCAAGGAGACGACCATCAACTTCTGGCACGGCTGGAGTGCCCCGAACGAGGTCAAGGGGATTCAGGCCACGGTCGACGCCTTCGAGAAGGCGCACCCCAACATCCATGTGAAGGTCGTCGGCAACATGACCGACGACAAGATCAACCAGGCGCTGCGCGCGGGTGGTTCGAAGGCACCGGACGTCGTCTCGTCGTTCACCACGAACAACGTCGGCAAGTTCTGTTCGTCGAAGGCCTTCGTCGACCTCAACCCGTTCCTGAAGAAGGACGGGATCGACGCGGACGCGACCTTCCCGAAGGCGATGAACGAGTACACGCAGTTCGAGGGCGTGCGCTGCACGGTGCCGCTGCTGGGTGACGCGTACGGGCTCTACTACAACAAGGACGCGTTCGAGGCGGCCGGGATCGCCGGTCCGCCGAAGACCTGGTCCGAGTTCGCCGCCGACGCGAAGACGCTGACGAAGACCAAGGGTGACTCGTACGAGCAGCTCGGCTTCATGCCGAACTACCACGGTTACGAGTCGACGACCGAGCACTACCTCGGTGGCTGGAACCCGACGTACTTCGACGCGGACGGCAAGTCGAACATCGCCAAGGACCCGGCGTTCGCCACGATGCTCACCAACCAGAAGAAGCTGGTCGACTCGCTCGGCGGCTACCAGAAGCTGGAGAAGTTCCGCACCGGCTTCGGTGACGAGTGGGGCGCCAAGCACCCGTTCCACACCGGCCAGGTGGCCATGCAGCTGGACGGCGAGTGGCGGCTCGGCATGGCGGAGGACACCAAGCCGAAGTTCGAGATCGGCGTGGCCCCGATGCCCGTCGCCGACGACGAGGCCGACACCTACGGCAAGGGCTATCTGACCGGCACCATCGCCGGGATCGCCGCCACCTCCAGCAAGCAGAACGCCGCCTGGGAGCTGGTGAAGTACATGACGACCGACACCGACGCGGTGGTGAACTTCGCCAACGCCATCCACAACGTGCCCTCCACGCTCGCCGCGCTCAAGTCGCCGAAGCTGAAGTACGACCCGCGCTTCAAGACCTTCCTGGACATCGCGGCGAATCCGAAGTCCACCACCACCCCGCCCTCGGTGAACGGCGGCGCGTACCTGGTGTCCCTGCAGAACCTCGGCTTCGATATCGAGAAGGGCAACCAGAAGGACGTCAAGGCGGGCCTGGAGAAGACCGCGAAGGAAATCGACGCGGCGATCGCACAGGCGAAGTAGAGCCGACGCGATGAGCACGTACACACTCCGTTCGAAGCGCCGCCGCTCGGCGCTTCGGACGGCGGCCTTCATGTCGCCGTGGCTGATCGGGTTCTGCGTCTTCTTCGCCTACCCGCTGATCTCCACGCTCTACTTCTCCTTCACCAGCTACGACGGTTTCTCGGCCCCGGAGTTCAGCGGGCTGAAGAACTGGTCGTTCGTCTTCAACGACTACCCGCTGTTCTGGCCCGCCCTGCGCAACACGCTCTGGCTGGTCCTGGTCATGGTCAGCTGCCGGGTGGTCTTCGGACTCGGCGTCGGCATGCTGATCACCAAGATCAAGACGGGCGCCGGGGTCTTCCGGACGCTCTTCTACCTGCCGTACCTGGCGCCGCCGGTCGCCGCCACGCTGGGCTTCGTCTTCCTGCTCAACCCCGGTACGGGGCCGGTCAACTCGATCCTCGGCGACCTCGGGATGGGGACCCCCGGCTGGTTCACCGACGCCACGTGGTCCAAGCCGGCGCTGACGGCCCTCGCGGTGTGGGGGGTGGGCGACCTGATGGTGATCTTCATGGCCGCACTCCTCGACGTACCGAAGGAGCAGTACGAGGCGGCGGAACTGGACGGGGCGAACCCGTACCAGCGGTTCCGCTTTGTCACGCTGCCGAACATCTCGCCGATCATCATGTTCGCCGTGGTCACCGGCATCATCCAGACGATGCAGTACTACACCCAGCCACTCGTGGCCGGGAAGGTCGCCTCGGGTGTCATGGGCGGTTCCGGGCAGCAGTTCGAGCCGGGTTATCCCGACAAGTCGACACTGACGCTTCCGCAGCTGGTCTACAACCTCGGTTTCCAGCGCTTCGACTACGGCTCCGCCTGTGTGGTCGCGCTCGTTCTCTTCGTCCTCGCCATGGCGTTCACCGCACTGCTGATGCGGCGCCGCAGCGGACTGATCCAGGCAGGTGAGTGACGTGGCGCAGGTTCTCGACACCCCGAAGGCCGCCGGCCCGGTCAGTGACCCCGTCACCCCGGCCGAGCGGGTCGCACGCCGCAAGTCGCTGCTGCACTGGATCGCCGTGCACTCGCTCGGCGTCGCGGCCGCACTCTTCTTCGTGCTGCCGTTCGTCTTCCTCTTCCTCACCTCGCTGATGAGCGACCAGCAGGCACTGACCCGTGACCTGTGGCCGCACCCCTTCGAGTGGAGCAACTACAAGGAGGTGTTCAACACTCCGGGCTTTCTGACCTGGTGGAAGAACACCCTGCTGTACGCGGGCCTGGGCACCGTCCTCACGGTCGTGTCCTCGCTGCCCGTGGCGTACGCGCTCGCCAAGTTCCGCTTCCGCGGCCGGCATCTGTCGCTGATGCTCGTCATCTCGATGATGATGCTGCCGCCGCAGGTCGTCGTCATCCCCATGTACCTGTTCTGGGCCAAGCAGCTGGACATGTCCGGCACGCTCTGGCCGCTGATCATCCCGATGGCGTTCGGCGACGCGTTCTCCATCTTCCTGCTGCGGCAGTTCCTGCTGACCATCCCGAACGAGTACCTGGACGCGGCGAAGGTCGACGGCTGCGGCGAGTTCCGCACCCTGCTGCGCGTCGTGATCCCGATGGCCAAGCCGGGCATCGCCGCCGTCGCCCTCTTCCAGTTCTTCTACGCCTGGAACGACTACTTCGGCCCGCAGATCTACGCCTCCGAGAACCCGGCGGCCTGGACGCTGAGTTACGGACTGGAGTCCTTCAAGGGCGCACACCACACCGACTGGAACCTGACCATGGCCGCGACCGTTCTGGTCATGGCCCCTGTGATCGTCGTCTTCTTCTTCGCACAGAAGGCATTTGTCGAGGGCGTCACACTGACCGGAGTAAAGGGCTGATTCATGAAGCTCGCAGTAGTGGGTGGCGGGTCCACCTACACACCTGAACTGATCGACGGCTTCGCACGGCTGCGGGACACCCTGCCGGTCGAGGAGCTCGTGCTCGTCGACCCGGCGGCCGACCGGCTCGAACTCGTCGGTGGCCTCGCCCGGCGGATCTTCGCCAAACAGGGCCACCCGGGGAGGATCGTCACCACCTCGGACATCGACGCGGGCGTCGCCGACGCCGACGCGGTCCTGCTCCAGCTGCGCGTGGGCGGCCAGGCCGCCCGCAACCAGGACGAGACGTGGCCGCTGGAGTGCGGCTGCGTCGGTCAGGAGACCACCGGGGCCGGCGGCCTCGCCAAGGCCCTGCGCACCGTCCCGGTCGTCCTGGACATCGCCGAGCGCGTCCGGCGCACCAACCCGAACGCGTGGATCATCGACTTCACCAACCCGGTGGGCATCGTCACCCGGGCGCTGCTCCAGGCCGGGCACAAGGCCGTCGGCCTGTGCAACGTGGCGATCGGCTTCCAGCGCAAGTTCGCAGCTCTGCTCGACGTGACCCCCGGCGAGGTGCACCTCGACCATGTCGGGCTGAACCATCTGAGCTGGGAGCTCGGGGTGCGTCTCGGCGGCCCGGAGGGCGAGAACGTGCTGCCGCGGCTCATCGCCGAGCACGGCGACGCGATCGCGGACGACCTGCACATGCCGCGGGCGATCGTGGACCGGCTCGGTGTGGTCCCCTCGTACTACCTGCGCTACTTCTACGCGCACGACGAGGTCGTGCGGGAGCTCGGCACCAAGCCCTCGCGGGCGGCCGAGGTCGCCCTGATGGAGAAGGAACTCCTCGCCATGTACGGGGACCCTGCGCTCGACGAGAAGCCCGCGCTGCTCGCCAAGCGGGGCGGCGCCTTCTACTCGGAGGCGGCCGTGGACCTGGCGGCCTCGCTGCTCGGCGGCAGCGGCTCCACGCACCAGGTCGTCAACACGTACAACAAGGGGACGCTGCCCTTCCTGCCGGACGACGCGGTGATCGAGGTGCAGGCGAAGGTCGGCGCGTCGGGCGCGACGCCGCTCGCCGTGCCGGCGCTGGACCCGCTGTACGCCGGACTGATCGCCAACGTGACGGCGTACGAGGACCTGGCGCTGGAGGCCGCCCTGCGCGGTGGCCGCGACCGGGTGTTCAAGGCGCTGCTCGCGCACCCCCTGATCGGCCAGTTCGAGTACGCCGAGGCGCTCACCGACAAGCTGGTCGCGCACAACCGGGAGCACCTCGCGTGGGCGTGAACGGTTCGGTCCTCGCGATCGACGCGGGGAACAGCAAGACCGATGTGGCACTCATCGGTGAGGACGGCACCCTGCTGTCCACGGCCCGCGGCGGCGGCTTCCAGCCGCCGGTGGTCGGTGTCGGTACGGCCGTGGACGTGCTCGGCGCGGCGGTGGAGCAGGTGCTGGAATCGGCCGGTGCGGACGCCCGGTCCGTCGCCCATGTGTCCGCCTGTCTCGCCAACGCCGATCTGCCGGTCGAGGAGGAGCAGTTGACCGCAGCCCTGCGGGCCCGTGGCTGGGGCCGCACGGTGGAGGTGCGCAACGACACCTTCGCGATCCTGCGGGCCGGGGCGGACGAGCCGCGCGGGGTGGCCGTCGTGTGCGGTGCGGGGATCAACTGTGTCGGCATGGTGCCGGACGGGCGGACCGCGCGCTTCCCCGCGATCGGCCGGATATCCGGTGACTGGGGCGGCGGTTCGGGGCTCTCCGAGGAGGCGATGTGGTTCGCCTCGCGCGCCGAGGACGGCCGCGGTGAGCCGACCGAGCTGGCCCGTGCGCTGCCCGCGCACTTCGGGCTCGACTCGATGTACGCGCTGATAGAGGCGCTGCATCTGGGCCGGATCGAGTCCGGGCGGCGCCATGAGCTGTCGCCGGTGCTGTTCGCGACCGCCGCGGCCGGTGACGCGGTGGCACGCGGGCTCGTGGACCGGCTGGCCGATGAGGTCGTGGCGCTGTCCTCGGTCGCGCTGTCCCGCCTGGGGCTGCTCGGGGAGGAGGCCCCGGTGGTACTGGGCGGCAGCGTTCTGGCCGCCCGCCACCAGCAGTTGGACGACCGCATCGCCGGACTCCTCGCCGTGCGCGCCCCCAAGGCGGTGGTGCGGGTGATGAAGGAGTCCCCGGTGCTGGGTGCCGGGCTGCTGGGTCTGGACCGCACGGGCGCGGTGCCGGAGGTGCACGCCCGGCTTCGGTCGCAGTACGTCTGACCAACGGCTGTCGGCCGCTCCGGCGGGTGTCGGAGGCGTCCCGTAACCTTCGGGTTGTGGGACGCCTTCTGCGTACGGGAACCGATCAGTTGCCCCGGACGTGTTCATGAGTGGGGAGATCGATTCGCTTCGGGGGATTGCGCCGTTCGTCTTGATCGACGGCGTCGGCCTTGATCGAATGCTGTGTGACTGCAGCTGATCACAGGTGGCTGCTTCATGGACCGGTGCAGGATCCGGGCGTTCGCCATGTGGACGCCGGTCCCTGCGGCCATACTTCTGGCCGGGTACCAGTCCCCCGATCGGCCGGGGGGCGGGCCACCGTCAGTGACCGAGGGGGAGGTCAAGTGACATACCCGCCGAATGTACGCCCGGCGCCGCAGCACGCGCCGGAGCAGCAGCCTGCGCCCGCGTCCGTACCCGCGCCGGCGCCGCACAGCGCCCGGGCGGTCGTGGCGGAGCGGCTGCGTGCCGCGGCGACCACCGAGCCTGGCCGGCTCCAGATCATCGGGGCCGTGCTGGCCCTGCTCGTCGTCGCGTTCGGGGCCGTGACGGCGTTCGAGATCAACGACCGCGCGGCGGCGGCGAACGACGTGGTGGAGCACAGCCAGCCGCTCAGCGCGACCGCGGCGAACATCTACCGCTCACTGGCCGATGCCGACGCGGCGGCCGCGAGCGGCTTCCTGGCCGGACCGCAGGAACCCCGCCCGGTGCACGATCAGTACGTGAAGGACATCGACGACGCCTCCCGCCTGCTGGTGGAAGCCGCGGCCAACACGGACGCGTCGACGAAGTCCGGCCACGAGATCACCACGCTCAACGAGGAACTCCCGCGCTACACCGGGCTGATCGAGCGCGCCCGCGCCAACAACCGGCAGGGGCTGCCGCTCGGCGGCGCCTACCTCCGCTACGCGAACCAGAAGATGGCGAACGAGCTGCTGCCGGCCGCCGAGCGGCTGTACACGGCGGAGACGGACCGGCTGGACCAGGACTACCGGTCCGCACGGACGTGGCCCTTCCTCTCGCTCGGCGTCGGCGTCATCGCCCTGGCCGTGCTGTTCTGGGCGCAGCGGCGCAACTACCGCAGGACCAACCGGGTGTTCAACCACGGCCTGCTCGCGGCCACCGCGGCGGCGACCGTCGTGCTGCTGTGGCTGGCGGTGGGGCACACGGTGGCCAGGTCCGATCTGGCCGAGGCCAACACGCACGGGCAGCAGTCCCTGGACGTGCTCAACCGGGCGCGGATCGACTCGCTGAAGGCGCGCTCCAGCGAGAACCTCACGGTGGTCGCCCGCGGTGCGGTGCTCACCGCTGACGGCAAGAGCGACAAGTACGAGACCGACTACGGCACGGGCATGAAGGCACTCGGCGAAGAGCTGAGCAAGGCCGCGAAGCTCGCCGATGACACCGACGACACCGAGGGCGGCAAGCCCGTGGCGGACGCCATCAAGGCTGTCACCGAGTGGCAGGGCCGCCACCGGACCGCCCGCAAGACCGACGACGGCGGCGACTACGACCTGGCGCTGGAGCAGATCATCGGTTCGGAGAACTCGACGGGTGAGTCCTTCAGCCGGGTGGACGAAGCGCTGCGCAAGGCGCTCGCCCACGAGCAGAGCGAATTCACCCAGGCTGCCGAGGACGGGCGCGGCGCCCTGGGCGGGCTGCCGATCGGGGCCGCGGTCCTCGCCGTGCTGGGCGCGGTGGCGGCGATCGTCGGGGTCAACCGCAGGCTCTCGGAGTTCCGGTGACAGGGGGAGCGATGACAGCGAAGGACCCGAGGACGGGCCCGGGGACGGCCCGCAGGGGCCGGCTGCGCGGCTGGGGCGGGGTGACCGCCATGGCCGCGGCCTGTGCGGTGACGGCATCGCTGACCTTGCTGCCGCTCTCCCGCAGCGGCGAGTCCGCCTTCGACGCGGAGGGGGCCGGACCCGGGACGGCCCATGCCGTTCAGGCGCGGGCCGACGACTGCAAGGACCCGGAGGCCAGCCTGCTGCCCGGCCTGGCCGAGAGCGGCGCGATCAAGCGGATCAAGGAGCGCGGCAAGCTGATCGCCGGCGTCGACCAGAACAGCTTCCAGTGGGGGTTCCGCAACCCGGAGTCCGGGAATCTCGAAGGCTTCGACATCGACCTGGTGCGGGCCATCGCCAACGACATCCTCGGCAGCCCGGACAAGGTGATCTTCCGGGCGATCCCCACCAACCAGCGCATCGCCGCGCTGGAGAACGACAAGGTGGACGTCGTCGTCCGGACGATGACGATCAACTGCTCCCGGCTGGACCAGGTGTCGTTCTCCACGGCCTACTTCCAGGCCGGTCAGCAGGTCCTCGCGTCGAAGGAGGACACCGCGATCACCGGTTTCAACTCCTCGCTGGCCGGCAAGCGGGTCTGCACCGCCGAGGGCTCCACCGCGTACGAGGCGCTGGAGAAGGAGTCGTTCGGCTCCGTGTTCAAGGACGACCACGACGGCAGCGCGGCCGACGAGGACAAGCTGACCGTCCCCAACCAGCTGGACTGCCTGGTGCGGCTCCAGATGGGCGAGGTCGACGCGGTCGTCACGGACAACGCGCTGGCGGCCGGCCAGGCCGCCCAGGACCCGGCCGTGGAGCTCAAGGGAGACCCCTTCACCACCGAGTTCTACGGAGTGGCCACGAAGAAGGGTGCCGACGACCTGGTGTCCCGGGTCAACAAGGTGCTGGTCGACTACCGCGCCGGTGGCGCGGACAGTCTGTGGATGCAGTCGTACCGGAAATGGCTGAAGAAGGGTCTGCCCGGGATAACGGCGCCGCCGGCGCCCAAGTACCGGAACTAGAACCTGGTTCCCGGCCGGTGAGCAACTGATGACCGGCCGGCGGTCGACAGCACTGATCCTGCCGGGCCCCGCCCGGCAGGAAGAGCGGAGAGGTGATCGATGGGCGTCGCGGGCCCCTTCCCCAGCTACGCGGCCCGGCCTCCGGGCCCGGTCATGGACCGGGACGAGGCCGACCGCGCGCTGGCCCGGCTCGGTGCGGAGCACGAGGCGATCGAGACCTCGCTCCTCGCCCTGCAGGACCACGCCGGGCGCCGGCTGCTGGAGGGCGCCGACCTCACCGGTGTCACCAAGGAGCGCTGGAGCTCCACCGAGCAGTCGATCACGCTGTTGTGGACCTACTTCGACGCGTACGCGGGAGCGCTGAACCGGGCACGCGAGGTGCGGGCCCGGCGCCGTCAGCCCAACCGCGAGGACCTGGTGGCGCTCACCGAGCTGCTGCGCGGCGAGGGGATCACGGTCGCGCACGCCGCCGCCGGTCACGATCCGTCGATCACCGGCCCGGCCCGGCTCTCCGAGCGCTTCACGCTGGAGGAACTGGTCCACCGGATGAACGAGCTGTACGCGCGCTCGCTCGACATGGTCGTCGCCTCCGACTCCGTGTGGTCGGCGATGCCCGCCCGGATAGATCTGCTCGCCGCCGAGCTGCGCCGCACCCACTCGCTGGCGCACTCGGTCGGCGTCCGGCCCGGGGAGCACCCGGCGGGCGATGACCTGGAGTCGATCGTGCAGGAGCTGACCACGCTGCGGGTGCAGGTGATCTCGGACCCGCTGGCGTTCTGGCTGCCGGGGCCCGGCAGTTCGGCACCGGGCGGCGGCCGCCCGGACACGACGCGCTACGACCGGGCGGCACGGGCGCTGGACGACGTGCGGCGGGAGGTCGAGGCGGTGCTCGCGGTCCGGCAGGACGCCGAGCAGCGTCTGGTCCAGCTGCGCGATGTCCTGTCCCGGGCGGACCGCACCCTGACCGAGGCCAGGGCGGCGCGCGGTGAGGTGCTGGCGAAGATCGCCGCGTCCGAGGTGCCCGCGGTCAACGGGCCGCCGACGGCGCTCCAGGAGCGGCTGGCCGCCGCGTCGGAGTACCGCAGGCATGCCCAGTGGCACCGGCTCTCACCGTTGTTGGAGTCCCTGGAGCAGCAGGCCGGCGAGGAGTTGCTGAGGGCCCGGGAGCAGCTGACGGCGGTCACGGCGCCGCTGGCCGTCCGGGCGGAACTGCGGGGCCGGCTCGACGCGTACAAGGCGAAGGTCGCCCGGCACGGCCTGGCGGAGGACCCGGTCCTCATCGAGCGGTACGACGCGGCGCGCCGGATGCTGTGGAGCGCCCCGTGCGATCTGCGGGTCGCCGCGCTGGCGGTGCAGCGCTATCAGGACGCGGCGCTGGACATGCTGGCCGGGCGCGGGCCGTTGGGCCCCGAGGACCGGAGGGGGCGACCGTGAGACGTTCGGGGGCCTTGGGTCACCTGGTGTGCGGGACGGGTAGTGACGGAGCGTCGTGGCCGCCGCGGCTCCGGGGCGAACAGGGGGAATGACCATGAGTACGCAGTGCCAGCGCCCCGCGTGCGAGGGCAGTTACGAGGACATGGGCGGCGGTGAGCTGTACTGCGACACCTGCGGTCTGGCTCCGGTCGTGTCACCGAATGGCATGGTGAGTTCGCCGCCCACCGGTATCGCGGGCGGCGGCCGGGGCAGCAGGGGCAGCAACAGCTCCTCGGCCCGCAGCAGTTCGCAGGCGTCGTCGAGGGCCTCCTCACGGTCTTCGTCGCGTTCGTCGACGTCGCGGCGGTCGGTGTCGGGTCGGCTCTCTCGCGCGTTGTCCGGGAGCGCCACGTCGCGTTCGGTCTCGGTGCGTTCCTCGGCCAAGTCGACGGGCTCCTCGGGCCGCAACCGGCTGGGCGCCGGGCTGGTGCTCGTACCGGACGTGCCGCGTCCCGATCCGCGCACCGCCGTGATGGACAACCCGGAGGTGCCGGAGCGCAAGCGGTTCTGCTCGCGTTCGGACTGCGGGGCGCCGGTGGGCCGGGCCCGGGGCGAGCGGCCGGGGCGTACGGAGGGGTTCTGCACCAAGTGCGGCCACCCGTACTCCTTCGTGCCCAAGCTCCAGGAGGGCGACATCGTCCACGGCCAGTACGAGGTCGCGGGGTGTCTGGCGCACGGCGGGCTCGGCTGGGTCTACCTCGCCGTGGACCGTGCGGTGTCCGACCGCTGGGTGGTGCTCAAGGGCCTGCTCGACACGGGTGACCAGGACGCCATGGCCGCGGCCATCTCGGAGCGCCGGTTCCTCGCCGAGATCGAGCACTCCAACATCGTCCGGATCTACAACTTCGTCGAGCACCTCGACCAGCGGACCGGTTCGCTCGACGGCTACATCGTCATGGAGTACGTGGGCGGCAAGGCGCTCAAGGAGATCGCCAACGAGCGCCGCACCCCTGCCGGGAAGCGGGATCCGCTGCCGGTCGAGCAGGCGTGCGCGTTCGGCATCGAGGCGCTGGAGGCGCTGGGCCATCTGCACAGCCGCAACCTGCTGTACTGCGACTTCAAGGTCGACAACGCGATCCAGACCGAGGACCAGCTGAAGCTGATCGACATGGGCGCGGTGCGCAGGATGGACGACGACGAGTCGGCCATCTACGGCACGGTGGGGTACCAGGCGCCGGAGGTCGCGGAGGCCGGCCCTTCGGTGGCCTCCGACCTGTACACGGTCGCGCGGACGCTGGCGGTGCTCACCTTCGACTTCCAGGGGTACACGAACGTCTTCGTGGACTCGCTGCCGGACCCGGACAACATCGAGGTGTTCCGGACCTACGAGTCGTTCTACCGGCTGCTGGTGCGCGCGACCGATCCCGATCCGGCACGGCGGTTCGCCTCCGCCGTGGAGATGGCGGAGCAGCTGACGGGCGTGCTGCGCGAGGTGGTGTCGCTGCAGACGGGGCGTCCGCGCCCGGCGCTGTCGACGCTGTTCGGTGCGGAGTTGCGGGTCACCGACACGGAGCTCTTCACCATCCGTACCGGTGATGTCTCGCGGCTGGGTGCCAGGTCGCCGGAGCCCGGCCGGGCCGGGCTCTTCGGACGGCGCAGGGGCGGCGGGGTGCCGGTGGCACCGCCCGCGTCCCCGCCGGCCGCGGTGGCGCCGCCCGGCGGTGTCCCGGGCGCCCTGCCCGCCGGCCCGCCCGCCGGGTTCGCCGCGGGGGCCGGACCGCTGCCCTCCACCACGACGCATGTCCGCGGCGGAGCCCCGGGCTCCGGGGGGAACGGCATCCCGGCGCCGTACGCGCAGACCCAGGCGGCCATTCCGGCCCCCCGGGTCTCGGTCGAGAGCCCCGGCGCCGTGCCGGGGCCGTACAGCGCGATCGGACCACGGCTGGCCGGGCTCGATGTGCGCGGGACCTCGCTGGCGCTGCCCGTCCCCCGGGTCGACGCGAGCGACCCCAACGCGGGGTTCCTCGCCGGGGTGATGGCGTCGGCACCCGCCGAACTGATCGCCGCACTCCAGGCTGTGCCGGCCGCCTCGTTGGAGACCCGGCTGCGTGAGCTGCGGGCCGCCCTGGAGATGAACGACCTCGGCGGCGCGACGGAGACCCTGACGGCGCTGGAGGCGAAGCACCCGGACGACTGGCGGGTGGTCTGGTACCGCGGGCTCACCTCCCTGGTGTCCGGCGACAAGGAGAACGCGGCGCTGTCCTTCGACGCGGTCTACGACGCGTTCCCCGGGGAGCCCGCGCCGAAGCTGGCCCTCGGTATCTGCGCGGAGGTTCTGGGGCAGCTGGACAACGCCGCGGAGTACTACCGGCTGGTGTGGATGACCGACCCGAGCTTCGTGAGCGCGGCGTTCGGCCTGGCCCGGGTGCAGATCGCGGCCGGGGACCGGGGCGGTGCCGTCAGGACCCTGGAGTCGGTGCCGGAGGCGTCGATCCACTTCACGGCGGCCCGCGTCGCCGCGGTGCGGGCCCGGCTGCGCGAGCGGGCCCCGGACGACCCGCTGATCACCGATCTGATGGCCGCCTCGGCGCAGGTCTCGGGGCTGGCCGGGCTGGGTCTGGACGCGGTACGCCGCGAGCAGTTGTCGACCGAGGTGCTGGGGACGGCGCTGGACTGGGTACTCTCCGGTAGTCCCACGGCTCGGCCCTCGGACCCGAAGTCGGCCCCGTACGCGGGGGCGCAGGGGCCGAAGACGCTGCTCGGCAGTGAGTTGGACGAGCGCGGCCTGCGTTTCGGGCTGGAGAGGTCGTACCGGATGCTCGCCCGGCTTGCGGAGCCCGGTGACGAGAGGATCGAACTGGTGGAGCGGGCCAACCGTTTCCGCCCCCGAACGTGGGTGTGAACATGTCGCAGAATCACCAGGAGACGGCCTTGTCGAGGTGTCCCGGCTGCGAGGAACCGCTGGAGCCGGGGGACCTGTTCTGCGGTGCGTGCGGGTACGACCTGTCGGCCGTGCCCGAGCCTCCGCAGGACCGTCCGACGGTCGCCATCGCCACCCCGGCCACCCCGGCCCCCCCGGCCCCCCCGGCCGCGGAGGCTGCGCCGGCTGCCGGTCCCGGGCCGGTACCCGGCTCCCCCGCGGGCGGGGAAGGCTCGCCGCCACCGCCGCCCGTCGGCGCCCCGTCGGCCACCCGTTTCGACGGGCCCGACGCGTCGGGCGACTTCGAGCTGGCCGCTCCGGCGGCCGCGGGAGCGGCGCCCGCGCCCGACCCGCGTACCTCCCCCGACCCCGACCCGGCTCCGGCCCCGTCGGCCGGGTCCAAGGTGTGTGTGGCCTGCCGGGCCGGCCGGGTCGACAACGACGGCTACTGCGAGAACTGCGGCCACGCCCAGCCTCGCGAGCGCGATCACATGGAGCAGGAGCTCGGTTCGGTCGCCGCCGTCAGCGACCGCGGACTGCGGCATCACCGCAACGAGGACTCGTTCGCCGTGTCGACCACCGCGCTCCCGGACGGCTCGCCGGCCGTCGTCGCGATCGTCTGCGACGGGGTGTCGTCGGCCAGCCGGCCCGACGAGGCCTCGGCCGCCGCCTCGCACGCCGCCAACGAGGCGCTGCTGAACTCGCTGCCGCGCGGCACGCATCCGCAGCAGGCGATGCACGAGGCGATCGTCGCCGCCGCCGAGTCGGTCAACCTGCTCGCGCAGGACTCCGCCCAGGCCCAGGAGCAGGATCCGCACCGCCATCAGAACGCCCCGGCCTGCACCCTGGTCGGCGCGATCATGGCGAGCGGTCTGCTGGTCGTCGGCTGGGTCGGCGACAGCCGCGTGTACTGGGTGCCCGAGGACCGCACCAGTGCGCCGGCCCGGCTCACCGAGGACGACTCCTGGGCCGCGCAGATGGTCGCGGCCGGCCTGATGAACGAGGCGGAGGCGTACGCCGACGAGCGCGCCCACGCCATCACGGGCTGGCTCGGCGCGGACGCCTACGAACTGGAGCCGCACACCGCGTCGTTCAAACCGGACCGGCCGGGGCTCGTCGTGGTCTGCACGGACGGCTTGTGGAACTACGCGGAGTCCGCGGCCGAAATGGCCGCCGCGGTGCCCGAGGACGCGTACGAAAGGCCGCTGCACGGCGCCCAGGTGCTGGTGGGTCACGCGCTCGACGGCGGCGGCCACGACAACGTAACAGTGGCCCTGGTGCCGTTCGCCGTACCACCGCAAGGGGCAGGATCCGCCTGAAGCAGCGGGTGAGTCCCCTACCGTCCGCCCCCGTTCCGTCCGCCCCGCACCTCCGATGCCTTTGCCCGCACATCTGTCTTCATCTGACATGTGGAGCCTCAAGGAGCCGATCAGATGGCCAACTTCTCCAAGTCGAACGTGCCGCAGTTCTCCGTCGAGGTGTACCAGAACGAATATCTGCCCGAGGGCGGCCGTGAGGTCAACGGCATCATCACGGTCACGTCGACCGGGGGCGGTACCACCGGCGGCGTTCCCCTGACGGGTGCGACGCCCTCGCAGCTGCCGGGCGGTGCCACCGGCGCAGCGGTGGTGATCATGGTGGACTGCTCGGGTTCGATGGACTACCCGCCGACCAAGATGCGCAACGCCCGCGACGCGCCGGCGGCGGCCATCGACACCCTGCGCGACGGCACCTCCTTCGCCGTGGTGGGCGGCACGCACGTGGCCAAGGAGGTATACCCGGGCAACGGGCGGCTCGCCGTCGCCGATGCGCAGACCAAGGCCCAGGCGAAGGAGGCCCTGCGCCGGCTCAGCGCGGGCGGCGGTACGGCGATCGGGACCTGGCTGCGGCTGGCCGACCGGCTGCTCGGCGCCGCCGACGTGGAGATCCGGCACGGGATCCTGCTGACGGACGGGCGCAACGAGCACGAGGCCCCGGAGGACCTGCGGGCCGCGCTCGACGCGTGCGCGGGCCGGTTCACGTGTGACGCCCGCGGTGTCGGCACCGACTGGGAGGTGAAAGAGGTCACAGCGATCGCCGCCGCGCTGCTCGGCACGGCCGACATCGTCGCCGACCCGTCGGGGCTGGCCGCGGACTTCACGCAGATGATGGAGAACGCGATGGGCAAGGAGGTCGCGGACGTCGCGCTGCGGCTCTGGACCCCGGTCGGCGTGGAGATCAAGTTCGTGAAGCAGGTAGCGCCGACGGTGGCCGAGCTGACCGACCGCCGCACCGAGGCCGGGCCGCGTGCGGGCGACTACCCCACCGGTTCCTGGGGGGACGAGTCCCGCGACTACCACGTGTGCGTGCAGGTTCCGGAGGCCGGTATCGGGCAGGAAATGCTGGCGGCCCGCGTCTCGCTGATCCTTCCCGACCCGGCCGGCGGGGCGCCCCAGACCTTGTCGCAGGGCCTGGTACGGGCGGTGTGGACGGACGACATGGTGGCGTCGACCTCGATCAATCCGCAGGTGGCGCACTACACGGGTCAGGCGGAACTGGCACAAGTCATCCAGCAGGGGCTCGATGCACGCAAGTCGGGAGACTTCGACGGCGCGACGGCCAAACTCGGCCGTGCGGTGCAGTTGGCATCGGCGTCCGGGAACGAGGACACTGCGAAACTGCTTTCGAAGGTGGTAGACGTCGTCGACGCGGCGACCGGTACTGTGCGACTGAAGGCGAAGGTCGCGGAAGCGGACGAGATGACACTCGAAACGCGCTCCACGAAGACGGTTCGCGTCAAGAAATAACCACATATCCGCACTGATGAGCCGCCCGACCGGCCAGGTCCGCCGGGCGGCGACGCAAGAAAAATGACGGCCCCCGGGCCGGACGAGGAGAGGGGGAAGCGCCGACATGCCGACATGCCCGAACGGACACCAGTCGGGTTCCGAGGACTGGTGCGAGGTCTGCGGCCACCGCATGGCCGGGCCGGGCGCGCCTGCGGGCGCCGTCCCCCCGCCGCCTCCCCCGCCACCCGCGCCCGGCTACGGATACCCGCAGGGCTCCGGCCCCGATGCGACCCAGCAGGCCGAGCTCTGCCCCCAGTGCCGCACCCCGCGGGAGTCCATGGCTCCGTTCTGCGAGGAGTGCCGCTGGAACTTCCTCACGAACACCGCGACGTCGTACACGCCGCTGGCTCCGCAGCACGGCGCTCCGGGCGGTCCCGTCCCCGGGCTCAATCTGCCGCCGGGCTTCCAGGCCCAGCAGCCGCCCGGCCCGCCGCAGCCGCGTGAGCCCCGCGATCCGTTCGAGTACCAGAGCTCGCGCCCCTCGCAGGTGAACCGGTCGGCCGAACCGCTCTCCTCGGGTCCGGGCGGCCCGCCCGGACCGCCGGGACCGGGCCCCCAGCCCCCTCACCCGTTCCAGCAGCAGGGCCAGCAGCAGGGCCAGCACGGCCCGCCGCCTCCGCCGCCGTTCCAGCAGCATGAACAGCAGGGCGGCCCGCAGGGTTTCCCGCAGGGCCGGCAGCACGCCCAGCAGGGGAATTCGCCGCAGGGCTCACCCCCGCCGCCGTTCCAGCAGCAGAATTCACCGCAGGGTTCGCCTCCGCCGCCGTTCCAGCAGCAGCAGAGCGCGCCGCCGGCGTTCCAGCAGACGGCTCCCCCGGTCTTCGAGCAGCCCGGACCGCCTGCCCCGCCGCAGCAGCCGCAGGCGCCGCAGACCGGCGGTGACGACTGGCTGCTGTCGCCGCCCTCGCAGGCCCAGGGCCCGCAGACGCCCATGCAGCAGCAGCCGTACCCCGACCGGCAGAACCAGGGACCGGGCCTGCACCAGGGCCCCGGACCGGGTCAGGGGCATGGCCAGGACCAGGGCCAGGCGCCGCTGTCCATGAACTGGACCGCGGTCATCTCCCCCGACCGCGAGTACTTCCTGGCGATGATGCAGCGCAGCGGCCCCGAGGCCACCGGGCTCAACCTCCCGGCGTACTCACCGGAACAGCAGCTGCCGCTCACCGGCAACCAGATCACCATCGGCCGCCGCCGGCACAGCACGGGCGAGTCCCCGGACATCGACCTGTCCGTGCCCCCGGAGGACCCGGGGGTCTCGCACCAGCACGCGGTGCTGGTGCAGCAGCCGGACAGCAGCTGGGCCGTGGTCGACCAGAACTCGACGAACGGCACCACGCTCAACGGCGCCGAGGACCCGATCCAGCCCTACGTCCCCGTACCGCTCCAGGACGGCGACCAGGTGCACGTCGGGGCGTGGACGACGATCACGATCCGCCGGGACTGACGCGGATCCGAAGCACATACGGCCGGCGAGGGAGCACTCCTCGCCGGCCGTCGTGCTGCCCGCGCCGGCCGGCTTCACCCGGCCGCCCGTGCCCGGCCGGTGCGTCTGCGACCATGGACACGTGACTGAGAATCCGCGCGACACGCTGCAGGAGCTGACCTTCTACGAGCTGGTCGGCGGCGAGGACACCTTCCGGCGCCTGGTCCACCGCTTCTACCAGGGCGTGGCCGGTGACCCGCTGCTGCGGCCGATGTACCCGGAGGAGGATCTGGGCCCGGCCGAGGAGCGGTTCACGCTCTTCCTGATGCAGTACTGGGGCGGTCCCCGCACCTACAGCGACGAGCGCGGACACCCCCGGCTGCGGATGCGGCACGCACCGTTCCGGGTGGACCGTGCCGCGCACGACGCCTGGCTGAGCCATATGCGGGAGGCGCTGGACGAACTCGCGCTGGCCCCGGAGCACGACCGGCAGCTGTGGGACTACCTCACCTACGCGGCCGCGTCGATGGTGAACACCGAGGGCTGAGACCCGATCACATGTGTGCGGAATCCGGAACTCCGACTTCGGATAGCGATCACAATCGCATCAAGGTCTGCCCGTAAGCGGTTTCGGTCGTAGCCGCCTTCTGACAGCATCCGTTACGACGCGCCGGGGGCGGTGAGCGCGCTGTGAGCGGTGACCAGGGGGCCAGGTGACGGGGTTCGTCTTTCTGCGGGTGCGGGCCCATCGGCTCCTGCTCGCCGCGGCCGTCCTGGCCGTCCTCCTCACCACCTCGGTCCTGGCCGCCCTCACCGCCTTCTCCGGCTCCGTCGGTGACGCCGCACTGCGCCACAACCTCGCCCACCGGTCGGCCGCGCCCGCGGCTCTCGTCATATCCGTGCAGGCGGAGCGCGACCGTCGGGACGCCGCGGAGGCGTCCGTGCGCCGGGCCGCCCACGACACGTTCGACGGGCTCCCGGTGACCGTACGGAAACTGGAGTCCTCCGGGCCGTACGCGCTGCCGCGCAGCCTGCAGGACCCCGCCGCCCGTAGCGGCGATCCCGACCTCACGCACTTCGCCTCCCTCGACCGCAGCCGGGTCCGGCTCGCCGCCGGCCGCATGCCGGACGCCGGCGCGGGAGAGGCCGGCGCCCCCGTCCAGGTCGCGCTCCCCGCCACCGCCGCCGACGTCCTCGGGCTGAAGCCCGGCGCCCGGCTGAAGGTCACCGACCGGCTCGGCGGCAGACCGGTCCAGATCCTGGTCACCGGCCTCTACCGGGCCGCGGACCAGTCCGATCCATACTGGAAACTGGACGCGCTCGGGGGGCGCGGCATCCGCAAGCTGGTCTTCACGACGTACGGTCCGCTGCTCACCGACCCGGCCGTGCTCGGCTCCGGCCGGATCAGCTCCGGTGAGATGTCCTGGCTGGCCTCCGCCGACTTCGGGACCGTCACGACGGACCGGATGGCCGCGCTGCACGACTCGGCGACGACCGGCCCGAAGGCCCTGCTCTCCGCGCCGGAGTTCAAGGACGGGGCCCATGCGCAGACCTCGCTGCCCACCGTCCTCGACGAGATCGACCGGGCCCTGCTCGTCTCCCGCTCGACGCTGACGATCGTGGCGGTGCAGCTGGTCCTGCTCGCCGGGTACGCCCTGCTGCTGGTGGCACGGCTGCTCAGCAGCGAGCGCGGCGGCGAGACCCGGCTGCTGCGGGCGCGCGGCGGGTCGCGTGCCCGGATCACCTCGTTCGCGGCGATCGAGGGGCTGCTGCTCGCGCTGCCGGCCGCCGTCGTCGCCCCGCTGCTCGCCGGACCGCTGACCCGCCTGCTGGCGGACCACGGCGAACTCGGCCGGATCGGCCTGCGGCTCGACGGAGACGTCACCGGCCAGGTGTGGCTGATCGCGGGCGTCACCGCGCTGGCGTGCGCGCTCGCGGTCGTCGCCCCGGCCCTGGCCAACGGCGCCGGGGGCCGGCGGTCCACCCGTTCCGCCGCGCTGCCCGCACCGGTGCGGGCGGGCGCGGACATCGCTCTACTGGTGATCGCCGCGGTCGCGTACTGGCAGCTGGACCGGCAGACCGAGGGCTCGGGCGGTGGCGGGCTCAGCGGCGACCGCGAGGGCGAACTCGGCATCGATCCCCTGCTGGTGGCCGCGCCCGCGCTGGCGCTGCTCGCCGGCACCGTACTGACGCTGCGTCTGCTGCCGCCCGCCGCCAGGCTCGCGGAACGCCGCGCGGCCGGTGGCCGGGGACTGGCGGCGGCGCTGGCGGGCTGGCAGTTCAGCCGGCGCCCCCAGCGGGGGGCCGGACCGGTGCTGCTGCTGGTGCTCGCGGTGGCGATGGGGATGCTGGCGATCGGGCAGAGCGCCTCCTGGGACCGTTCGCAGAGCGATCAGGCGGACTTCAGGTCCGGCGCGTCGGTGCGTATGACCGGCGGTGTCAACGCGGACCCGGCGAAGTCCGGTGCGTACGCGAAGGTGCCGGGCGTACGGGACGCGGCGCCCGCATTCCGCACGTCGGTGGACCTCTCCGACGAGCGCACCGCCGACGTCCTCGCGCTGGACACCGCGCACGCCGACGAGCGGATGCTGATGCGCGGCGACCTCGGCGACGGCACGGTGGACCGGCTGTTCGACAGCCTCGCCCCGGCGGCGACGGCCCGCCCCGGACTGCTGCTGCCGAAGGACAGCACCCAGCTCCGCTTCGACGTACGGATCTCCGCGGTGACCGCGCCCGGCAAGGTCTCGCCGTCCGGCATGGGGCCGCTGGTCACCGTGGGACTCGAGGACCGCTACGGCCTTGCGTACCAGGTGGTCGCCGGTTCCGTACCCGTCGACGGCAAGGTGCATCCGGTCTCGGTCGACGTGGCCGCCGCCGGCGAGCTCGCCGTCACCGGGATCGAACTGAACGGCAATCAGCCCGTCGGCCGGGGGGAGTCGCACCGGCTCACCGTGAGCGCCCTGCGGACCGCCGGGCCGGGCGGCGCCGAGCAGCCGGTCCCGGTCCCCGACGGATTCCGCTGGCAGGCCGCCGTGACCGCCGCCGTGTTCGGTGAGGTACGGCCGGGCGAGGACGTCCACCCGACCGCCTCGGCCACGAAACCGCTGGGCCTCGACTACACCACGGGGTTCGTCACACCCGAGGACGCGGTGTACGAGCTTCCGACCCTCCATGTCCGGATCACCGCAGGCCGCACCAAGGCGCCCGCCCTGAACGCCGTGGCCACGGACGCCTATCTGAAGGCGACGGGGGCCAGGCAGGGGCAGCACGTCGACGTCACGCTGGCCGGTGAGACGGTCCGGGTGAAGATCGCGCGGACGGTGCACCGGCTGCCGACCACCGGGCCCGGCTCCGGCTCCTCCGACTCCGCCGAGGAGACGCAACGGGCGCGGGACGGCGGGGCGCTGCTCCTCGACATCCGGTCCCTGGGCCGGGTCTTCGCCGAGCGCCCGAACGCCCGGTTCACCGCCACCGAATGGTGGCTGAGCACCGAACCGGGCCGGGCCGCGGAGGTCGCGGACGCGCTCCGCAAGCAGCCCGACACCGACCCCGTACAGGTGCAGGTGCGCGACGAGGTCGCCGAGGACCTGATCAGCGATCCGCTGGGGGCCGGCCCGCAGTCCGCGCTCCTGGCGGTGGCGGTCGTCGCCGCCGCGCTGGCCGCGGTCGGCTTCGCGGTGGCCGCGGCCGGATCGCGGCGGGAGCGTTCCGCCGAGTTCGCCGTGCTGCGGGCCCTGGGCACGCCCCGCCGTCAGCTGGCCCGGATGACCGCCGCCGAACAGGGCGTACTGATCGCGATCGCACTGCTCGTCGGGGCCCTGCTCGGCGCGCTGCTCACCCGGGCGGTCGTGCCGCTGATCGTGCTGACCGGGCAGGCGTCCCAGCCGGTTCCCCCGGTGCTGGTGCAGTTGCCGGCCGGGCAGGTGGCCCTGCTGCTGGCCGGGGTGGCGGCGCTGCCGTTGATCAGCATCGCGGTCCTCGCGCGGCGCCGCACCGACCCGGCGATATCGCTGCGCACCCAGGGGGACAGCTGACATGAGCCCGCGATCGAGAGCCCCCCGTGCCGCACCCGCCTGCGCCCCCTGGGTCCGCACCCGGCTGCGGACGGCCCCCGGTGCCGCCTGCGCGTTCGCGCTGCTGGTGATGGTGACGGCCTTCCTCGCAGCGGCCTTCCCCCGGGCCGTCGACAGCTACGAGAACCAGGGGCTGCGCCACGACCTCGCCGCCGCAGCCCCCACACGCAGCGTCCTGGAACTGACCGGACCCCAGCCCGGCCTGGAACTGCCCGACGCGGCCCGCGAGTCCGCGGTGCGCGAGAACACCCTGGAGTCCGCGCAACACCGGCTCCTGGCCGGGCTGCCCGACCCGGTACGGGCCGACGCCTCCCAGTCCGCGTACGGGGTGCGGACCTCGGACTCGATCACGGCGAGCGAGCCGTGGTTCCCCCGCCCCTACGGCCTCGACCCCCAGCTGACGTACGCCACCCAGTCCGCGCTGCCCGAACACTCCATTCTGCGCACGGGGAAGTGGCCGGCCGTCCACGGCACGGTCTCCCTCACCACCAGGGAGGTCGAGGCCGCCGTCACCGAGCAGACCGCGAAGGCGCTGCGGATCAAGCCCGGCGCGACGGTCTCCGTCCCGACCCACGGCGGTGAGGCGCTGACCGTACGGATCACCGGGATCGTCACGCCCCGGGAGCCCGAGGCCTCCTACTGGTCGGCCGAACCCCTGCTCCGTACGCCGTCCCTGGTCCTCCAGCACAAGCCCAAGCCCAGCCAGGATGATCCGCGCTACTACTGGGCCGCCGCGCTGCTGCTCCCGCCGGACGCCGCGCCGGCCCTGCTCTCCACCATCGGGCAGCCGGAGGTGTACTGGCGGATCGCGCCCGACGGTTCGCGGCTCACCGCGCTCGACGCACCGCGGCTGCGAACCGCTGTGGCCTCCATGGAGGGCGGCCCGGAGCTGCTGAAGATGCGCGCGGTGGCGGGTGGCGAGGTCGCGTTGACGACCGATCTGGACGAGATCCTGACGGCGTACGACGGGATGCGCGGCGCGATCGAGCCGGTCGTCACGGTCGCCGCCGTCGGGATCGGAGCCGTCGCGGCCGTCGTCCTGCTGATGACGGGCGGTCTGATGGCCGGCCGCCGCCACACCGAACTGGCCCTGCTGCGGGCCCGCGGCGGATCCCTGCCCGGCATCGGCGGGCGCCTGCTGGCCGAGACCGCGGCAGGGGCCGTGCCCGCCGGGGCGCTGGGTCTGCTGCTCGCGCTCCTGGCGGTCGGCGAGGCCCGGCCGTGGCCCGCGGTGGCCGGCGCCGCCGCGGTCGTCGTCCTGGTCTGCGTCGCACTTCCGCTGCGGACGACGCTGCTGCACCGCACCCCGCAGTTGCACGGCGGACGCGACGACCTGGTGGCCGCCCGGCCGTCGCGTCGGCGTACCGTCGCCGAACTCACCCTGCTGGTCCTGGCCGTCGGCGCCGTCGCCGCGCTGCGCCGGCGCGGTACGGACAGCGACGGCGGCACGGACCTGCTGATCAGCGCGGCCCCGGTGCTGGTCGGGCTGATCGCGGCCGTGGTCCTCGTCCGGCTCTACCCGCTGCCGCTGCGGCTCGCGCTGCGTTCCGTGGCCCGGCTGCGCGGTGCGGTCGGCTTCCTGTCGCTGGCCCGCGCCGGGCGCTCCTCGGCGGCCGGCACCCTGCCCCTGCTCGCACTGCTGGTCGCGCTGACGACGGCGGCCTTCGGCGGTTCGGTACTCGCCGGCGTCGCGGACGCCCGGGACGACGCGGCGGTGCGCGCCATCGGCGCCGATGCCCGGATCAGCGGCCAGGCCGACTCCATCCCCCTGCCGGACCGTGTGGTCCGTGCGGTGCGCGAGACAGACGGTGTACGGGACACGGCCCGCGTGCAGATCGAGTACGGGGTCGCGCTGCCGATGCCCGATGCCGGCTTCGTGGACTCCAAGGGGGCCACCCTGATCGGCGTCGACCCGGTCACGTACGCCAGGCTGTCCCGCTCCACCGGCATCGGTGCCTTCCCGGCCGACCGGCTGAAGGCGACCGGGCCGGCGACGCCGAAGGGAACGATGCCGTCGAAGGACCAGGTGCTGCCGGTCCTCGTCTCGCCGTCCGTCGCCGAGCGGCTCGGTGACCGGCCGCGTGAGCTGGAGTCGATGGCCGGGGACTTCAAGGTGCGGGTGGCGGGGACGGTGGCGCGTACACCCGCCGTCAGCGACACCTCGTTCATCATCGTGAACTCCGCCTCGCTCACCCATCGGCAGACCACCGCGCTGCTGCTCACCGGCGACCGACTGGACGCCGAGGCGCTGCGCACCGCCGCCCGCGCCCCGGGCGGGAGCTTCACCGTACAGATGCGCGCCGAGGAGCGTGCCACGTACGTCGACACCCCGATGCAGACCGGGGCCGAACGGATCTACACGGCGGCGATCGCGGCCGGCGCGGGCTACGCCCTGCTCGCCGTCCTCCTCTCGCTGCTGCAGACCGCCCCCGAACGCATGACGCTGCTGGCCCGGTTGCGCACCATGGGCCTCACCTCCCGGCAGGGCGGCCGCCTCCTCGCCTTCGAGGCCATGCCGCAGGCGCTGCTCGCCGCCGGCGGCGGGCTCCTCGTCGGCTGGGCGGCCATCGCGCTGCTGGCACCGGGCATCGATCTGATGCGCCTCGCACTCGCGGCCGGTCCCGGCTCCGGCCGGCCGGCCACCGCACCGCTGCGGACCGATCCGTGGTCGCTGGCCCTCCCGGCGCTGGGCGTGGTCGTCCTCGCCGCGGGGGTGGCCGGCGTGCAGGCCTGGTGGGCGGGGCGCCGCGGATCGATCACCGAACTCAGGGCAGGAGACTCCCGATGACGACACCGTCGACCGATGCCACGCTGGCGGAACTCGAGCAACGGGCCGCCGCCCGCCGGGACCGGCCCTCCTACGGGCACGACGCACTGATCGCCTGCGACCGGCTGGTCCGCATCTTCACCACGGACGGGGTGGAGGTACAGGCCCTTCAGGGACTCGATCTCCTGGTCACCGAGGGCGAGTTGCTGGCCCTGGTCGGGGCGTCCGGCAGCGGCAAGTCGACCTTGATGAACATCCTGGCGGGCCTGGACGAACCCACGGCGGGGGCCGCAAGGGTCGCGGGCTTCGACCTCCTCTCCATGGGACAGAAGGAACGGCTCCGCTACCGCCGGGACGTCGTCGGATTCGTCTGGCAGCAGACCTCCCGCAACCTGCTCCCCTACCTGACAGCGATCCAGAACGTCACGCTGCCGATGCAGCTGCGCGGCCGCGGCCGCACTCGCGAACGCACCGCACGCGCGGAGTCGTTGCTGACGATGCTGGAGGTGGCAGACTGCCGCGACCGGCGCCCGCACCAGATGTCGGGCGGTCAGCAGCAGCGGGTGGCGATCGCGGTCTCGCTGGCCAACTCGCCCTCGGTACTCCTCGCCGACGAGCCGACCGGGGAGCTGGACTCGGCCACCGGCGAACAGGTCTTCGCCGCCTTCCGCCGCGCGAACGAGGAGCTCGGCACGACGATCGTGATCGTCACCCACGACCAGGCGGTCGCGAACGAGGTCCGCCGCACGGTCGCCATCCGGGACGGCCGCACGTCCTTCGAGGTGCTGCGCCGTACGGAGGTCGACGCGGCGACGGGCCAGGAGTCCCAGGTGGCGCGCGAGTACGCGATGCTCGACCGCGCTGGCCGGCTGCAACTGCCCGCGGACTACACGGAGGCGCTGGGCATGGAGCACCGGGTGATGCTGGAACTGGAGCAGGACCACATCGGGGTGTGGCCGGACGGCGCAGGGCCCGAGCCCGAATAGGCTCCAGGGCCCGCCTCGGGCCCCGCCGCAGGCCTGCCGGGGAACGGTCCGGGGCCCGCTATAGGATCCGCGCATGACGACGTCCGAACACGAGATCACCGAGCCGGTCGACCTCTGCCTGCCCGACGGCACTCTCGATCCGGCTGCGGTCGGCTGGTCGCGGACGCCCCTGCACCGCGCCAATCTGCGCGGCTGGGGCCGGACGAAGCGCTGGGAGTACTGGTGCGTGACGACACCCACCCATCTGGTGGCGCTGACCGTCAGTGACCTGGACTTCCTCGCTCTGAACACCGTCTACCTGCTCGAATACGCACCGGGCGGGCTGGAGTTGGAGCGTACGGCGATCATCCCCGGCGGCTTCGGCGTCGAGCTCCCCGACAGCATCGCGGGCGCCCCCGGCTCCCGGGACGTGGTGGTCGGCCCCGAGCGGCCGTCCGGCGGCAAGGTGCGCGTCGAGATCCGCGACGAGAACGCCGGCACCCGGCTGAGGGCCCGCTGCCTGACCCCGGAGCGGCTGCCGCTGGAGGTCGACCTCCTGGTCGCCCGCCCGCCGGAGCACGAATCCCTGTCGGTCGTCGTCCCCTGGAGCGACCAGCGCTTCCAGTACACCTCCAAACACACCGCGCTCCCCGCGTCGGGCCGGGTCCGGATCGGCACCGAGTACCTGGAGTTCGACGGGGACGACACCTGGGCCGTCCTGGACCACGGCCGCGGCCGCTGGCCGCGCACGGTCGACTGGAACTGGGGCGCCGCGTCCGGACGCACCGGCGGACATACGGTGGGCCTGCAGTTCGGCGGGCGCTGGACGGCGGGCACCGGCTCCACCGAGAACGGGCTCTGCGTGGACGGCCGACTCACCAAGATCGGTGAGGAACTGGACTGGCGATGGTCCACGACCGACTTCCTCGCGCCCTGGACCATCCGTACGCCGGCGTCCGGCCAGGTCGACCTGACGTTCACCCCGTTCCACAACCGGTCGACGCGCACGGAGACCGGCCTGATCGACAACCGCACCGACCAGTGCTTCGGGTACTACGACGGGCGGGTCCGCACCGACGACGGCACGGAGATCGCCGTGGAACGCCTGCTGGGCTGGGCCGAGGACGTCCACATGCGCTGGTGACGCGGCTAGCCGCTCACCGAGACAGCCAGCGTCCCCAGGCCCCCGGCCGCACCCGCCCGCCGCAGGGCGATCGCCCCGTAAGGCGTACGCAGCCGCAGCCAGGCCCCCGTGGCCAGCAGGGCCACGGGGAAGTCCGGCGCGGCACGCAGGAAACCGAGAGCCTGTGCCGCGTGCACGGCGCGCAGCGGAAGCTCCGTGGCGCCGACGGTCCGCGACCAGATGTCCCGCCCGATGAGATCCCGCTCCGCCCGGGTGCGCCGCTCCTCGGGCAGTGCCGCGTCCCGCGTACGGAACTCGGCGACGGCGTCGTTCAGTACCGCACGCAGGGCGGGAGGATCGGGCAGCCCCGGCCGCTCCTGCCAGCCGCCGCGCGGAGGCAGCACACCGGTCCAGGGAGGCCCCGTCACCGGCGAGGGGACGGCGCCGGAGCCGGTCGACTCCTCCAGGGACTCGAGGAGCTCACCGGCGGACACGGTCACGTCGAACTGATGCGTGTCCGCCAGCCGTACCGCCCGGACAGCCAGCACCTCGAACGACGGCGGCCGGCCGAACACGGCCAGCGCACCGCCGCCCGCCTGCAGCCGTACGGCGGCGGCACGGTCGTAGTGGAGCAGCCGGCCGAGGAAGGCCGCGAGATCCGCGGCCTCCCTCGCGTCGGCGAACTGCAGGGACTGCACGGGCACGGTCATGCCGCAGCGGGCTCCTCGGCCAGGTACTGCTGGAGGAAGAGCTTCTCCTCCGCGGAGATCCGCCGGGGCCGTTCCTCGGCCAGGTCGTACGGGACGACGATGGTCGACGCCCGCACGTACACCTGATCCGGGTCCTTGATCTCGTACGCGATCGTGAGCGAGGCGGCACCTATCTTCGTGACCCACGACTCGACGGTCACCGGCGCGTGCCGGTGGACCAGCGGGCGCACGTAGTCGATCTCGTGCCGGGCCACGACGGATCCGCCCGCGAAGGACGGCGAGCCGTCCCCCGGCGCCAGCCGGAACATGAAGTCGATGCGCGCCTCCTCCAGGTAGCGGAGGAAGACCACGTTGTTCACGTGGCCGAAGGCATCCATGTCCGACCAGCGCAGCGGGCAGCTGTAGATGTGACGAGCCAAGACGATCAGCCTCGCGTGAGCTTCTTGTACGTGGCACGGTGCGGGCGTGCGGCGTCCGCACCGAGACGCTCGACCTTGTTCTTCTCGTACGACTCGAAGTTGCCCTCGAACCAGTACCACTTGGAGTCGCCCTCGTACGCCAGGATGTGCGTGGCGACCCGGTCCAGGAACCAACGGTCGTGGGAGATGACCACGGCCGCACCCGGGAACTCCAGCAGCGCGTTCTCGAGCGACGACAGGGTCTCGACGTCGAGGTCGTTGGTGGGCTCGTCGAGGAGCAGCAGGTTGCCGCCCTCCTTGAGCGTCAGCGCCAGGTTGAGGCGGTTGCGCTCACCACCGGAGAGCACACCGGCCGGCTTCTGCTGGTCCGGGCCCTTGAAGCCGAACGCGGAGACGTACGCCCGCGACGGCATCTCGACCTGGCCGACGTTGATGTAGTCCAGCTCGTCCGAGACGACCGCCCAGAGCGTCTTCTTCGGGTCGATGTTGGCGCGGCTCTGGTCGACGTAAGAGATCTTGACCGTGTCGCCGACCTTGATGGCACCGGAGTCCGGCGTCTCCAGGCCCTGGATCATCTTGAACAGCGTGGTCTTGCCCGCACCGTTCGGACCGATGATGCCGACGATGCCGTTGCGCGGCAGCGTGAACGACAGGTTGTCGATGAGGACCTTGTCGCCGAAGGCCTTCGAGAGGTTCTCGACCTCGACGACGATGGAACCGAGCCGCGGGCCCGGCGGAATCTGGATCTCCTCGAAGTCCAGCTTCCGCATCTTGTCCGCCTCGGCCGCCATCTCCTCGTACCGGGCGAGACGCGCCTTGGACTTGGTCTGGCGCCCCTTGGCGTTCGACCGCACCCACTCCAGCTCTTCCTTGAGCCGCTTCTGCCGCTTCTCGTCCTTGCGGCCCTCGACCTTGAGGCGGGTGGACTTCTTCTCCAGGTACGTGGAGTAGTTGCCCTCGTACGGAATGGCGCGGCCGCGGTCGAGCTCGAGGATCCACTCGGCGACGTTGTTCAGGAAGTACCGGTCGTGGGTCACGGCGACCACGGCGCCCGCGTACTTCGAGAGGTGCTGCTCCAGCCAGTTCACCGACTCGGCGTCGAGGTGGTTGGTGGGCTCGTCGAGCAGCAGCAGGTCGGGCGCCTCGATGAGGAGCTTGCAGAGCGCGACGCGGCGCTTCTCACCACCGGAGAGGTTGGTGACGGCCCAGTCACCGGGCGGGCAGCCCAGCGCGTCCATGGCCTGCTCCAGCTGAGCGTCCAGGTCCCACGCGTTGGCGTGGTCCAAGTCCTCCTGAAGCTTGCCCATCTCGTCCATGAGCGCGTCGGAGTAGTCGGTCGCCATGAGCTCGGCGACCTCGTTGAAGCGCTTCAGCTTGCCCATGATCTCGGCGGCGCCGTCCTGGACGTTCTCCAGAACGGTCTTCGACTCGTCGAGGTGGGGTTCCTGCATGAGGATGCCGACGCTGAACCCGGGCGACAGGAAGGCATCACCGTTGGACGGCTGCTCCAGGCCCGCCATGATCTTCAGCACCGTGGACTTACCGGCACCGTTGGGACCCACCACACCGATCTTCGCGCCGGGCAGGAAGCTCAGCGTCACGTCGTCAAGGATGACCTTGTCGCCGTGCGCCTTGCGTGTCTTGCGCATCGTGTAGATGTACTCAGCCAAGAGAAACCGTCCGGCAATCGATGAGTGGGCAGATACACCCCATCTTGCCTGACGGCTACCTCTTGACGGAAACCCGTATCGGCTGGTGGCCGTGACCTGGGCCTACGCCGGTCCACGCCCGTAGCTGATCTGTCACTGGCTGTCGCCGTCGATCACTCCCGAGCGAGAGGGCGCCCGCCTTCACGCCGATGGCACTCATAGCAACATATGGCCTAAATACCCCCAAAAGGGCTAGGGTCAGGCAGTGAGTCGAATCGAGAGAGTCGCCGAGGGTGCGGGGCCGTTCACGACACGGCTGACCTGGCATCTCAGCAATGGGGACACTGCGGTCTGGGAGTCGCGGCCGGCACGCAAGCGCTGCCTGCTCACCGTGCGGGCAGCGGGCGCGTCCGAGCCCCGCTCCCGAAAGGCGGACCGTGTATCGGTCCACCGTCTCCGCAGGCTGAACGGCATTGCGGCCGGTGCGTTTGCGGTTGGTGGAGGCTTATTTGCCTACGGGGCCGCGGTGGCGCAATTCGGCACAGGTGGTGCGACGGTCGCCTGGATCTACTTCGTCGGCGGCCTGTTCTTCAACGTGGGCGGATACGTGTCGCTCCTCCAAGCGGTCAACGCTCCTCACCAGGACGACGGAATCGGGGCGCTTGCCGCTCGGCGCTGGAGATGGTGGAGCTACGAGCCCGGCCGGATCGACTGGCTGAGTACCTTCCTGCTGTTCGCGGGAACGCTTGTGTTCGGCATCAACCTCCTGAGTTCCTTACTGCAAGGGCTTTCGGCGCAGCAGGTGGACAAGCTGGTCTGGGCCCCCGACATGATCGGGTGCACCTTGTTCCTTCTTTCGGGGCACCTTGCCCTGGTCGAGGTCTGTCATGGCCGTCCAGGCATCCGACCCCGCGATTTCGGCTGGTGGGTCGTCTCTGTCAATCAACTCGGGTCCGTACTCTTCCTGGCCGCGGCGCTGGCTGACTTCACCCGTCCTGCGACGGGAAGCGTCGTGAACGTCGGCATCGCCAACTGGGGCACCCTCACGGGAGCACTCTGTTTCTCGGCCGGCGGGATGCTCCAGTACTTCGAGCGCCCGTGATCCCCAACTCGCGGACGTCATGCTCCCGGCCCGCGGCACGCAACGGCCCCGGCCGGCCGAAGCCGTACCGGGGCCGTGATCAGGGCGTCGTGACCGTCCGCCGGGCGTTCGTCACTCGCCGGAAGAGGCCTGGTCCTTGTGCCGGCGGAGGAAGAAGACCGCGCCGCCGCCGATGACGACCAGGGCGATCGCGATGCCCGCGATGATCGGGGTGGCGTTGGAGCTGCCGGTCTCGGCCAGGTTGCCCTCGGCGCCGGCCGTGCTGCCGCCGGCCGTGGCGGTGGTGATGGTGGGCTGTTCGGCGGTCTGGGTGGTGAGGCCGTCGGTGTCGTTGCCCGTGATCAGGCAGTCCAGGACGCCCTTGAACGTGCGGCTGAATCCGGCCGGTCCGGTGACCGTGACGTCGTACGCCTGGTCCTCGGCGACCGGCACCGTCACCGTCTCGGACTTGCCGGGCGCGACGGTGTGCTCCGCCCCGGCCAGCTCGTACGTGAACGCCTCGTCGCCCTTGTTGCTCGTGGTGACGTCGACGCCGCCCTTGGCACAGTTCTTCTTCGCGGTGACCGCCGGGATCGCGCCCTTGCCGGCCCATGTCGCGGTGGCGCTCGCGGAGACCGTGGACTCGCTGGACCCGGCCAGGATCTGGGTCTGGCTCTTGGTCGCACCGGCGAAGGCCCGGCCGACGGGGACCGAGGTGGTGGCCTGGACGGTCAGGGAGGCGGAGCCGTCGGCGGCGCCTGCCGGGATGTCGAAGTAGAGCTGTGAGCCGTTGGCGGCCGTGGTGACGGCCTTTCCCTTCTTGTCGGTGATCCTGACGCCACTGGCGGAGTCGGCGGGCGGGGTCACCGAGACCTGTCCGGCGTTGGTGCGCACGGTGACCGGGCCGACGCGCTGACCGGAGCGGCCGGACACCGCGGCCGGGTCCAGGGCGAGGGACGCCTTGGGCTCGGCGGTGTCGGTGGCGGACTTCTGCAGCCAGTCGGCGAGCTTCTCCGCCTGGGCGTCGGACGCGGTGACGTCGGCGTTGTCCGAGTAGCGCCAGATGGCGACCTGGGTGCCCGCCGCTGCCGTCTGCTCGGTGAGCGGGCCCGTGCCTGCCGTGTCGGCGAGTGCCTGGAGGTCGTCGGCCTTCGGGTAGGAGTGCTCCAGGATCCAGCGGATCCTGCCGGCGTTCTTGTTCGTGCCGAGCGAGGTCTGGTTCCAGGGGGTCTCCAGGTACTTCGCCTGGTCCTGGGTGGGGTTGTGGATGTCGATGCAGTACGTCTTGAACTTGCCGCCGCCGTCGACCGTCATCTCGAAGAGCCCCGCGGGCAGCTTCTGGTTCTTGCCGTCCGTGTGGAGGACCGCGCTGTCGAACGTCTTCAGCCCGTCCAGGGTCGCGGTCGCGCCACCCTGGTGCGGGGGTGCCTCGTCGGCGACCGCGCCGCCCGCGCCGGTGAGGACGCCGGCCACGACCAGGCCGGATGCCACCACCGAGGCAGCCAGCCGGGCTATGCCCCGGGTCCGTCGGGGGTTGGCCGTCGTCGTGGATGACGAGACGGTCGCTGAAGAAGCAGAAAACACAGAATTCCCCTCCGGGCGAGACCCTCGCGTCCGATACGCGTGTGGGGAATGTCCCGCCAGCCGACTCAAGTGCCCTGTGAGTACTGAGGAATCCTAAAGACCGCGCGAAGCACAGTCCCCCGTCATACCGTCCGACAACCATTCCGAATCGGAATCGTTATCCCGGGTAACGTCCCGGTGGGAGGGCAGGACTCGGGCCGGAACGCATTCCCGCCTCCTCCACCGGGCGGTCCCTCAGGGCGCCGACACCAGTTCCGGACTGCCCTTCTGACGTGCCGTCCGACGCCTTGTGACAGGGGCTTCCGCCCGGCCGGCCGCTGCCGGTTCACGCTCCGCATCCCGTGGTTCCACCTCGTCCGCGGGGTGTTCGCGCTCCGCCGGACGGTCCCGCACCGCCCACCGGTCCGGCTCGTCCGCCGCCCGGGTGCCGGCCCGTGCCGTCAGCGCGGGCTCACCCCTGACCACGCGCCGGAAGGCCGACGTCCCCCGGGTCAGATCGTGTCCCACGGCCATCGCCTCGATGTCCACGAAGGTGCGGCGCTGCCCCTCCCGTTCCTCCTCACGCACCTTCAGCCTGCCGTGCACCACCAGGGGCTCCCCCACGGCCACGGAACCCGTCAGGTTCGACGCCAGGGTGCGCCAGGCCCACACGGTGTAGAAACTGGTGTGCCCGTCCGTCCAGAGCTGTTTCTCCCGGTCCCAGCGCCGCGGCGTCACCGCGAACCGGAATCGCGCCATTCCCCCGCTCGCGGTCTCCCGGAACTCCACGCCGGTCGCCGCGTTCCCCACCAGCGTCACCAAGGTCTCGTTCATGACTCCGCCTCCCCTTCGGTCCGGATATCGGTGACCGCGCTCCTGCGTCCGGTCACTGATCCCATGCTGAAGGGGAGGCGGAATTCCTGCTGAAGCCTGTGGACTAACGGCCCGTTGTGGAAAACTCCGTCACCGCCACGAACCGCTCGCGCACCTCCCGGTAGCGCACCAGCTCCGCCGACACCGGATCGAGCACCCGGGCCCGCCCGCAGGCCGCCGCCGCCTCGCGCAGCCTTCGCTCGGCCTCCTGGCCGTACCGCCGCGCCGGCCCCCGAGCGGCCGCCACGCACGACCACTCCACCAACGGGCCGCCGATAATGCCCGCCAGCATCACCAGAGCGGGCGTCAGCAGACCCGGCTGCAGTACGCCGATGATCTGGCCGGCCAGCCACAGACCGCCGAAGATCTGCAGCAACGTCATGGCCACCTGGGCCAGTACGGCCGCGGGCCACCAGGCCGGCCGCGGCGGCCTCGCACTTCCGCGCCCGCCGTGCTCCGGGTCCGTACCGCCCCGGGCACCGGCCGCCGCACCGGCCGTGCCGCTGGCGGCATCCGCACCCCGGTCCTCCGTCCCGGCGGCCCGCCCGGCCAGTTCGTCGAGCGCCTCGGGCAGCCCCTGCGCCCCGTGCACCGCGGCCTCCCGCACCGCCTGCGCCCACGGCCCGGGCAGCCCGTCGGCGGCGTCGTCGGCCACCGTGCGCACCGCTTGTTCGACCCGTTGGCGAGCGGTGAGCTGCTCCTCGGGCGGCGCGGCGAATGCGCCGCGGTCCAGGCCGCCGGGCTGCCGGGTGGACTCGTACCAGCGCCACAGCCGCAGCCACGGTGTCCCGCACGCCCGTCCGGCGTTGCGGCGCCATTCGCGTTCGGCGGCCTGTCCGGCGGCGGCGGCGCCGACGGCCTCCGCGAGCCGGTCGGCGAACTCCTCCCGGGCCCGCTCCTCCAGGCCCGGCCGCCCCTCGGCGACGTACGCCGGGCGGAGCCTCGCCGCCGCCGCGTCCACATCCGCGGAGAGCCGGCGAGTGGCCGCCGTACGGTCCTGGACGAACCGGCCGAGCAGTTCGCGCAGCTCGCCCACCCCGTCGCCGGTGAGGGCGGACAGGGACAGGACAGTGGCGCCGGGTTCGCCGTGTTCGCCCAGGGCCATACCGTCCTCGTCGAGGAGCCTGCGCAGGTCGTCCAGGACCTGGTCGGCGGCCTCGCCGGGCAGCCGGTCGATCTGGTTGAGGACCACGAAGGTGACCTCCGCGTGTCCGGCGAGCGGCCGCAGATAGCGCTCGTGCAGGGCCGCGTCGGCGTACTTCTCCGGGTCGACCACCCAGATCACCGCGTCGACGAGCGCCAGCACCCGGTCCACCTGGTCGCGATGTCCTCGCGCCGCCGAGTCGTGGTCGGGCAGGTCGACCAGGACGAGTCCCTGGAGCGCCTCGTCGGCCGCCGTGCCGCCGGCCTGCGGCCTGCGCCTGAGCCGTCCGGGGATCGCGAGCCGGTCCAGCAGACCCGCTGCACCGTCCGTCCAGGAGCAGGCGAGGGGCGCGGCGGTGGTGGGCCTGCGCAGTCCGCTCTCGGAGATCTGGGCACCCGCGAGGGAGTTGAAGAGGGTCGATTTGCCGCTGCCGCTCGCTCCGGCGATGGCGACGACGGTGTGGCGGGAGGAGAGCCGCTGCCGGGCCGCTGCCTCGTCGAGGACCCGCCCCGCCTCGGCGAGGTCGGTCCGCTCCAGCCGGGCCCTGGAGAGGCCGACGAGTTCGCGCAGCGCGTCCAGGCGGGGGCTGAGCGGGCTTCCGGAGGGCACGTACGCCTCGACCTGCGGCCGTACGTCGTCGTCCTGGGCTGCATCACGGGCCTCGTCGGCCGTGGTCTCGTCGGTGGCGGCGGCCGCCCGGCGGGCGATCAGTCCGTCGTCCCAGCCCCCGGGCTGCCTGCCATCGTCGTGGCCGGGGTGTTCGCCGGGGTGTTCGCCGGGGTGTTCGCCGGGGTGTTCGCCGGGGTGTTCGCCGGGGCCGGAACCGTCCGGACCGCGTCCGGGTACCTGTCCCCGGCTCTGTCCCGGACCTTCGTCAGTGACGGCAGTCATCGCTGCCACCTCTCCTTCTGCAGTACGGACAGCGCGGCGATCAGTTCGGCCTGCGGTTCGGGGGCCACGTCGAGGGCGTCCAGCGGGGCGAGCCGGCGGTCACGTTCGCCGCCGAGTACCTGGTCGAGATAGGTGGTGAGCAGCGCGCCGCCCTTGTCGCGCAGGCGCAGGGCGCCCTGGGCGCCGATGCGTTCGGCCAGTTGTTCTCCGGCGGTACGGGCCCGTCGTCCGCCGAGGAGGGCGGCGGCGAGGAGCGCGGCGACGGTTTCGGTGTCGGGTGCGGTGTTGCGTTCCATCAGGCGCACCTCTTCCTCGGCCAGTTCCTCCAGGACCCGGCGCCACCTCCGTACGGTCATGGCGATCCGGCCGCGGATGTCCTCGGCCGGGCCCCAGCCACCGGCTTCCCGGCCTGCCGCCTCGAAGGCGAACAGCCCGGCCGCGGGTTCCCGCCGCCAGGTCGCGCGGATCGTTTCGTCGGCGGCGGCAACCGCGCATTCCAGCAGTGCGGCGAGGGACTCCACGAGTGCGTCGAGCACCTCCTCCGAGGTGCTGTAGAGCGGATAACCGCGCCACCGGGTCCGGGCGTCCCCGGCGAGCGCCCCGCCGTTCTGGAGCCGTCGCCGGACGCGTGCGCCCTCCTTGCGGTACGCGTCCTCCACCACACCGGTCAGCCGTACGGCGGCCGCGTACTGCGCGGCGACTGCTCCGGCCAGGGCCGGCATCCGGACGTCGAGGGAGTCGATGACCCCGGCCGCCGTCCGGCCGACCGCCTGCTGACGGGCCGCCGGGTCCTGCGCGCGGTGGGTGAGCCAGGCGCGCAGCGGGGCGACGGCGGTGGTGGGGAGCAGTCCGCTGCCGCCGCCTGCCGATTCGGGCAGCTCGGGGATGGTGAAGCGCGGCACCTCGCCGAGCCCGGCCTTGGTGAGCAGCGCGCCGTACTGCCGCGACACCTCGGCGATCACCTGGTGGGGTACCCGGTCGAGGACGGTGACGAGGGAGGCGTCGTACTCCTTGGCCGTACGCAGCAGATGCCACGGGACGGCGTCGGCGTAGCGGGAGGCGGTGGTCACCATGACCCAGACGTCCGCCGCGCAGATGAGTTCGGCGGCCAGGACCCGGTTGCGTACGACGAGCGAGTCGATGTCGGGGGCGTCCAGCAGGGCGAGGCCGCGCGGCAGCCCGGCGGCGGTTTCGACGCGCAGGGCGGTCCCTTCCTCGGCCGCGTTCCCGTCGTGTCCGTCGAGGTCGTCGCACTGGCCGGGGTCGGCGGACTCCTCGGGCGGCAGCCAGACCCGGGTGAGCTGGGGCAGTACCCGGATGTCGGCGAACCAGTGATGATCATCCGGATGGCAGACGAGCACCGGCGTGCGCGTGGTCGGCCGCAGCACCCCGGCCTCGCTGACGCGGCGTCCGACGAGGGAGTTGACGAGGGTCGACTTGCCCGCGCCGGTGGATCCGCCGATGACCGCGAGCAGGGGTGCCTCGGGGTCCTTGAGGCGAGGCAGCAGGTAGTCGTCGAGCTGGGCGAGCAGTTCGATCCTGGTCTGCCGGGCGCGTGGAGCTCCTGGGAGCGGGAGTGGAAGACGCACGGCAGCGACACGGTCGCGCAGGGCGGAAAGTGCGTCGATGAGCTGAGGCCGTACGTCCAAGGTCACCACATGCGAAGAATGCCCAATTTTGGCGCCTTTTTGAAGCGTATAGCCCCCTCTGCGCGCCGGTTCCCCCGTCCGGACAGAGGGGACGAGTGGGGCGCAGGCATAACGAGTGCACAACACCCGGGGCGTGAGGCGTCAAAAGCGGTGCATGAATCGCACCCACCTGCGATTATCGTCTCGCTTCACTGAACCTCCACATCGTGCCACGCAGGTGAAGCAACCGGGCCGAGCCAATCGGAGCCCTATCCTTGTCCCGGCAAGGTCACGGACCGCCCGGGTCCCAGGACTCCAGGCCGCCGCGGCCCACACCCGGCCCCCGTAGCTCAGTGGATAGAGCAGGCGCCTTCTAAGCGCTTGGCCGCAGGTTCGAGTCCTGCCGGGGGCGCACATCGCGCACCACTACGAGGCCCTCCACCCCGGAGGGCCTTTTCGCTGGTCAGACGCACACTAGACAGTGGCCCGTAGAGGGCGCGTAAGCGCCGGACCGGCCTCGGGAGGCTGTGAGGGCGGTCCGGCGCTGTCCGGCTGTCACCGGGTTTCTACGGGTGGCCACGGAGAATGCACGGAGAAGTTCTCCGCGCCCCCGTCAGCCCACGTCAGGGAGCTCGGGGAGGTCCTCCCCCGCTTCCATCCGCTTCTTGAGCTCGGAAAGCTGACCGGACACGCAGCGGGCGTAGATGGCGAGCAGGATCGGCACGCTGTTCCCTGCCCATTCCGCGACCTGTGCCGGCGGAATGCCGTCGTTGAGCCACTTGGTCAACCTCGTGTGCCGCAGGTCGTACACCCGCTTGCCCAAGGGCGAGGCGAACTCATCAGGGGTGAGGACCTTCACACGAGCGGATCGCCAGGCCCGGCGAATGACAGAGCCCGCGAGCAGCTCGCCCTTCTCCCCCTGGAACAGCAGGTCGCCCGGCTTCAGTTCCTCTGCCTTGATGTGCTCGCGGAGAATCCTCGTGAGCGACGGATGCCCGGGGACGCCGCGGGTGTCGTCCGCGGCTCGCCCCTTCAATCCCCGCTCCTCGTGGACGGCCCCGGTGTCGGTCCAGTTCTTGCCGACCTCCGGCTGAGCTGTGTGGAAGAGCAGCTCGCACCACTGGTCTACGGCCTCGGGGGCAGGCAACCGCACGTCCCTCACACGCATCGCGACCGCCTCCTCGGGGCGCGGACCGGCGTAGTAGAGCAGCGCGAAGAACGCATGCAGTCGGGGGCCGCCGCGGGTACGACTGCGTACACACCCCAGCAGCCGGGCCGCCTGGACGGTATTCAGCAATGCCCGCTTGTCCACCGCAGACGATGTCTTCGGCGCGGTCCCCCTGCCCTTCGGGAGGGGATTCGATCGCAGGACCTTACGCTTCACCGCGTGCTCCATGGCGACGTTGAGGACGCGCCGATTGCGCTTGACGGAACTGGCGGCGGCTCGTGTTCCATCCAGCCGCATGTCGAACGCCCGCAGAACTCCGTCCACCTTGGCCGGGTCCTCCCAGGCCGCCATGGACAGTGAGTTCCGTTCCACCCATCTGAGGATGGCTGACACCTCCGGGGGCGCCTCCTCGCGCCGCTTGGTGTTGAAGGCGAACTCACGGAGCGCCGTGCGCACGTCGACGGGCCGAAAGCCTGTCGCCGGCATTCTCAGCAGAGCGATGGTGGTTGCCGTCAGCGCCTTCGCCGTGTTCTTCCGGCTGTTGCCGGCCGTCCGGTCCCATTGGAGGTCGGTGAACTGAACGGCGAAGTCGTACCAGTTCACCGCAGTAGCACCCGACTGATGGGACACGGGCCGCCCGGTGCTGAGGCTGAACGCCTCACCGCGCCGGGTCGCGCTGACCAGCTCGGAGCGGAAGGCGTCCGCGAGCGCTCGAGTCGCGAACGGGGCTCGCTGCTCGTTGCCGTCGAGGGTCCACCGCACAGTGTGCGTGGTGCCGCGCGCGCCCTTGTACGTCGCGGTCTTCCAGACCTTGACGTTGTACGTCGTTTCCATCAAGCAGCGTCCTCGTGGTCGTCGAGCCAGTTGTCCAAGTCGCTCCGCCGTACGCGCAGGTCGCCGTTCGGGAGCTTGATGCAGCGGGGGGCGCGGCCCTTCTGGCGCCAGTCGTAGAAGGTGGATCGCGAGACGTGCAGCTCTTCGCAGACTTCGGGGAGGGTGAGCATCTTGGGGGTTCCGGTCTTGCTGGGCATTGGGCGTGCCTCCTTGGCCATGCCTCTTGTCCTCGGTGGATCCGCCACGTCCGCCACGCCGCCACATCGCAGGTCAGATGCCTACGTTTGTGGCGGATAGCGATTCTGTGGCGGATAGGTGCCGCCACACCCGTGGCATGGCGGCACCTGGTGGCGCTGGGTCTCAGCCCGCGACCGGGAAGAGCGGTGTGGCGGTTTCCGCAGACATGTGGCGGATGGCTGTGGCGGTATCCGCCACGGATTCACCCCCGCTGACCTGCGGTGTGGCGGATGTGGCGGACGTGGCGGATTCCTCCGGGGGCGGAGGGCAGTACCGGGTCCACGCGTCTGTGAGGTCTTCCGCGTAGTAGCCCTTGGGGAAGCCGGACGGGGTGCGGATGCCGCGCGGCTTGATGGGCTTGTTGGCGGGGGTGACGTACTGGGCGAGCAGCCGGGCGAGAGTTCGGGAGCTGATCGGCTTGTCGTCCAGGTCCCCCCACGGGCCGTCGTCCATGGACAGGAGGCATTCGAGGATGACGGCGGTGGGCATGCGGTCCGCGCCGCAGAAGACCCGGTCCCGCAGATCGGTGAGCAGCCGGACCCCGAGGGACGCTTCGTCGTTGTCGTGCGCGGCGTTGATCAGCTCCAAGCAGGCCGCACGGGCGCGGGTGGGCCAGTCGCCCCCGGCGGCATCGGCAACGGCGAGCAGTGGTTCCCATACGTCGGCCGGCCGGTCGGTGACTCCCTCGGGCATCTCGGGCCACGCGTCCGCGACTTGGTCGCGGACGGTGTCGGCCCACGCAGCGAGCTGGTTGCGCAGTTCGTGGCCCTGCTTCTCGTGGATGCGCTGCCGGTAGGGCTCCACCTTCTCGTTCGGGGCGCGCTTGCGCATGCGGACGATGATGGAGCGGGTCAGCACCGTGTCCGGCAGCGAGCCGAGCCCAGCCATGGCGACTGCGCAGTATGAGCCGAATACCTGCGCGTTCTGGTTGGAGCCCTCTCCCACGCACCGCAGGGCGCCGCCGATGCGTCGGTACCCGGCGTTCAGAAAGCCGCGTAGCGCTTCGTCCGCGCCGGCCTTTGGGCCGAAGATGGTGTCCACCTCGTCGAAGAGCACGGTGGGCAGTCCGGCGGCGGAGTCGACCAGCCGGTACAAGGCGTTCGCGGATGCCGAGACGGTGCTGACCGGGCGGGGGGTGAGGAGTTCCACGATCTCCAGCGCTCGGGACTTCCCCGACCCCGGTTCGGGCGAGAGGAACGCGATCCGGGGTGTGGTCTCGAAGCACTCCACCAGGTGTGCGTGAGCGTCCCACAGGGTGACGGCGACGTAGGCGGCCTCGGTGGGGAAGACGTTGAACCTGCGGTGGAATGCCTCCACATCGTTGAGCACGGTGGCGCCGTCGAGGGACGGTGCGGGTGGTGTCGCATTCATACGGCGGCGCCTTCCTGGTGGGTGCGGAGCGGGCAGCGGGTTTTGTGGTCGGTGTGGTCGGCGATCAGGGCCTGGGCCTTGCGGTGGCCGGCAGCGAAGAGGTTCCGGCCGCACTCACAGACGCTGGTCGCGGTGGGGATCGCGCCGCGGGGTGCGCTGATGGAGAGCCAGGCGATGGGGTAGCGGCCGTCTCCGGTCTGCTGGTCAGGGCGAACAGCAATGGGGACGCCTTCGGCGACGCCCTTCGCCGCACCACCGCCGGAAGGGGCCGGGGCCGGTTCGGCGATGCTGAGCCGGGGCGTGGGTGGATGGCCTTCCAAGCGGGGGCGGGGTGGGGTGCTCATGCCGTTTCCCGGGGCCGGGCGGTGCGGATGGAGCTGTCCAGGGCGCTGCGGATCGTGGCGCGGCACTCGGCAGCGGTGAGTCCCCGGGCCTCCCCCGCCCCTTGGAAGGCTGCTTCAACCTCGTGCCGGGCCAGGTCGCCCCACGCGACGAAGCGCCCCACCTTGAACGCGGACCGGTTGAGCGTGTTGTTGCCCTGCTTCTCCGGCGCCGCGACGACCCGGTTGCACTCCCGCTCCAGCGCGGCCCTGCCCGCCCGGCTGCCGCTCACGACCGGGGCGACCAGCGCCACGACCGGTGTGGGCCGGGCCGGTCGGAGCAGGCTCAGCAGCCATGCCGGCAGGGGTGCGACGGGGGCGGGGTCGGTCACCTCGTACGGGCCGGTTGTGGTGGTGCTGCCCGCGGCGACGACGTAGCCGCCCCACGCACGGGTGTCCACCAACGGAGCGAGGGTGCCCGCGGTGTTGCCGAGCCGTGTCCCGGGCGGGGCGGTGAAATAGAGGTGGTGTCCGCCGCTCGCGGTCCGGGTCCGGTAGGTGGCGGGGACGGGATGCCCGGTGCGCTCGCAGAGCGCTTCGAAGGTCGTCACGCCGGAAGGCGTGCCCTTACTGCTGTTGGGCTTGGGCATGTCGAGGTCGACGACGACCAGCCCGGACGGTCCGGTGGCGATCCCGACGTTGAACGGCCGGTCGGCCCATGCCCGGCGGATACGGGCCGGGTCGATGGTGGCGCGGTCCTCCCACTTACGGTGACCACCCGCGCAGTCCCCGAGCAGGGTGCAGACGTGCACACCGTGGAGTGCGGGCCGCTTGTCGGCGGGCCGGAGCGGGAAGACGTGCCAGCCCTGTTCGGCGGCTTGTAAGGCTGCGGACAGCGGCGCAGATGGGGCGGGATGGGGCATGCTGAATGTCTCCAGTTCTCTGGTCGAGTGCTGGACGAGGGCGGCCGTGACTTTGGCGAGAGACGGCCGCCCTGTCCGTTTCTGGTGAGGGGGAAGCTGATGATTGAGATCACCGAGCGGTTACAGAGGCGGATACGCCGAGACTTTCCCGACGCGAAAGTTGCCGAGGAAGTCGAAAGCTCTCTGCGTCTCATGGTCTGGAAGCTGGGCCCGGACGGGATGATGGGCGTGGGTCAAGAGCGCTTGATGGCTGCGGTGGTGATTGATGCGCGCGGGGATGTCCGCCAGATGAGGGAAACCGCGAGCCTTGAACGGATCGACTGGCGTGACCTGCTCGTTGCGACTCACCTCGCGGACAGCGACTTCCCGCAGCATCTCGATCAAGAACTTCCGTAGCCGACACGAACGTTGCCGGTCAGCTATGGAAGCGGTTGGAGTCGGGGCGCTGTTCGCGCCAGGCTTCGGCGCACACCTTGTGGACCGGTTCTCGGTCGTGGGAGCGCATGGGGGTGGGTTTGCCGCAGAGCACGCACGGCAGGTTCCGGGTGGCGTCGAAGTGGCGGGCGTCCCGCCAGTCCAGGAGCGGCACGGCACATCCCCCGGGGTTAGTGGTGGTTGATGGTGCCGTTGGCGCGGCCGAACATGCCGGACGCGGTGATGTTCTGCGTGATGTGCGTGCTGCCCCGGCCGGCACCGGTGGCGGCGCGGCCGAGCCGGAGCAGGACGGGGACGCCGATGGCTGCGGCGGCGATGAGGGCGACGGCGGCCCAGAGGGCTTCACTCATGGCGATCAGTCCCGGGGCTGCGTAGGAGATCCCGATACCGGCGGCGGCGATGCCCCCGCCGATGGTCGGGGTGAGGAGTGCGGTGGTCTTGGCCCATGCCGGGATCGGCTGCGCGACCGGAACCGGCGGCGCCTGCGGGGCCTGGGCCGGGGTGTAGGCGAGGGTGCGGATACCGCCGGGCAGGGTGACCATCTGCACCCCGGGCGGGATCTCCGACGGCAGCATCACGGGCCCCTCGGGCACGGGGAGATAGTTCGGGTACCCGGCCGGGACGGGGGTCGGATAGGTGGGTGTGGAGGCGGTGATCTGGTACGCGGTGTCATGCACGACGGGTCTCCTTCAGCAGCACGGGCGGCACCCGTTGGTGTGGGGTGTCGCCCGTGCTGGCTTGTCGTGTCGCTTGTCGTCCGGCTTGTCGTGTGCCTTGTCGCTTGTCTTGTCTTGTCGCTTGTCGCCTTGCAGGTCACAAGCCGTTTTCGACCCGCACAGACCCGTGTGGAGGGGTTCTCGGGCCGGTGGGGCGACAGGCGACAAGCAAGGGATGCGGTCAGGTGTAGCGGCGGTGGACGTAGCGGGTTTTGGTGCCCTCTCCGACGCGTACGGCTTCGCCGGTCTCGGCCCATTCCTTGAGCCATCCGGCGACCGTCTGCCGGGTGGTGCCGTGCCCGTCGGCCAGTGCGCGGGAGATCGCGGAGGCCCCGGTGCCGTCGGGGCCGGCAGCGATCAGGATCTGGAGCGCTGCCTGGCGGGCGGCGTTGTTCTCCGGGCGCAGCGCGGAGAGGTTCAGCCCCGGTGCGGCGGTCGGTTCCGGCGTGCTGCCGGGCTCCGGGGCGGTCGCGAACTGGGCGTCGATCTGTTCCATGAACGCCCGGACCGTGGCGTCCTCGTCGGCGACCGGGGCGGGCTGCTGGTCGCGGAGTGCGGAGAGGTTCAGCCCGCTCCCGCCTGCGGCCGACTCAGCGGACCGTCCGGCGGAACTCGGGGTGGTGTGGTCGCGCATCCACTGGGTGCGGTCCGGGTTCCACCGGGCGGCATACGCGGGTCCGGCGGCCTTGGCGGACGGGCCGTCGAGGGTGGGGTGGATGCCGGCGGTCGCGGTGACGATGTCGCGGATCTGGTTGGGCAGGATCCGCCACGACTTGAACAGCCCGGGCTCGCTCTCGGGGGTGCCCATGAACCCGGCGCCCTTGTAGGGGGCTTGCTCGGGGCGCAGTCCGCGGGAGCCGGGGAACTGCTTGCCCAGGTCCATGCCTTCCTTCTCCCCGCCGGTCAGCGCGACGCGGATCTTCGCTTCCCGCCGGAGCATGAGGTTGCCGAGAACGCTGCTGGTGGCACCGAGGGCGGTGAGGACGGTGCGGATGCCCATGGCGCGGGCGATCCGGATCACTTCGAGGATGAGGGCCGCGAGCTTCTTCAGCTCGCGGTCGTTGCTGGACAGGATCTCCGCACCCTCATCCACGACCAGCATGATCTGCGGGATCTGCGGGCTGATCGGCAGGAGGTCCGTGTTGGCCTGTGACATGAGGTCCTGGTAGGCGGTCTTGCGGTGCTTCGCGATCCTTACCAGGGCGTTCAGCATGACCAGCGCCTCTTCGTGGGAGGCGGCCAGCCAGTCGATGCCGGGCCGGGCCCCGTCCAGCGGGTTGCCGTTGGCGTCGAAGGCGGGGCGGACCCAGGGCAGGCCGGCCGATCCGGCGTTCAGGTCGATGACGCAGGTGAGCGCGTCCTCGGTGCGGGCGAACCCGGCGAGGATCGTGTGGACCATGTTCGTCTTGCCCGACCCGGTCGGACCGACGACCAGCGCGCACTGCTCACGCAGGTAGGCGCGGATCTCATCGGCGTTGGTGCGCAGGCCCCACGGGATGCCGGTGTGGATGGACAGGCGGCTGTAGTCGGAGGGGTAGAACACTTCCTGCTCAAGGACGTTCTTCGTGGTGACGTCGATGAGGACGCGGCCCTGGTCGATACCGGGGCCGGCGGTGGCGGTGCAGCCGTGCGGGAGACGGGCATCGGCGCTGAGCTTGGCCGCTTCCTGCGCGATCCGCCCGTACGTGGTCCCGCCCGCGGGGAGTTCGGCGTCGATGGTGAAGCCGGTACCGGTCGGCCACATCTCCACCGCCAGCACCCTGAGCGTGATCCCACAGACCCGCTGCACACGGTCCACCCACTCGGCAGCGATCGCCCGACGCCCGGCCGACAGCTCAGCGGCCACCTGTCGTTCGGCCGCCTCCAACGCCTCCAGTTCGCGGGCTTCTTCGTGGATGAGGGTGGAGTGCGCGGTGGTGCCGATCCCGACACCGATCGCGGCGAGGGAGCCGAGTGCAGCCCAGGTCAGGGGCCCGGATGTCATGGCCCAGGTGGTCCATCCGGCGCCGACCAGCCAGGAAGCCGACCGCATGCCGATCGTGCGGGCGGAGAGGCGGTCGCGCAGGGAGCTGATGGTGTGGCCGATCGCGCCGGTGGCGCCGACGGCCAGCGCCCAGCCGGGCGGCATGCCGGTGGCGGCTCCGGTGGTGGCGAGGGCGAAGGCTCCGGTGGTGGCGGACAGGGCGCCGGTCACGGGTCCGTGACCAGCAGCCCAGTCCCACACCGGACCACCCTCATGGTTCTTGGTGGTGGTGTTGGTGGTCATGTCAGACGTTCCAGCCCTTCTCGGCCTCGGGACCGTTGCGGGGGTCCTCGTGACGGGCGATGTCGTGCTCGTGAACGTTGCGGAACAGCTCACCCAGGTCGCCGGACGCGTCGACCGCCCGCATCAGAGCGCCGTAGATCTCGTCAAAGGCCCCGGCGATGTCCTTCTCCAGCGGGAATTCGGAGTCGGAGCGCTCGGCGAGGATGCGGAAGGTGTTCGCCACCGAGGTCAGGGCGTCGGGGAGGTTCTCGACCATGGAGAGGATCTCCATGCTGTTCTCGGGCTCGTAGGTGCGGGCCGCGTTCTCCATCTCGGCCGCGGCCTCTTCGAACTTGAAACCGGACATGCTGACAACCTCCACAGGCGTGGTGTTCGTGGCGGGGAGCAGGTGGAACGGGCGCTGAACGGTGTCGCCGATCGGGATGCCGCCCGCAGCGGCGTCATCGAGGGCCTTCTCCTCGGCGGCCAGACGCTCGCGTATCGCGGCGTCGCGGGCGGCTTTGCGTTCCTCGGCGGAGCGCATCATGTGCCGGTACAGGCGGCGGCCGGGCTGCTGCAGCCAGGCCCAGCCGAGCTTCCGGCCCAGCGGTGTGCTCAGCATCCCGAGCACACCCAGCGGCGCGGCCAGCAACGCGGCCATCAACCGACGGCCCTGCTTCCGGACCGCTGACCTGCGCAGCGCGGCCCGTGCTGCCTTGCGGACACCGGCCTTGCGGACGCGGTCCCGGCTGGACTCCAGCCGGGCGGCGGCCCGCCTGTCCTGTGCGGTGCGGCCCTTGCCGATCACGGCGTCACGGACGGAACGGGCCTTGCCCGCCGCAGCCTTACCGGCCCGGCCGATCAGCCCGGACCGGGCCTTGCCGGGGCCGGTGGTGCTGCCGGCGCGTGCGGCGCGGCGGGCATCGGCTACCGAACGGCGAGCCTGGTTCGTGCCTGTGCGGGCCGTGTGACGAGACGGGGCCTGCTTCCGGGCCGTATCCCGCAGGCCTTTGACCTGCGAAACCCGGCCACCAGACCCGCGGCCCACCGACTTCCCGAGCTTGCCCCGACCCGCACCGGCGGCGCCCCGGCCCAGCCCGGAACCAGCCCTGCTCGCGCCGGGAGCGGACGGACCGCCAGCGGAACGGCCCTTGCCTGAACCGGGCTTGGTGCCGGAGCCGGTCCGTGACGTAGCTCCGGTGGAGCGGGAGGCGGTGCTGCGGCCCTGCGCTGGAAGACCCCGCGTAGTACCGCCTGTGCGGGCTCCCGTGGCCTTCCGGAGGGTGCCGGACCGGGGCTTGCCCACCTTGTGACGGGCAGCGCGGGCCTTGCTGCGGCGGCGTACCGCGGCCGTGGTGGCGACCACAGCAGCCCCGGCGGCAGCCACCGCGGCACCGACCGGCCCGGCGGCCAGCGCGGACGCAGCGACCACCCCGATCGTGGAGTTCGCCCCGGTCACAGCCAGCGGCACCACCGGCCACCCGCCCGCGGTGTGCTCCACCTTCTTGCCGGTGGACTGATCGGGGGTGGTGGGTGCCGGGTTGGTGGGAGGGGGTGTTGTGAGCGGGGCAGCAGCGGGGGCTGCTACCGGTTCTGTGCTGACTTCCGTCATGCTGAGTGCACTCCCTTTGCGGAGGAGGCGGTGGCCCGGACACGGCCGTCCAAGCAGGCGTCCGGGTCACCGCGCAGCCAGTCGTACGAGGTCAGAGCGTGTTCAGTTCGAGCGAGAAGAACGTGACGCAGGCCCGCTCCAGGTCCGGGTAGCGCTTCTCGAACGCGTCCCGGATCTCCGCGTACACCTCGTGCCGCCTCTGTCCGGGCCGGGGCGTGAGGTAGGCGGACCAGGTGGCCATCGCGTGGCCACCGCCCGGCAGGGGCTTCTGCGCGGTGATGACGAAGTGGTACTCGGGCAGTTCCTCGGGCATGTCGGATCTCCCAGTGAGTGTTCAAGGCGTGGGCGGGGTGTCGTGGCAGGGCACGCACATGCCGAGCGAGGACGGGATGCGATACCCGGCATCCCGCCGGCAGTTCGGGCAGACCTGCCGGGCCGCGTTCGCCTTCGCGAGTGCGGCCCGCTTGGCCGGCGTCATCGGCCGGACCGGCTTGGCCCGGTCGACGCGGTAGAGGTAGGCGACCAGAGGGCCCCGGCGCTTCCGTGGGCGTTCCAGCACGGCGGCGACGTCCTGACCGCCGGGCCGCAGCCCGCAGGCGCGGAGCTGGCGACGGGTGGCGTAGCCGGCAGGGGCCAGGCGCCACCGGTAGACCGGCAGCGTGCTCACTGGCTCGCGCTTTCAAGCGCCCTGTTCGGGGCGGGGTCGCGCAGTTCCTGGTAGCGGGTGGAGATCCAGCCGACGGACCAGCCGGTCAGCTCAGCCGCGGCCCTCACCGCCAGCCCCGCTTCGAACGCGGCACGCACGGTTGCCCGTGCCTGCTCCTCGGACTGCTTCTCCATCGCGGGGCCGACCGCCAGCAGTGCGGCCCGTTCACGCTCGGCCCGCTCCTGCCGCTCGGCCTGTTCACGGTGTTCACGCTGCTCGCGCTCACGACGCTCAGCGGCACGGCGCCCGGCGGCCTCTCGTTCGAGGCGTTCACGCTCTGCCTGCTGCTGTTCACGCTCGCGTTCACGGCGTTCACGGATCTCTCGCTCGGCACGCTCCCGGGCCTCGGCCCGCTCGCGCTCCTCCGCCCGTGCCGCCTGCTCCCGGGCGGTCTGTTCACGGGCCAGCAGCGCTTCATGCTCACGCTGCTCACGCACCAACTGGGCGGCGTGCTCGCGCTCCTCACGGGCCCGCCGCTCGGCCGCCTCACGGCGCTCCAGGGCGACTTGCTCGCGCTCGGCCTGCTCGGCCTTCTGTCGGGCTTCCTGCGCGGTCAGGGCGGCGGTGATGGCCTGGCGGTAGGCGAGACCAGTCTCCGCAGTGACGATGAGCAGGAGCGGGGCGACCGCATGCACGGCCACTCCGACCAGCTCTTTCCTCAGTGCGGACTCGGCCACGTTCAGGGCCAGGGTCATGCACCCGGTCATCCACCGCAGCGCGACCGGCCACCGCCCGCCGTGCCCACCAAGACGGGCCAGCACGGCATCGAGCCGGACCACGATGACGACCGCAGCATCCACCACGAGCGGCAGAATCGGCGCGGTCCACTTCCACCCCTCGACCGTGTGCCGCTCCATCAGCGGCGTCACCGTGAGGATGGAGAAGAGCATCGCCCCACCCACGATCAACCACGTGCCGACCGACAACGCGCGCTCTGCTGAACGGATCTGAACGCTGTTCATGACACCACCCCCGACCGTGAACACAGCCCGGGCGAGGGCTCCATGGCCATGCTCGGCTTACGGCTCATCACGGCCCCCGTCCCCACCGCGGGAGCGGCGGTGGTGGGTCACGGCCAGCAGGTGAGTGCAGGCGATGAACACCAGGATGTTCCACACGGACCGGCCCCAGGACGGCAAGGGCAGTAGCCACGACAGCACGCACGCCGCGATCAACAGGGCGCCGCCGTACCGCAGCCACCACGCGCCCAGACCGGCGTTCGGGGCGCTCATGTGGCCACCTCCCAGGGAGCAAGCGGCGCGGCCGGTGCCTGCTGCCGCCCGTATCCGGTCAGCTGGACGGTGACACCATCCAGGGCCGTTTCAGCGCGCAGCCACGTCATGGGACCGCCGATCTCCTCTTCCCTGGACACCGCCGCGTAGCTGATGCCGAGCGCCGACCGCCAGACCTCGAAGTTCGTCTCTCCGAGGTCGCCGTGGAAGGACAGGCCCAGCCGGTTCGGGAAAACCGTGGACACGGTCACGTCCGCGGCCGGCAGATCCGGGAACCGCTCCACGAGCAGCGCCCCGGCCGCGACTGCGGCGGCCAGGCCGTTCATCGTCTGCGTCCTCATGCCGCCACCGCCGTACGGGCGGTACAGCCGTTGGCCGGGCGGCGGACCGTGCGGCGCGGGCGCCGGCCGGACGGGCGCGGCTGCTGCAGCGGCAGCGTCCGCAGCAGGCTCGCGGCGTACGCGGCCGTCTCGGGGTTGCTCTCCCGGAGCTCCGCGAGAACCTCCTTGGCGACGTCCAGTCGGGCCGCCCGGTCCAGCGGGGACTCGGTGGCGGTGCCGGTGAACAGCTCCAGGTCGATACCCAGGGCCAGTTCAATGAACTCAGTGCGGGTAACGGGCTCGCGACCAGCAACGATGGTCTTCATGGGTCGTTTTCTCCTGTCGGTGGGACGGCCCAACAACAGCGGCCCCGGTGTTCGAGCACCGGGGCCGCGCGCCGTCTGCGGGTGAAGCAGGAAGAAGGTGCTCCGGCTCCCCTCCACCCCGCCCGTACGACCCCGTGAGGTCGGACGGGCGGGGGAGGCAACCGGCCACTCAAGGCCAGGTCAGGCAATGACGCGAGGGGCAGGCCGTCCGTGCCGGTCCAGCACGAGTACCGCCCGCATACTTCGGCGACTCATCAGGACTCCTCTCTGTCGCGGTCGGTCGGGATCAAGCACTGCAAGGGGGACCACGTCCCCACTCGCCGGCCGTTGCTCGCGGTCGCCGGGCCACCTCGCCAGTCGGGCCGAAGCCCATTGCGTCCTACCTGGCCTTTAGCGGGATTGCAGCGTCCCCGCCCTCTGCGCATGCAGCACCTCTCACCAGACCGAAATCCGGAGAGGTACATGTAGTACCTGTTCCTCATCATGGGGAGAAGAATGCGCGGCGTCAAGCCCGTTCACTCTTCGGGGCTGCCGCGCCACTCCGTTGATGTGCCTTCAGCTTGGTCGCCGAAGCCCAGACGTTGGACTCCGTACCTGTACGGCTCGTGCACGACTTGGCTACGGTGAAGTCGTCCCTAGTCGTCCCACTGCGGGGAGAGCGCGACATGGCGAATGAGCGGCTGCGCGGCGCGATCACCAAGAGCGGCTTATCGCTCGATCAAGTCGCGGAACAGCTAGGCGTGTCGGCCAAGACGGTCGAACGCTGGGTCAACGAGCCGAAGCGGCAGCCGTACCACCGCTTCAAGTACGCGGCAGCCTCGCTACTGCGGTGCGAGATGTCCTACCTGTGGCCAGACGAGCGGACGTCGGCGCAGGTCACGGAAGCTGGGAATGCTGAGCTGATCAAGCTCTACCCCCATCGCTCCGTGGTTCCGAACCGCCTCTGGCCACAGCTCTACGCCCGTGCCTCGCGACACTTTGACGTACTCGTCTACTCGGGCTTCTGGCTCACCGAGGACGCGGCATTCCACCAGATCGTCAAGGAGAAGTCAGCTGCCGGCACCCGCATCCGGTTCATGCTCGGGGATCCCGAGTCTGCAGCCGTCGCCGTGCGCGGAAAGGACGAGGGAATCGGGGGCGCGATGAGCAGCAAGATTCGCAACGCGCTGGTCAACTATGCCTCGCTGTTCCAGCTCCCCGGGGTGGAGTTTCGGCTCCACTCCACCACGCTCTACAACTCGATCTACCGAGCCGATGACGAGATGCTCGCAAACGGCCACCTGTACGGGGTGGGCGCGTACATGGCACCGGTGCTGCACATCCAACGGGTCCCCGGAGGTGAACTGTTCGACGCCTACGCAGAGAGCGTTGAACGAGTCTGGGAAACCGCGCGGCCCATCTCCTCGCCCACCGACCTAGGAGCTCCAGACGCATGAGCCGAGTCGACTACTTCCGTGACCCCAACGCCCCCGCGGCCAACTCAGTGGTGCCCTCAGTCACGGCCGCCGTGCTCGATGACGCGGGCAGGCTTCTGGTCATTCACAAGACCGACAACAACCTGTGGGCATTGCCCGGAGGTGGTCACGACATCGGTGAGCGCATCGCTGACACGGCCGTGCGTGAGGTCGACGAGGAGACCGGCATCAAGGTTGAGGTGGACGGCATTGTCGGGCTCTACACCGACCCGGAACACGTGCTCGCGTACACCGATGGCGAGGTGCGGCAGCAGTTCTCTATCTGCTTCCGGGCCCACCCGGTGGGCGGAGCCCTCCGTACGAGCAGTGAGTCCAAAGAGGTCCGCTGGGTGAACCCGGCGGACCTCGCTGAACTCAACATCCACCCATCCATGCGCCTGCGGATTCAGCACGCCCTGGACGAGTCCCGCAAGGAGCCCTACATCGGCTGACTATTGGGCGAGGCAAGGGCCATCCGGCCTTCCACCCGCTCGGTGGCGGCGTAGATCTCCGGCGCCGCTCGCTGGATGAAGCGACCAACGATCGTGTCCGGCCCGTACCGCTGCACGATCTCTTCCAGCCGGGCCGCCGGCGTCGTGTGCCCGCCGTCCGGGGTGGTGGTCATGTCCGACACGATGAGGGCATCAACCAGCTCGGGCCGCTCCAGCTCGAACTCGGTCTCCAGCTCATGCCGCAACCCCCGCTCCTCCGCCTCCAGGAGCGCACAGGAGTGATGCGCCACGAGCCGGACAACCCGCTCGTCGGCGCCCTCCTGATCTCGGAGAAACCGGGCTCCGTCGAGCGGATGGAAGCCGGTGGTGGCGATGGATGGGGAGTAGCCGACGTCGTGCAGCACGGCGGCAGCTTCCAGCAGCTCGGCGTTACGACCGAGGATCGGGCTGAGGGAACGTGCCCGCTTGGCGACCCCGAGGGAGTGCACCCAGCGACGCGGCAGCGGTTCGGCCAGCATTGATTCAGAGAGCGAGTACGCCCACTCAGTAAGCCCCATGGACGGCAAGGCTATGACTCCTCTCGAGTCTCCGGAAGGGCGCGCACGGTCCGCCCCTTGCCGTGCACAGTGACGAGCAGACCGATGCCCCCCATCTGCGCAAGAGCGTGACGTACGGCCGTCCGTGACACCCCGAAGCGCTCGCAGAGGTTCGCCTCTGACGGGTACCTGTCGCCGACGGCGAGCGAGTCCTCCGTGATGACTGCGATCAAGCGCTCGACAAGCGGCGGAATGGGAGCCCGGGACACGCGCCAGCCGGCCCCCGGCACGGACGTGATCAGCCTCTCGGACTCAAGCGTCTTAAGCGCGCGACGGATGGTGTTGCGGGAGACATCGTGGGCCTTCATCAAGGCTGCCTCTGACGGCAGGGTGCTGCCCTTGAGCTCTCCCTGCTCGATCTCCTTCCGCAGCGCATCAGCAATGAGCAGATAGGTTCCGCGCGGACTGACCTCCGGCACGGCGCCTCCTTCCACGAGCTTCGGTTGCTGCCAGGGTTGCACGTAAGTAAGGAGTGGCCAGGTGCTAGGCGGGCCCGAGGCATACACCCTTTGCTTATCGACACTAACCATGTTGCGGCCTGCGGGAGTCCAGTCGACGGCCACCCCCTGGCGCCGGCAGCGCCGACTGGGGTCCATTCCACACCGAACAAATTGCGGACATAACCACACTTTTGCACCATATGTAGATTCGCCAGCCACAATTCGGGGCGCATCGTAGAATACCGCTAGTTAATTGTGCCCGCCTCAAGCTTACGACGACCAAGGGATTTGTCATGCACGTCTGGGAGTCCAGAGTAGTCGTTAGGCTAGCCGATCATCTAATTTACTACCCCACCGAAGTCTGGACTCTGGAGTTGGACGACCAGGGTCCGAGCGGGGAAGACATTTTGGATGAACTGCAACGGATTCCGACCCTAGACGGTGAATTGGAAATTCCGCATCCGAATAGCGTTCGAGGCTCGCAGAGCCAGACAAACTGGGGAGCATCAGGCTCCTTTGGTGAATACGTAATTGACGTCTCAGTGAATATCGCGGGAGGCATCGGAGCGGTGGGCGTCGGCGCTCTAGTGCAAACAGTTTTCGGTCGCATCACAAAGCGCTCGCCAAGCCCCCAACAACCCCTCACGCCAGAAGAGTCCGGGAACCTCCTCAAGTCACACTTGGCACTCCATTACGGGGTACCGGTTGAGCAGCTGATTGAAACAGAATCAACATACTCATTGGATCTAAGCGTTACGGAATTCTCTTTTGTGTCTTCCATGGACGGGACCGAGTTCGGTGGCTCAGTGGGGACTGCAGGGGAGAATCGGCGCTGCACTCGGGTATGGAGGAGAGCAGCTACACCCCTCGTACGTCCGGAGTTCAGAACAGCCCTAACAGGAGAAACGGAATGAGGCTCAGGCAAGCCAGACTGCAAGGAAAATCGTCATGATCAGTGGAATAATCAGCACGCTGGCCGCAGCAGCGGTAGTCGGAATTTGCGTTTTCATTCGCCGTTGGTTGAAACGTGGTGCTCCGCTATCCGTAACAGGGGAAGTCCTTGTCCCCAAGGCCTGGCAGATGGCGTTGCCCACAGACGATACGCTTCCGCAGCACATACGCGAGGGGGAACGATCTTACCTACCCATGTACAGGATGCTGCGCCAGCGGGGAGCTGCCGATTTCAAATCAACGACAGTGAAATTGTTGGTAGAAAATCGCACGGAACAACCTCTCATAATTACCAAAATCACTGTCGGGAAGGAGCATGTTGGCGACCCCTACAACGCAGTTTGGGTGCAATATCCTCCTGCGGGTGCAGGGGGTGCTGTCATTCTAGATTTCCTCCTTGACGAGGAATACCCTGATGCATGGGAAGCCTCTTACGAGGACTCTATCGAGCGGCTTACTCGGTCGGGTAGTCGCCCATACTTCGATGGAAACTTCATATCGCTTTCCGCTGGGGAGTCGCAATCATTTTTGATTACTGGCCGGGCGGAGAGCATCCGGTGCTCATGGACCCTCAAGATCGAAGTCGTCCAGTCAGGAAAACGTCGGGTGATCGATCTCGTGCCAGAGGGTGGCCCGCTGCTCACCTCTGGTGCCCCTGAGGGAGGGTTCGGGCGGCAATTGGAATGGAGTTGGTACGACGGATCAGACGCAGCCTTCGTTGTGCCACCGTGGCTGACTTGACCTTTTGTGCGACGCGCGGTCGGGTAAGCGCCGCCTGAGACTGGACCTCCCCAGGCCGTGGCGGCCCAGTAGGACAGTTCAAGCATGTCTCTGAGGTAAGACCTCATTTCGACTTGCGACAGACAGCAAGCGGACAGCGCACGCGCTTGCATGACGCCGGAGGCATGTATCGGAGCCGTCTGTCGGTCGTCAGCGGGTGACAACGACGACCACCAGCGCCCCTCAGTCACCGCGCCTGCGCCTGCAGGAGCACGGCAAGTCACAGGCCCCTTAGGGGTACTCATTTCCATCCAGGGCTAGCCGTCAGGCAAGACGGGACGCCTCTTTCCGCCCAGCTACGCCAAGAAGGCCCACTCACGGGCGCACCTTCAGTAAGGTCCCGGCATGAAGCAGCACTCAGAACTCATCAACGGCCAGAGGATCCGCACGCAGCAGATCTGAAGTTCCCCCCGCGAGCTGGACAGCGGGTGTTTACGCTGCCGGGGCGAGGTCCTGTCTGAGCAAGGCTCTCGTTTCGAGCGGGGTGACGTAC
>NZ_JBITIE010000026.1:0-96527 GCF_044458665.1 Streptomyces sp. NPDC050422
CGCACGGCGGCCGGGTCCGGGGGCGTGCAGGGGAGTCCCCGCAGGACGACGAACAGATACCCGGGTCCGCTACGTACCCGCCGAACGTTCGTCGTCCGAGGAGACGCCCCGGAGGGACCCCGGACCCCCACCCACCGGGGAACCGCGCCTCCGCAACGCGGAGCACCCGCACCAACCAGCCCGTCCGGCGCTTGAGGACGGAACCGGTCCGCCGGAGCAACCCGCACCAAGGACCGGGGCAACCGGTCAAGGGCTACGCGTCAGGCTCGATCACCGTGAAATACGCGGCGAACGCCGCCACCGCCTCCGCCTCCGCGATCCGCCCGTCGCGGTCCGCGTCCAGGCTCTGCGCGGCGAACGCCGCCGCGTCCGGGCTCGCGCCCAGGACCCGCAGGGCGCGTTCGACGGCGGCCACCGCGGCGGTGCCGCCGTCGTCCTGGTCGGCCACCGCGATCGCCGCCCGCAGGAAGGGGCGGGCGATCTCCGCGAAGCGCTCGGGGTTGTCGCGGAGCCGTTTCACCGCACCGCCCACGAACTCCTCACGGGTGACCCGCTGGTCCCCGTCCACGTCGGCGATGCCCGCCATGCCCTGCCAGAACGCCTCGGCCCCGCTGTAGAGCGCCTGGCCCTTGTCGCAGCGGGCCGTCGTACCGAATTCGGTGAGCAGACGGGCCGCGGCGGCGTTGAAATCGGCGCGATCGATGTATCCGTTGCCGTCCTGGTCGAAGGCGGCGAAGCGGAAGGCGATCTTGCGCTCGTACTCTGCGCTGTCCATGCGGGGAGCGTACGACGCCCGCAGGCGTCACGTGTCACTTACGCGCGTCACCGGTGTGACAACCCGGTACGCGGAGGGGCCTGCGGCGGCTCAGGCCGAGAGCGGCTGGGCTTCGTCGTCGACGGCCGCGTCCCAGTCCGGGTAGACCTCGAAGAGCCGGCGTACGCCCAGCGCCGCGAGCACCCGGTTGACGTGGGAGCCGTCCTCGGCCCCCCGGGCGGGCAGGATCAGCCGCAGACGGCCGCCGCAGGAGCGCATCAGCCGGCGGGAGGCGATCAGGACGCCCACACCGCTGGAGTCGCAGAAGAAGACCTCGGAGAGGTCGAGGACGACGTTGTGGCGGCCCACGGCCACCGCGTCGTGGACGGACTGGCGGACGACGGGTGAGGTCACCAGATCCAGCTCGCCGTGCATGTGCAGCACGGTCCACGCGCCCTGCTCGCTCTCGGCCACGCCGAACGGCTTCCCGGAACGTTCCTGGGCGAGCCAGGGGGCGTGGGTGGCTGCGGCCGGATGGGGGTTTCCAGGAGTGCTCACGCGACTGGGCCTCTCGTTCCGGGGATCCCGGGGGATTCCAGCGATCCGGAAGTTTGCGTTCCTCCTCGCGGCTGCCCCGGTGCACTACCCATGAAACACCGCTCCCCAAAGGAAGGCCCAGAACACTTTCGGGCAGAAATGATCACTTCAGGTCCGATTCCGGTGCTGCGGGGTGCCGCATTCTCTACCATCCAGGGCGATCGCGGGGACGTACTTGCCGTAAAGGGGCGTGCTCGGTCAGCCTTGCCGACTACATTCGATGTGACGAGGGGTACAGGGCGAGAGGCCCTGACGGCACAGGGCTGGGGGTCGCATGGCCAAGAACGCACCACCCCGCTGGGACCGCAGCATGCAGCAGCGGCTGGCACGCGGTGAGGCGGCCGCCCTCGGCGAGCTCTACGACCGGTTCGCGTCCCTCGTGCACAGCCAGGCCAACCGGATGCTCGACGACGAGAGCGCCGCGGACCTCGTCACCCGCGAGGTGTTCGGTTACGTGTGGGAGAACCCCGACGCCTACGACCCCAAGCAGGGCTCGATGCGCTCCTGGGTGGCCCGGCTCACGCACCGCGAATCCGTGCAGCGGTTGCGCGGGACCATGGCCGCCTCGGAGGCGGACGGGTACGGCGGACACGACGAGGCCGCCGTCGACCCGGTCGACCTGGAGGAACGCGTGCGCCTGGCCACCGCCGCGGCGCGCGCCGACTACATCGTCGCGTCCATGCCCGCACCACTGCGGGCAGCACTGGAGCTCGCGTACATCCAGCGCCGCGACTACCGGCAGACCGCGACCGACCTCGGGGTCACCGAGGACGAGGCGCGCCGCCGGCTGCGGCTCGGGCTGCAGCTGCTGTCCACGGCGCACACCCGGCCGCTGGAGGGCTCCTCGCCGCCCGGATACGGACGGCCTCTGTGACCGACGACGCGGAAGGCCGCGACGAGAGCGGCGGCGACGGAGACGGCCGGGACGACGAGGTGCGGGGCGCCCCGCGCATACCGGGGCCACGGGCCGCCGCGGATGACTTCGACCCGGGCCGGTTCGTCCAGCCGCCGCCCGTACCCGTGTCCCAGGAGGCGGAGCCCGTGCCGGAACACGCGCGGCTCGACGACGATCCGCCCGCCCCGGTGCTGCCGCACAGCGTCCTGAAGGCCCTTCTGGGTGCCTGGGCGCTGACCGCGTGCTCGGCCGAGGAGACGGAGGCCGTCGAGGTCCATCTCACGGAGTGCGCCCCCTGCGCGGACGAGGCTCTGCGGCTGCGTGACGCGGTCGGCCTGCTGCACACCGACCGCACTCTGGACCTGGATCCGATGCTCCGGAGCCGGGTGCTGGAGAACTGTCTGAGCCGCCGGCCGGCCAAGATCCCCGTTCCGGAGTGGGCCGCGCCGTACGACGCGGAGACGGCCCGGCTCGACGCGCTGCTGCGCGACATCGGCGACTCCGAGTGGCACGCCCCGGTGCGGCTGAAGTGGTTCGAGGGCGAGCGCGGAGTGAACCGCAAGACGACGGTCGCCGGCGTCATCGGTCATCTGCTGACCGTCGACGGCCTGGTCAGCAGCGCGCTCGGCCTCGACGACCCGCTCGCCGAGAGCGTCCCCGGCACCCCGCGCCGGGGTGCCGGGCTGCCGCTCGCTCCCACTCCGCGCACCGAGACGTACTGGTCGGCCGCCCGGCGCCCGCCGACCCGCACGGTCCGAGAACCGTGGCGCGCCCAGAGCCACACCCTGATCCGCACGGTGTCCTTCGCGGGGCGCGGGGTGTCGGAGCTCTCCGTCTCGTACGGCGACTTCGCCCTGCCGTTACAGGACGCCCTGCTGGACCGCGCCTTCGAGTGCTGGCTGCACGCCGGCGACATCGCGGACGCGGTGGACTACCCGTACGAGACGCCCTCCGCCGCGCACCTGCACCGGATGATCGACCTCGCGGCGCGGCTCCTGCCGGCCGCCCTGGCCGAGCGGCGCCGGGCGGGGCTCGCCGGTCCGGCCCGCCATCTCGTGACGGCCGGGTCCCCGGGCCGCTCGCTCCATCTGGAGGTCGAGGGTTCGGGCGGCGGCAACTGGTACATCGCGCTGGACTCCCCCGCCGCTCTCGGATCCCCCGACCACACGGTGGCGCAGGTCGCGCTGGACAGCGTGGAGTTCTGCCAGCTGGTGGCGGGGCATGTGCAGCCCGTGGAGGCGGCGGCCGGTCAGCGCGGGGACCGCGACGCCATCCGGGACGTGCTCTTCGCGGCGGCCTCGCTCAGCAGGCTGTGAACCGCGCCTACGCGAAGATCACCGTACGGCGGCCGTTCAGCAGGATGCGCCGCTCCGCGTGCCACTTCACCGCGCGCGCCAGGGCCTGGCACTCCACGTCACGCCCGACGGCGACCAGCTGGTCCGGCGTCACGCCGTGGCCCACCCGCTCGACCTCCTGCTCGATGATCGGCCCCTCGTCGAGGTCGGCCGTGACGTAGTGCGCCGTCGCACCGATCAGCTTCACACCGCGGGCGTGCGCCTGGTGGTACGGCTTGGCGCCCTTGAAGCTCGGCAGGAACGAGTGGTGGATGTTGATGATCCGGCCGCTGAGCTGCTTGCACAGATCGTCCGAGAGGACCTGCATGTAGCGGGCCAGGACGACCAGCTCCACGTTCTCCTCGCGGACCAGCTCCAGCAGCTGTGCCTCCGCCTCCGCCTTGTTCTCCCTGCTCACGGGGATGTGGCGGAAGGGAACGTCGTACGAGGCGACGAGCTCGGCGAAGTCCGTGTGGTTGGAGACGACCGCCGCGATCTCGACCGGCAGGGCGCCGATCCGGGAACGGAACAACAGGTCGTTGAGGCAGTGGCCGAACTTGCTGACCATCAGCACGATCCGCATCCGGTCCGAGGAGCGGTGGATCTGCCAGTCCATCCGGAACGAGTCGCCGATCGCGGCGAAGCTCGCCCGCAGCTTGTCGAGCGTCACCGGGCTGTCCGCCGAGAAGTGGACGCGCATGAAGAACAGGCCCGTGTCGTGGTCCCCGAACTGCTGGCTGTCCTCGATGTTGCAGCCGGTCATGAAGAGATAGCTCGACACGGCGTGCACGATGCCCTGTTTGTCGGGGCACGAGAGCGTGAGGACGTACTGCTCGGGGGCGGTGTCAGCAGGCTGCGGGACGGTCATCCCCGTAGCGTGCCACACCGTCCGCGGTTCGGAGGAAGCCTCTCAGGACCTGGTCATGATGCGGAGCACGTCCAGCGAGCGGGGCGGGACGTCCGGGTCCTCGCCGTCGTTCGTGGCGAGCAGCACATGGGCTTCGCGGGCGGCCCGCACGGCCTCCGGCCAGCCGTGATGCTCCAGGTAGGCGGAGACGGGGGCGTCCGCGCCGACCTGGTGCATGATGCGCAGCACCCGCAGCACGGCGACGTCGACGAGGGCGGCCTCACCGGAGTCCCGGAAGACCGTGCCGACGTACTTCTCGGCGGACCAGTTGTCGAGCCAGGTGTCCTCGACCAGGCGGTACACGGCGTCGGTGATGTCGCCGTATCCCTCCCGGCCGGCCAGCCAGCACTCGTGGTGGAAGACGGGGTCGGAGAGCATGTGCAGCGCCGAGCGCACGTTGCTGCGCCAGCGCCACCAAGGAATGTCATTGAGCGGCATGCCGCCCATGGTGGAGGAGCGACGGCCGCGACGGGAAGAGTTCTCGGAACCTTGCTGCACGGTTGTCGATCGTACGTTCCCTTTCCGGCTTTCCCTACGGGCCCCTGCAATTCACCTGGACGTCACCGAGCGTTGAGCGGAGCACACTGCCGCGTTACCCGGGGACGGGAAGTGTCTGTGCCCATGACCGGACGGCGACGCCCCACCCTCCCCCGCCCCATCAGGTTGCTCACCGGTGCGGTGGCGGCAGGGGCTCTGCTGATGACCGGCTGCGGTGCACTCCCTGGGGCCTCGGGGGACTCCAGGGAGTCCGTCACCGTCGTGACATGGGCGCCCAGCGGCGCCTCGGGCCCGGAGGCCGCCAACATGGCGGGCATGACCGCGATGGCTCAGGCGTACGCCCGCTGGATCAACGGCGAGGGCGGGATCGACGGGCACGAGCTGCGCGTGATCACCTGCGACGAGCAGGACACCTCGATCGGCGCGGGCGACTGCGCCCGCCGGGCCGTCAAGGAGAAGGCCGTCGCCGTGCTCGGCTCCTACAGCCGGCACGGGCGGTCGTTCATGGCGCCGCTCGAAGTCGCCGGAATCCCGTACATCGGCGGCTACGGCGCCTCCGAGGAGGAGTTCCGGAGCTACATGTCCTACCCGGTCACCGGCGGCCAGTCGGCGCTGCTGGCGGGCAACGCGAAGCAGCTGGCCGCCACCTGCGACCGGGTCTCCCTGGTGCGCCCCGACACCCTGGGCGGCGACAGCCAGGCGTGGCTCCTCAGCACGGGCCTCACCGAGGCCCGCCGGCCCGCACCGGTCGACGTCCGGGCGGCCGAGGGCGCCACGTCGTACGACGAGGCAGCCGGGCGTGCGCTGACGGGGGCGGGCCATGACGGCGGCTGCGTGACGGCCGTGCTCGGCGACCGTACGGAGACCTTCTTCGACTCCTTCAGACGGCTGGAGCCGGCCGACGGATCGGTGCGGGTCTCCTCGGTCCTCGGCAGCATCGGACAGCCGCTCATCGACCGCACCGGCGGCAGCAAGAGCCCGTTCGAGGGCGCGTACGTCACCGGCTGGTACCCGGCCCCGGGCGATGCGCGCTGGGACCTGATGCGGCAGGTGATCAGCAAGCACGCCTTCGGCGACAACCGCATCGACCCGGACGACACCGGCGTGCAGACGACCTGGGTCGCCTACACGGCCCTGAAGTCGATCGTCGAGTCGCTGGACGAGGCGGAGATCACGTCCCGGAAGGTCACCAAGGCCCTCAACGACGGCACCCAGGTGGACACCGGCGGCCTCACTCCCGCGCTGCGCTGGCGCTACGAGGACATGATCGGCTCGTCCGCGTACCCGCGCATCGTGAACAGCAAGGTGACGTTCCAGGTCGTGCGCGACGGCCGGCTGGTCGCCGACAGCAAGGGCTTCGTGGATGTGACGAAGACGCTGTCGGACGCCAGCGCGACCGGCTGAGAGGCTGTCGGGGACCGCGCTCAGAGCGCGGTGGACGCGTGCTTCGTCAGGCCGTACTTCGTCGCGATGGCGTTCCACAGTCCGGCCGCCTGCTTCTTGGCCTTGGTCGCCTCACCGCTCTGCACGTTGGCCTGCTGGTAGTGCGAGGTCGGGCGGGCCTTGCCCTTCTTGCACACCTTCTTACTCTTGGCCTGCGCCGCCCAGGCGGCGTAGTGGTCGTCCGCGGACGCGGACGCCTGCCAGGCCTTGGTGAGCGAGGCCGTCAACTGCCCGTTCTCCGGCAGCTTGTCGACCGACAGCCCCTTGAGCCGGGTCACCAGGTCGCGACGCTGCTGGGCGGCACCCTTGAGATCGGCGACCGCCTTGTCCAGGTCGGTGCAGTTCTTGGCCTTCTCCACCGCGCCGATCACCGCGGACCGGCTGTTGTTGCTGTCCGCCAGCAGCTTGTCGAGTGCCTCGGCCTGCGGCTTCGCCGGGTCGGGCGCGGCCTGGGTGGAGGGCTGAGCGGCGGGCGAACTCGCCGCCGCCACCGGCTGCTTGCTGTCGTCGCCCTTGTCGTCGCCGCCGCTCATCAAGGCGCCGGCTCCCAGCCCGATCACGGCGCAGCCGACGACGACCGCGGCGATCAGCGGGACGTGCGCGGACCTCTTCCGCCGTCCCTCCTGCCCGTCGTGCGGCAGCCCGTCCTCGGGTCCCGTGTACGGAGGCGCCTGCTGGTACGCCGGGGGAGGCGGCCCGCCCCGGTACTGCTGCTGCCCGCCCTGATGCTGCGGGGGCTGCTGGTGCTGCGCGGGGTCGAACCGGGGCATCTGCTGTGTGGCGCCCGCGGGTTCGTCGTTGCGGAAGAGGTTGTCGAACTCCGCGGGCGGCTGCCGCTCACCCGGTGTCCCGGGCCGGATGCCGTACGGGGCACCGCCGGGCACGGGCGGTATGTACTGGGTCGCGTCGGCGTCCTGGCCACCCTGCGCGGGCGGCGGCGCGGCGTGAGAGCCGGGCTGCTGGTACGCCTGCTGCTGGGCGTGGCCGAGGAACTGCGTGGACTCCGCCGGGTTCACCGGCGGCAGTCCGCCCGGCCCGGGACCGCCCGGTACCGGCGCGATGTACTGCGTGGCGTCCACGTCGCCGCCCCCGCCGGGCACCGCCTCGGGCGGCAGCGGCTGGGCGTACGGCGACGGCTGGGGCGGCCGGGGCTGCTGCGGCTGCTGCACGTGCTGCGGCTGGGCGTGCGGAGCCTGGCCGTACCCGTGCGCGGGAGCCTGCTGCCCCTGGTCGTACTGCCCCGGCTGCGCCTGCTGCCCGTACTGCCCCTGCTGCTGCCCGTACGCGCCCTGCTGGTCCTGCCCGTATCCGCCCTGGCCCTGGTACTGCGCCTGCTGGGCGGGGTCCTGGTGGGGCGCCTGCGGCCCCCAGGGCTGCCCCCACGGCTGACCGCCCGCGGGGGCCGCCTGGTCCGCGGGTCCCCCCGGCGTCCAGGGCTCGCCGCCACCCGCGGGCAGCACGACACCCTCGTGCGCGGGTCGTACAGCAGGGAGCTGCTGCTCGTCACCCTGTCCGCTCTGTGTCACCGGGACTCCTACGTGTAAACCTACGGAATCGTCGGCTCACGCTATCGGGTGGTTGCCGCCCTTCGCCAAGCGCGTGTTGTCGCTCACCACCCCTTCACACCGGCTGTAACACCCTGCTCCCTTAAGACGCAGTTAAGGGGGCGCCCGCGCGACAAGGCCCCGGACAGGCGGGCGGTACGGCCCCGGACAGGCGGGCGGTACGGCCCCGGAACGCCCCTCCCGTCAGGCCGCCTGCAGCTCCAGACGGGCGCCGAACTCCCGCACCGCGGGCTCGTCCCCGTACGGCACCAGGCGCTGCTGCAGATCGTCCAGATACTCCGCGCCCCGGCTGGAACGCACCGTGCCCAGCAGCTCCATCGCCCGCGTCCCGGTGTGGCAGGCGTGCTCCACCTCACGCATCTGCACCTGCGCCGCGGCCAGGAGGGCCAGCCCGATGCCCCGTCGGCGGGCACGGGACGCCGGAAGACCGCCCAGGGCCTCCTTCGCCCGGCGCGCGGCTGCCTCCGCCTGGCCGAGGTCGCGATGGCAGTGCGCCAGCTCGTCGGCCAGGTAGGCGTGGTCGAAGTGGACGATCCATTCGGGATCGTCGCCGCTGTCCGGATCGGCCTGCTCCAGCGCCGTCAGTGCCCGGCCTGCCACCGCCTGGCTGGTGCGGGCGTCCCCGAGCAGCGCGTGGCCGCGCGCCTCCGCCGCGTAGAACATCGCCTCCGCCCGCGGTGTGACCCGCCCGCGCGCCCCTTCCTGCGCCGCTCTGGCCAGCTGCGCGATCTCCCGCGGATTGCCGAGCTGGGCCGCGAGGTGGCTCATGGAGGCCGCGAGCACATAGCCGCCGTAGGCGCGGTCGCCCGCCGCCTGGGCGAGACGCAGGGCCTGGATGTAGTAGCGCTGGGCCAGGCCCGGCTGGCCCGTGTCGATCGCCATGTACCCGGCGAGCTCGGTGAGCCGCGCGACCGCGGCGAACAGCTGCCGCCCGGTCGACTCGCGGTACGCCCCCGAGAGCAGCCCGGAGACCACGCTGTTCAGGTAGTGCACCAGGACCGGCCGCACGTGCCCGCTGCCGAACCGGTGGTCCAGGTCGACCAGCGCCGCCGTCGTCGCCCGCACCGCCTCGACGTCCGGCATCCCTACCCGGGCCCCGGCGACCCGCGCCACCTGCGGGTCCGCACCGGTGATCAGCCAGTCGCGGCTGGGCTCGACCAGCGCCGAGGAGGCCACGGCGGAACCGGACAGGAAGTCACGGCGGCCGACGTCGCTGCGCCACAGCTCGCAGACCTGCTCGATCGCCCCGGTCACCGTCGGGGCGAACTGCAGGCCTACGCCGGAGGCCAGGTTCTTGCCGTTGGCCATCCCGATCTCGTCAATCGTGACCGTACGGCCGAGCTTGCGGCCGAGCGCCTCGGCGATGATGCCCGGCGCCCTGCCGCGTGGTTGCTGTCCGCGCAGCCAGCGGGCCACGGAGGTCTTGTCGTAGCGGAGGTCGAGCCCGCGCTCGGCCCCGACCATGTTGACGCGGCGGGCGAGGCCCGCGTTGGAGCATCCGGCTTCCTGAATGAGCGCCTGGAGCCGTTCGTTCGGCTGGCGTGCGACGAGAGGCCTGGCTGCCATGTTTCTCCCCCTGAGGCCGCAGTGATCGGTGAAGGGATCACTGCCCGACATATGCCTGAGAAATTCGCCGATTCATCGTGTTGGTCACTTTTGACGCGTCTTCGCCCTTTCCTCCCGGCACGCGCCCTAAGATGCCGAACGAACTGTGCCGGATCTCCGGTATGTGGCTACCCGCCCGCCGCCCCCGTCCCTCCCGCGCGCCCCCGCCCATGCATCGATGCGCCCCATGTGCGGGCGCGTTGGGCCGTAACCGCGCTCGCCGCGCCCGTAACCCCAGGTGGCGGCGGGAGTTGTGCTGGGCGTGGAAGAGCCCATCGGAGTCATGGAAACCGCACAGATCCCCCAGCAGCGAGCCGAGCAGCTGCTCGACGCCGCGGTGCGGTACGCGGAGGAGCGGCACTGGGACGTGTGCCCGGGCACCTGGCTGGAGCCGGCCGGCGGCACGGAACAGTGCTCGTGCGGCGAGGCCGGCTGCGCGGCGCCCGGCGCGCACCCGACCCGGGCCGACTGGGCGGGCCGGGCCACCGGCAGCGGCGCGGCGGCCCGCAGGATGTGGACCCAGCACCCCCGGGCCTCGATCCTGTTGCCGACCGGCCGCGGCTTCGACGCGATCGACGTACCGGAGTCGGCGGGCTTCCTGGCGCTGGCCCGGATGGAGCGGATGAGCCTGCCGCTCGGCCCGGTCACCCGCACCCCCGACCGCCGGATGCAGTTCTTCGTCCTGCCGGGCTCCGCCGCCAAGGCAGACGGCCTCGTCCGCAGGGTCGGCTGGGACGCCGCGGCGATCGGCCTGCGCGGAATCGGCGAGGGCCACTACATCGCCGCCCCGCCCACCCGCGTCGGCGGCGCCGGAGCGGTCCAGTGGGCCCGCAGCCCCTCCACGGCCAACCGCTGGCTGCCCGAGGTGGAGGAGCTCATCAGCCCCCTCGCGTACGCCTGCGGTCGCGAAGCCGCCGACGCGCGGGGGCGCCGTTCCTAGGCCCTGTACGGAGTTCCCCGTCGTCCGCGCGGAACGTGCGTGCCGGGCGCCGGGGCACAGACAGGGAACTCCGTACAGGACCTGGGGCGCCTTTCGTAGGGTGTCCCCAAGTACGGGGACTTCGAAGGGCGCTCACGATGCCGGACCGGACAGAAACAGAAGATGCCGACCGGGCCGTCGAGCCCGACGTTCCGCGGGCGGCGGCGCCCGCGGTGCGGGTGGAAGGGCTGTGGAAACGATTCGGCGACCACACAGCGGTCGCCGGCATCGACCTGGTGCTGCCGGCGGGCAAGTTCATCGGCCTGGTGGGCCCCAACGGCGCCGGGAAGACCACCACCCTGTCCATGGTCACCGGCCTGCTCCGCCCCGACCTGGGCCGGATCGAGATCGGCGGCCGCGACGTCTGGCGCGACCCGGTCGAGGTGAAGTCCCGCATCGGCGTCCTGCCCGAGGGCCTGCGGCTCTTCGAACGCCTCTCGGGTCGTGAACTCCTCGCCTACACCGGCAGGTTGCGCGGTCTGCCGGGCGACGAGGTGGACAGCAGGGCCACCCAGCTGCTGGACGTCCTGGATCTGGCAGGCGCCCAGCACAAACTCGTCATCGACTACTCGACGGGCATGCGCAAGAAGATCGGGCTCGCCGCCGCGCTGCTGCACAACCCCGAAGTACTCTTCCTCGACGAACCGTTCGAGGGCGTCGACCCGGTGTCGGCGCAGACCATCCGCGGAGTGCTGGAGCGCTACACCCGCTCGGGGGCGACCGTCGTCTTCTCCAGCCATGTGATGGAGCTCGTCGAGTCGCTCTGCGACTGGGTGGCCGTCATGGCGGCGGGCACCATCCGCGCCCAGGGCACGCTCGACCAGGTCCGCGGCGACGCGCCCTCGCTGCAGAACGCCTTCCTCGAGCTCGTCGGCGCGGGCGACCGCGACCACGGCGCCGCTCTGGACTGGCTCGGCGGTGCCCGATGAGCGTGCTCGACGCCCCGGCCGGCACCGGCCCCCGTACGAGCGGCCCGGCAGGCGGTACGGACCTGGTCCCCGTCCTCGTACGCCTCAAGCTCGCCCTGCTCCGCAACGGGCTGCGGCAGTCGGCCGGCCGCCGGGCCGTGTACATCGCCTCCGTCGCCGTCACCCTGCTGATCGCCCTGGGCCAGCTGATCGGGCTGATCGCGCTGCGCGGCCACGCCCACACGGGCTCCCTCGTCGTGCTGCTGGCCGCGGTGCTGGCGGTCGGCTGGGCGGTGATGCCGCTCTTCTCCGCCGCCGGGGACGAGACCCTCGACCCGAGCCGCCTCGTGATGCTGCCGCTGCGCCCCCGGCCCCTGATCACCGCGCTGCTGGTGTCCTCACTGGTCGGCATCGGCCCGCTGTTCACGCTCTGCCTGGCGCTCGGTTCGGTCATCGCGCTGGCGCACGGGGCGGGCGCGGTGGTGTTCGCCGTCCTCGCGGCCCCGCTGACCCTGCTGGTCTGCGTCGCGCTGGCACGGGCCGTCGCCACGGCCAACACCCGGCTGCTGACCTCCCGCAAGGGCCGCGATCTGGCGGTGCTCAGCGGGCTGGTGATCGCGGTCGGGGTCCAGGGCGTCAACTTCGGCGTTCAGCGGCTCGGCCGGGCGGGCGGGCTCTCCGCACTCGACCCGGCCGCGGACGTGGTGCGCTGGCTGCCGCCCGCCTCGGCGATCGGCTCCGTGGACTCCGCGTCCCAGGGGGCGTACGGCCGGGCCGCCGTACAACTGCTCCTCTCCGCGGCCGCGCTGGTCCTGCTGATGGTGCTGTGGCGGCGCAGTCTGGAGAAGCTGATGACGGCGCCGGACGGCTCGACGCTCTCCGCCGCCGAACCGGCCCGTACGAAGTCCGCCACGGACCGCTCCGGCCTCTGGGCACTGTTCCCCGAGGGGCGCACCGGCACGGTGATGCAGCGCAGTCTGCGGTACGTCGCACGGGACCCGAAGACCAAGGCCGCCTGGGTGACGGCGCTGGCGATCGGACTGATCGTGCCGCTGCTCAACGCCCTGCAGGGCACGGGGTCGGTCTACTTCGCGTGCTTCGGCGCCGGGATGCTCGGCATCCAGATGTACAACCAGTTCGGGCAGGACACCTCCGCGTTCTGGATGGTGGCGCTGACGATCTCCTCGCCCCGTGACGCGTACCTGGAACTGCGGGCGCGGGCGCTGGCCCTGCTGCTGATCACCCTCCCGTACACGGTCCTGGTAACGGTCCTGACGGCGGCGGTGCTCGGCGACTGGGGGGCGCTGCCGGGGGTCATGGGGCTGTCGTTCGCCCTGCTGGGCGCGATGCTGGCGACGGGTGCGGTGGCGTCGGCGAACTTCCCGTACTCGATCCCGCAGGACGGTGCGTTCAAGAACGTGGTACCCGGGCAGGCCGGGCTCGCCTGGATCTCGATCTTCGGCGGCATGGTCTCGGCGGCGCTGCTGTGCTCCCCCGTGATCGGTCTGACGATCTGGCTGCATCTCGCCGACGCGGAGACCTGGCTGTGGCTCCTGCTGCCGGTGGGTGCCGTCTACGGTGCCCTGATCGCCTGGGGCGGGCTGCGGGTCGCCGCGCCGCGCACGGCGGACCGGCTGCCGGAGATCCTGACGGCGGTCAGCAAGGGGTGACGGGCCGGGGCGGCGCCGCGGCCGTTACGGAGTCACCTGTTCCAGGTCGTTACGGAGCCACCGGCTCCAGGTCGTCCCGGTTGTCCTCGGCGAGCTGCTCCAGGAAGGGTTCGACCGCGGCGCGCCAGCCCTCGGGCCGGTCGTAGTGGACGAGGTGTCCGGCGTCGGCCACCTCCGCGTACTGCCCGCGGGGCAGCACCCGGACCATCTCCTGGGCCTCCGCCCGGCCCAGCTCGCCGTCCAGGCCGCGGAGGACCAGGGTCGGGCACCTGACCTGCGCCAGCTCCTCCCAGTGCGCGTCGAAGACCCAGGTGGCGCGGGAGGTGAGCATCTGCCGGCGGGAGAAGACGGGCCGCCAGCCGTCGGCGCGCTCGGCCATCACCTCGGCGAAGAACTCGCCGCGGGCGGGATTCGGGCGTTCCACCCAGGGGTCGTCCTCGCCGAACCACTTCCGTACGTCGGCCAGGGTGGCGAACGGAACGGGCCAGGACGTGAACCAGTCCTCCCACTCCCGCTGCGAGGCCGCGCCGAGCGCGGAGGCCCGCATGTCGCAGATGACCAGGGCCCGGACGAGGTCCGGGCGCTTCGCGGCGAGCTGCCACGCGGTGAGCGCTCCCATGGAATGCCCGACGAGGGTGACGGGGGCGAGGCCGAGCTGTTCGATCGCGGCCTCGGCGTCGGCTACGTACGCCTCACGCGTGTACGGGCCCTCGGCCGGCTTCTCGCTGCGGCCGTGTCCGCGCTGGTCGAGGCCGACCGCCCGGTACCGCTCGGCGAGCCAGCGGGTGGTGGAGGCCCAGTGCGAGGCCCGGCCCATCAGTCCGTGGAGCAGTAAGACACCTCCGGCGCGCTCCGCTTCCGCGCGCCCCTTGGGCGGGTCGGCGAACTCCCAGGCCGCGAGGCGTACGCCGTCGGTTCCCGTCACATCGATGCGCTGCACCATCTGCTCTGGCACCCCCTTCTGGTCCCTCGATCACCATGTGGTCGCGTCAGCCAGACTATCGAACCTTTATTCGAAAACCGGGTTCCGCCGCACAACACCGCTCGTTCGAGTGACCTGCTCCCAGGATTGATGTCGGCCACGGAGGGGAGATCTTCTCCGGGAGGCGGGCCACTCGGGGATGAGGGCTCGCGGGAACCGACCTCGAGAGCTCGGGGCTCCAGGTCGGGCCAGGGGAGGACAGGCCCCGGCGCCTTGCGGCGCCGGGGCCATCCATCGTTTCGGGGCCGCCGGTCCGGGGGCGGGATCCGACCACCGGGGCGCGCGTCACAAGCGCGTGCGCCGGGGCGGCGTGCAGGACCGCGGCAGTCTTCTCCCGGTGCGCAGGCCGGACATGCCAGTACGACGGGCGCATTCCCTGCTCCCCTCCCCGACCGCGCGGCCTGACGGCCGACACTCCCAGGTATCCCTCTGCCACAGCCTGGCACGCGATCCGTCCGGGCGCTGCAATTCCGGACGGAAAAACGGAAAACGGACGTCAGCACCGCTGATCGTCCGCCACCCGCACTTCGACACCTGCTCACATTCCGAGCAACGCCGCGCTCAGGACTTCGCCCTGTTCACCACGCGCCAGGGTCTTTCGTCTGGATCAGCCGGATCAGGGAGCGGGCTCCGGTGCCGTGCATCGCACGGCGGAGGAGGGAGTCATGGCGGAGCCATGGCGACCGACGACAACGCCGCGAGGTGCGGTGCCGGACCCCGCGAGCCCGGCATGATCCAAACGAGAGGCCCCAGGGCTCAGCGCTTCGCCACGAACACGTGAGAGGCGACCTCCGCGTCCAGCTCCGCCGCCTCACCGCTGCTGCCCACCAGCACCCCGCCGGGCGACTGGGTCACGCTGACCACGGAACCGGGCTGAACGCCCGCCCGCCGCAGCGTGTACATCAGCTGGGCGTCCGTCTGGATCGGCTCACCGATCCGGCGGACCACCACCGTCTTGCCGTCGGCGCCCGGGTCGAGCTCCGACAGGCTGACCATGCCCTCGTCGAGGAACGGGTCGGCCTCGGCCTTCTCGCCCAGCTCCTCCAGGCCCGGGATGGGATTCCCGTACGGGGACTCCGTCGGGTGGCGCAGCAGCTCCAGCACCCGCCGCTCCACGGCCTCGCTCATCACGTGTTCCCAACGACATGCCTCGGCGTGGACCTGCTCCCACTCCAGGCCGATCACGTCTACCAGCAGGCACTCGGCGAGCCGGTGCTTGCGCATCACGCGGGTCGCCAGCCGGCGGCCCTCCTCCGTCAGCTCCAGGTGCCGGTCCCCGGCGACCTGGACCAGGCCGTCGCGCTCCATTCGCGCCACCGTCTGGCTGACGGTCGGACCGCTCTGGTCCAGCCGTTCAGCGATCCGGGCGCGCATGGGGACCACGCCTTCCTCTTCGAGTTCGAGGATGGTGCGGAGATACATCTCCGTTGTGTCGATCAGTCCGGACATTCGTGCCCCTCGATGCAGTCGTGCGCTGGCCCTCGTCCAATTCTGACGCATAGCACCGACAACCGTGCCTCACCGTCCGAAGGAGCTCCGCCGACGAGCCGTCGGCGAGGCCGGAACGGCCCGTGCGGTATTGACATGTCACTGGTCCAGACCGCACCGTGATCGGCGGTACGGACGCCCCTGGACACCTCCACTCCGCCGGAAAGGCACTCCTCGATGAGCGAAAGCAAGCTGGCCGGTCAGTTCTTCGACGCAGCGATCGGCCTGCTGGAGCGGGTGCGCGACGAGGAGTCCGGCTCCATCGCGGCCGCCGGTGACGCGATCGCCGACACCGTCGTGTCCGGCGGCAGGCTCTTCGCCTTCGGCGCCGGGCACTCCTCGCTGGCCGCCCAGGACGTCGTCTACCGCGCGGGCGGACTCGCCCTCATGAACGTCCTGGCCGTCCCCGGCACGCTCGGCGTCGACGTCATGCCGGCGACGCTGGGCTCGGCCCTGGAACGGGTCGACGGCCTCGCGGGCGCGGTGCTCGACTCCAGCCCCGCGAAGTCGGGCGACGTCCTCGTGATCATCTCGCTCTCCGGGCGCAACGCCCTGCCGGTGGAGATGGCGCTGAACGCCCGCGCGCTGGGCCTGAAGGTCATCGGCGTCACCTCGGTCGCGTACGCGGAGGGCACCCGCTCCCGGCACAGCTCGGGCGGTTTCCTGCGGGACCACTGCGACATCGTCCTCGACAGCAAGATCTCCATCGGCGACGCGGAACTGGACGTCGACGGCATCGAGGCCCCCTTCGCCCCCGCCTCGACGGTCGTCACCAGCGCGATCATGCAGTCGATGATGGCCGCCGCGGCGGAGAGCCTGCTGGAGCGGGGCGTCGAGCCGCCGCTGCTGCGCTCGGGCAACGTCGACGGGGGCCACGAGTGGAACGGGCGCGTGATGACGGAGTACGCGGACCGGATCTTCTACCGGCACTGAGCGGGTTGCCGGCGGCGCGGTGCGTCCGGGGCCGAGTCCGAGGGGTGACCGCCCGCCCCCGGCGGCGGTTCCGTCCTCAAACGCCGGACGGGCTGGAACGGCCGGACGGGCTGGGGTTCGCCGCCTGCCCCAGGTCCACCGACGCCGCCACCCGGTCCGCCACGCTCTCCGCGTACGCCGCGTCCGGGCGCTCGAACGCAGCGCGATGGGACGAGCGCAGGAACGTCACCACGCCCAGCGTCCGGCCCCGGCTCCGCAGCACCACGCACAGGGCGTGCACCGCATCGGCCGGCCACCGCCGCTCCGTCGCCCACTCCCCGGCCGCCTGCGCCGACCCGGCGCCCGCCGAAGCCCGCACCGACCCCGTACGGTCCACCGCCTGCAGGGCCGGGTGCCCCGGCGCGTACCGCAGCGGGATGCCGCCCCCGGCCACCGGCAGGCACGGGCCCGGCGCGTCGGTCGGCGTCCCCGCGGCACGCACCAGCCGCTCGCCCGCCACCAGATCGATCAGCGCATGGTCGGCGAAGCCCGCCAGGGCGTAGTCCAGCGACGACGTGGCCGCCTCCATCGGGTCCTCGCACTCGGCGGCCGACCGTGATGCCCGGTGCAGCTGACTGGACCGGAACCGCAGCCGGTCGGCCTCCTGGGCGGCCAGCTTCGCCTCCGTCACGTCCTGGAACAGCCAGCCCACCCCCAGCGGCACCGGCTCCTCGGCGAGCGGCGAGGCCAGCCGCAGGAAACCGCTGCGCCAGCAGCGCCGCCGGTCGCCGTCGCCCGTCCGCAACGTCACCCACAGCTCGGTGGGCGCGGGCGGCGCCCCCTCGGCCAGCACGTGCTGGAGCGCGCCCTCCAGGTCCTCGACACCCTGCACGATCAGCTCGCCGAGCGGCCGTCCCAGCAGCGTCGTACGACCGCCGCCCAGCGCGCGGGCCGCGTGTGCGTTGACGACGGTCGGCCGCAGGTCCACGTCGACCAGGACGACGCCCCACGACGCGTCCTCGAACAGTGCCTCGCTCAGGGCGATGGACCGTTCCAGATCGATCTGCGCATGGACCTCGCTGAACGCGCAGTACACCCCGGCGGGCTTCCCGTCCGCGCTCCGTACCCCGGCCGACTGGGTCCGCACGAGCACCCGCCCGCCGTCCTTGCGCAGCAGCGCGAACTCGTGCACCTGGCGCCCGGCCCCGCCCATGACGGCCATCAGCCGTCCCTGCACCTCGCCCGCGTCCGCCCGCCGCACGGCCCACCCGGCGAAACCGGGCCGCCCGACGGCCTCCTCGGCGGACCAGCCGAGGATTCGCTCGGCCTCGCGGTTCCAGTGGGTGACGGTGCCGTCCGCGTCGAAGGCGCAGAGGGCCGCGTCCATGCCGTCGAGGAGGGCCGCGAGCAGTTCCGCCCCGGGGATCGGGCCGGGGCCGTCGGGACCGAGAGCGTCGGTCGTTCCGCTGGTCGTGGAAGCACTCATCCCGGGACCCCCTGCAGGACGTGTCCGCCATTGCCGCACGTCAGACCATTGAACTCGAACGTGACCCGGCACACAGCGACTTCCCCGAAATCAACCGCTCCGATAATTCGGTTGTGCGGGCCCGGGGGGCTTCCTAAGCTGATGGCACACGTAGGGAAAGGAGGTGTTCCGGAAGTGATTTCTTCTCGGACTCGTGAGGTGACTGCGGGCTGACGCCCGTTGTCGCGCTCTTGCAGTGCAGGCCGGTCATCGGCCAATCCCAAGCAGTCACCGACCCGCAGGCTCGCCGGTAAGTCCGGCCGGCTCCTCCGCAAGGAGGGACCAGAGCCTGCGGGTTTCTGCGTGTCAAAGCACGTGCCGGGGCACGTGTCGGCGCGATGTCGGGGCACGTGTCGGCGTGATGTCCCGTGTTCTACGGGCAGAGTCGCTCGACCCGCCACGCGCCGTCCTCCCGCACGTACCGCAGCCGGTCGTGGAGCCGGTTCTCGTGGCCCTGCCAGAACTCGATCGTGTCGGGGACGACGCGGAATCCGCCCCAGTGCGGGGGCGCCGGGACCTTCTCGCCCTCCGGGTAGCGGGCCGCGAGGTCCTCGTAGCGCTGGACCAGTTCGTCCCGCGAACCGATCACCGCCGACTGATCGCTCGCCCAGGCGCCGAGCTGGGAGCCGTGGGGGCGGGTGCGGAAGTAGGCGACCGTCTCCTCGCGGGGGACCCGGGCCGCGGTGCCGGTGACGATGACCTGGCGGGCCAGGGGGTGCCAGGGGAAGAGCAGCGAGACGTACGGGTTGGCGGCCAGCTCGCGGCCCTTGCGGGAGTCGTAGTTGGTGAAGAAGACGAAGCCCCGCTCGTCGTACATCTTCAGCAGGACCGTGCGGGAGGACGGACGCCCCTCGGGGGTCGCCGTGGACACCACCATGGCGTTCGGTTCGTGGAGCATGCCGCCTGCGGCGACCTGCCGGAACCAGCGGGCGAACTGCCGCATCGGATCGGCGGCGAGACCGTCCTCGGCGAAGGCCTCGGACCGGTACTGCTCGCGCATCGCGGCCGGATCGGTGGTGGAATCGAAGGAGGAGTCTGCGGTGGGCACGGTGTCATCCTGCCGCAGCGGCCAGGCACGAAGGAGGTCCGCCCGCCGTTACACGGTGGAATGGGGAGCTGTGCCGGATGTCACGCTTCCCGGTCACGTCGGAACCCGCCAGTATCTTGGGTGGGCCCTGGGGCCCGCCCGCAGCCGCCGATCCGAGGGAGCCGCCTGATGTCCGACTTCGTACCCGGACTCGAAGGAGTCGTCGCGTTCGAAACGGAGATCGCCGAACCCGACAAGGAAGGCGGTTCGCTGCGGTACCGAGGCGTCGACATCGAGGATCTCGTCGGCCATGTCTCGTTCGGCAACGTGTGGGGCCTGCTGGTCGACGGGGCGTTCAGCCCCGGCCTGCCGCCCGCGGAGCCGTTCCCGATCCCGGTGCACTCCGGTGACATCCGGGTCGACGTCCAGTCCGCCCTGGCCATGCTCGCGCCCGTGTGGGGCCTGAAGCCGCTGCTGGACATCGACGAGGAGACCGCCCGCAACGATCTGGCGCGGGCCGCCGTCATGGCGCTGTCGTACGTCGCGCAGTCCGCGCGCGGACAGGGGCGGCCAATGGTGCCGCAGAGCGAGATCGACAAGGCCGGATCCGTGGTCGAACGCTTCATGATCCGCTGGCGCGGCGAGCCGGACCCCCGGCATGTGAAGGCCGTCGACGCGTACTGGACGTCGGCCGCCGAGCACGGCATGAACGCCTCGACGTTCACCGCCCGCGTCATCGCCTCCACCGGCGCCGACGTGGCCGCCGCACTGTCCGGCGCGGTGGGCGCCATGTCGGGCCCGCTGCACGGGGGCGCGCCGTCGCGCGTCCTCGGCATGATCGAGGAGATCGAACGGACCGGGGACGCCACCGCGTACGTGAAGAAGGCCCTGGACAAGGGCGAGCGGCTGATGGGCTTCGGCCACCGCGTGTACCGGGCCGAGGACCCGCGGGCGCGGGTGCTGCGGCGCACGGCCGAGGAGCTGGGCGCGCCCCGTTTCGAAGTGGCGCAGGCGCTGGAGAAGGCCGCGCTGGAGGAGTTGCACGCGCGGCGCCCGGACCGGGTGCTGGCGACGAACGTGGAGTTCTGGGCGGCGATCATGCTGGACTTCGCGGAGGTCCCGGCGCACATGTTCACGTCGATGTTCACGTGTGCGCGGACGGCGGGCTGGTCGGCGCACATCCTGGAGCAGAAGCGGACGGGACGCCTGGTGCGGCCGTCGGCGAAGTACATCGGGCCGGGGACGCGGAGTCCGCGGGAGATCCAGGGGTACGAGCAGCTGGCGGATCTGGGCAACTGAGGCGCGCAGTCCGGAGTTCTGACGGACGGCGGCGCCGGGACGGGGCCGTCCGGGCGCCGCCGTCCGTCAGATCTTGCCGCGGACGCAGGCCGTGCGGTGCTTGTCCAGGCGGAGGCCGAACTCCGCGAGGAAGCGGGGGGTCAGGTCGGGCCATCCCCAGAACGTGAAGCCGAGGCTGCCGTACGCGAAGGCGCCGTCCATGCCGGTCCATTCCGTGAGCGGAGACTCCGCGTGGCAGTGCGTGCAGCGGACCGGCCCGTCGCCGCCGGCCAGCCAGGCCTGCTCGGCGGCGCCGAACGGCGCCCAGGCGCCGGGGATGTCGTCCCACGTCTCCTCGTCGCGGAGTTCGGTGGTCCTTCCGCAGCGAGGGCAGTCCGCGCCCGAGGCCTCCGCGTACTGTCCGGCGTCGAACACGGTGCGGGTGGTGACGATCTCCAGGCCGCCCGCCTGCCAGGGCTCGCTCCAGCCGCTGCTGTCGACGACGGCGCGGTGGCGGGGGCCCGGCGGGTGCCCCGGCCCGCTGCCGATGACGGGCTCGGTCCGGTCCGCTCCGACGACGCCTTCGGCGACGAGCCATTCCACGATGCGCGCGGCCATGGGAACGGCGTCCGCCTCGGAGATCTCCTTGTCCACGATCGTCTGGAAGTAGTCACCCATGAGTGCCCCCGCGGTTCGGTACGGTCCGGCCGGACCGTGACGCGGCAGCATACGCGGCGTCCTCGACGCGCTGCCCGCCCTCGTCGCTGCTGTGATTGCCGGCCCTGCGCCGCCGCACGATCCGCTGCGGCCGCTGCACCTCTGGTCGGTCAGTCTGCAGCCCCTGACCGGCTCCGGGGGTCGGTCCGGTTCAGCACCACGACGGGGATCTCCCGATCCGTCCTGGCCTGGTGCTCGGCGTACCCGGGCGCCTCGACGACCACGCGGCCGAAGAGCTCGGCACGCTCCTGGCCCGTCGGGACGGCGGCGATCGCCCGGTAGGTGTCGGTGCCCGTCTCGACCGTCACGACCGGATTCCTGCGGAGGTTGTGGTACCACGCCGGATGCTTGTCGGCGCCGTTCGCCGACGCGACGACGATCCCCGTTCCGTCGGATTCGAGATACCCCAGGATGCTCTCCCGGCGCAGTCCGCTCCTGGCTCCGACGGTCGTCAGTACGGTCAGTGTCCAGCCCTCGAACATGCCGCTCATCTTCCCGTTGTTCGCCCGGAACTCGGCGATGACCTGACGCAGGAAATCGTTGACGTCAAAGCCTGCCCAGCGCTCGGACTGCGCTTCCCAGGTCTCGTCCTGCTGTTCCTTGCTCATGCACTGCCTCTCCGAGTCGGTTGGCCACGGAGGAGGGCCACGCCACCGTAAATCGACACAGAAATACCCCGCTTGCCTACGCGGTGAAGGCGGGCACAGCAATCCCAGGACGGGGATTGCTGAGCTGCGAGAGACGGAACGTGCCGATCTCTGCAATGGCTGAGTAGCCGATACCTCCATGCGTAGGCCCATACGGGGCTCGGTGGGACCGTAACACCATCCCGTCCGGACGGGCAACGTCACCTCGGCGGGGCCAACCGGCATACGGATGACGGGTGTTGAGGCCGACCTCGACGGGTCAGCCGGAGAGCGGCCGAGGGGCGGCGGACGGCAGAGCCGACGGCCGGCGGGACGAGCCCTGGACCGGCGACCTCTCGACCACATCCGCCGCTGCCCGTACGAACGCCCGGACGCGCTCCGTGGTGTTCTCTTCCAGCCAGACCGGTCCCCGCTCTATCGGCTGCGCGTCGTGCAGGGGCACGTACGCCACATCCGGTCGCGGGTAGTAGCTCCGGGAATGGTCTCCGACCGGCAGGACGCCCTTGCCCATCGCCACCAGCGTGAGCATTTCGGAGAACGACCCTCCGGCCGGCCCCTTCGGAACCGGCCTGCCCGAGGGGGTGCGGTCCGGTGTGCGATCCCGCTTGAACTCCGCCGAGGTCACCTCCGGATACTGCACGACCGGGTGTTCCGCGAGCACTTCGAGCGACACCGACTCCTCGCCGGCGAGCGGATGCCCGGCCGCGACGGCGAGCACACGGTTCTCCGTCAGCAGCGCCGGACCACAAGCCATCCCGTCGAACGGGTACGAAGCGATGAGGACGTCGACCGAGCGGTCGACCAGGCTCGCGCGGGAGTTGGACAGATGGACCTCCCGTACGTCGACACCGCAATCGGGGTGACGTTCGCTGAACAGACCCACCACCTCCAGGAGCGCCGGTGCCGTCCACTCGCCGAGAAAGGCGACGCGCAGTTCTCCCGTGACACCACGGCCGGCCCGGGTGGCCTTGCGGAGCGCCTCCTCCATCCCGGCGGCCAAGGGGGCCAGGTCATCAGCCAACTGCCGCCCGACCGGCGTCAGCCGAACCGTCCTGCTGGTGCGCTCGAACAGCGGGCCGCCGATCCGCCGTTCGAGCTTCTTGATCACCTGACTGACCCGGCCGGTCGTGACGCACAGGCGCTCGGCGGTTCGGCCGAAGTGCAACTGCTCGGCAAGCGTCAGGAAGGCCTCGATCTCCACCCGTTCCAGCACGATTCCCCCGTTCGTTGAATCTGACTCAACGATCGTATGCCGAACCGGCCTTGATGACGGACGTCCGCCGGCGGATCGTGAAACCCGCCCACCGGACGCCACCACCGAAGGAAGCCCCCGTGAACGACTCGGACGCCACCGCCCGCCCTGCCCGGACCGGGATGCCCTCGCTGCGCGTGAAGGCATTCGACCATCTGGTCCTCAACGTCGTGGATGTCGAGCGGTCCCTGGACTTCTACGCCGGGCTCCTCGGCCTGGAACCGGTACGCGTCGCCGAGTGGCGAGCCGGCGAGGTCCCGTTTCCCTCGGTGAGAGTGACCGCCGAGACCATCATCGACCTGGTCGCCCGCCCGCGGGGGGAGTCCAACGTCGACCACATCTGCCTCACCGTGGAACCGCTGGACTGGACGGAGTTCATCGCGTCAGGGGCCTTCACCGTCCTCGAAGGCCCCGTCGACCGCTACGGCGCACGGGGCTCCGCCCAGTCGGTCTACGTCCAGGACCCGGACGGCAACACCGTGGAGCTCCGCTGGTACCCGCAGGACGCCGCGGCCTGACCGCGCAGACGCAGACGCAGACGCAGGCGCGGTACGGGGGACGGCGCGCGGGGCCGCTCAGCACCGCTCCCGTCGCTTACCTGTGCCCCGCCTGTGGTGAGCCTGTGTCATTGCCCCCTCAGTCTGAGATGGCCGTGGCGGCGCGCCTCGTTGACGCACCGCCGTCGTTGTGCCGCCGCGGCGCGTCCGGTCGCAGGACCGGGCGCCTCGTCCAGTTGTTGAACGTTCCGGCTGCCGTAAGGGCAGCCCTCACTGCCAGTTAGGTCAAAATGACGCACAAGCGACGCATCGTCTCCGCAGTTGCCCTCACCACCCTCGCGCTCGGGCTCACGGCCTGCAACGACGGCGAGGACGCGGCATCGACGAAGGAGTCACCTTCGGCCTCCGCCCCGGCATCGTCGGACCCGGCATCCTCCGACCCGGGCAGCAAGAGCCCGTCTGCGGACCCGAGCGACGACGCTGCCGCTCCCGCCGGTGGTGACGTCGCCGCACCGGGCACGAAGGTCAAGGTCGGCGACCGCGCCGTTGTGCCGTTCACCTACGGGACCACCAAGAAGGGCACCATCGCGGTGACCGTCACGGCGATCGAGAAGGGTGCCGAGGCCGACATGGCCCCCTTCGGTGCGAAGGCCAAGGGCATGACGCCGTACTACATCCGGATGAAGGTGGAGAACGTCGGCGGCACCGACATGTCGTACTCGTCCCTGAAGCTGCGCGGCAAGCTGGCGGACGGCGCCCCCACGGGCGTCATCCTGATCGGCGACCTCAAGGGCAAGTGCGACAGCGAATCCGCACCCCGCGACTTCACTACCAAGGGCGCGTCGTACGAGACCTGCTCGCTCAGCGCCACGAAGACCGACCCCATCGCGACCGCCTCGTTCGAGGAGGGTGACGCGTACCGCGACAGCCCGGTCCTCTGGACCAGCTGACGACCTGTTCCCGTTCCTGTTCCCGCGTCCGCGCGCCGGGCATCCCGTCCCCTGGCGGCATGCCCGGCGCGCGGAGCACGTTCTACGGCTTTCCGCCGAGGCGCACGGTCCCCCGCGTCTGCTCAGCGCCTCAGCGGCCCACGTGCGCGGTGAAGGCGGCCCAGGCCGCGGGCGGCAGAGCAAGTGCCGGGCCCTCGGGGTTCTTGGAGTCACGGACGTGTACGGCGGCGGGATGCGCGGCGACCTCGACGCACTGGCCACCCTCACTGCCGCTGTAGCTGGACTTCCGCCACTCGTAGGCGACTTCGAGGCAGGCGCCGCCCTCGTCGCCGCTGTAGCTGGACTTGAACCACGCGCGTGCAGTGCTCATTGCTCTCCCAGCAGACGGTCCAACAGGCCCAAGGTGTCTTCGGGGCTGAGGGCCTGAGCTCGCAGCATCGCATATTTCTGGGACAGGATGCTGACCTCATCGGGGTCGGCGACGAGCAGGCTGCCGCGCTGCGTCTCGGAGTACGCGACGTGTTGGAAGTCGGGCGTTTCCAGGAGCGTGAACGGGCCGTCGAGCCCGGCGTGGGACCGGTGGCTCAGCGCGAGAATCTGAAGGCTGACGCCCGGCAGCGCAGCGCACGTACGCAGGTGGCGGAGCTGCTCCCTGTGCGTTTCCTGGTCGGTGAGTTGAAGCCTGACCACCGGCTCCCAGACGACGAAGCTGATCGTCGGCGGTTCGCTGCGGTGCAGGATCTCCTGGCGTTCCAGCCGGGAGGCGGTCCGGATCGCGATCTTCTCCTCGCTGAACACGGGAACCCTGTTGCTGAAGACCGCCCGTGCGTAGGCCTCGGTCTGGAGCAGGCCGGGCAGGACCTGGTTGTCGTACCAGGACAGGGCCAGGGCCGTCCGCTCCAGGTCCATGTACTGCTCGGCCCATGCCGGTACGAGATCGACCTCCGGCATGTGCTCCACCGCCGTCGCCAACGCGCCATTTGTCTCCAGGAGTTCGTCCAGCCGACGCGCCAGATCGGGGAGGAGCGCCCGACGCCCCTGCTCGATGGAGGCGATCGTCTCCACCTGGACACGTACCAGGTCCGCGAGTTGCGCCTGGGTCAGACCGGAGGCCACGCGAAACACGCTGACCAGCTTGCCTACGAGCTTCATGGCCGACGCGTTCCTGCGCTGCCGATTCCTGGGGTGCATACGGTACCCAATCCCCACCTGGGCCCGCACTTCACGCCTCGACGACCCGTACAAGAAATATGTACGAACAGGGGCTGCGGAGGTTCCGCACGGAGAGGCCTCAGCGCGCAACCTCACGGGGGCCGGCTGTGGGATCTCCACGCATGGCACGCAGCGGCGAAAGGAAGTTGGGAAGAGCGCTCAGCGTCATCCCGGCCGCACCGATCCCCAAGGTGCCTGCCGCTCCGAACACGGACCCCGACACGCCACCCAGAAACCCGCCGACAGGGATGCCACCCCACGACACGAAGCGGGTTGTCGCACTCATCCGACCCAGAAGCCGATCCGGTGTCATGGCTTGCTGAAGGCTTGATTGAGACACGACGCGAACGACCCCTCCCATCGAAAGGGCCGCGAGCCCGACAGCGGCCACGTACAGGCTCCAACCCGGTCGCGCCCACGGCATGAGAGCAGTCAGCGGGCAAGTGAGCAGTGTCGCGAGCCAGATGACCCGGCCCTGCCCGACCCGCCCGGAGATCGTGGTGGCCAGCAGCGCACCCAGCAACGCCCCGAAACCCATCCCCGAAAGGACGAGGCCGATACCGAAGGGCTGGAGCCCCGCCTCCCGCTGCAGAAAGACCAGCAACATGCTCTGGTACATGACGAGAGAGAGGTTGAACATCGCGTCCCCGAGCGCCATGGCCCGCAAGGACGGGTCCTTCAGGACGAACTTCAGCCCCTCCTTAACCTCTCGGCCCAGTCGACGACGGGCTGCGGGCTCCGGCCTTCTTTCGCGCTTACGGATCGTCGCTGCGAGCAGCCCCGACAAGGCCATCCCTGCCGAACTCAACGCCAGCACCGCGGGGGCCCCGACCAGGCTGATCAGCGGCCCGGCCAACGCCGGGCCGCCGATGCTGGTCACCGAGCGCACCGACGACAACCGTGCGTTCCCTTCCACAAGCCTTCCGCGTCCCACCAAATGTGGGAGGTAGCTGACATACGCGACATCGAAGAAGACGGTCAGCACTCCGTGGATCAGAGCGACTGTGCAGAGCCACTCCATGGTGAGAAGGCCCATCCACCATGTGATCGGTATCGTCACGAGGAGCAACGCACGGGCGAGATCAGCGCTGATCATCACCGATCGTTTGCGCATACGGTCCACCCACGCACCTGCCGGAAGCCCGATCAGGAGCGAGCCTGCCGTGGTCATCGCCGCCAGCAGACCGACCTGGAACTCGTCCGCGTCCAGTGCCGAGATGGCCACCAGGGGCAGTGCCAGGAAGATGATGCGGTCACCCAGCTGACCGAGTGCGGTGGCCGCGAACAGGCGCCCGAAGTCCCGGTCTCCCAGGAGTCCGAGCCGGGACGTCGTTGACATGCGTATCCCCTGCCGTTGGAAATGAAGGACACCCCTGGCCGTCCCCACGCCTACGGGCGCTCGGCCCCGAACTCGTAGACCACCTCTCGACGCACGTCGGGAATTACCATGTCGGCGGTTTCCACCGCGCGTCCGTCGCTGTCGTAGATCGTGCGCTCGATCTGCAGCACGAGGTCGCCCACGCCGATCCCCAGCAGGTTCGCCTGCGCCTGGGTGGCCCGAGCCGGGCGCGGGATCTCGACCACGGTCGAGACGACCACGCCGATCGAACGCATACGCTCGACCACTCCCTTTCCGGCCAGGGGCCCCGACTCGGGCAGCACGACCGAAGTTCCGTCCGTGAGGGCCAGCGGCTCCCAGGATTCGGAGAGCTGGACGGGCTGCCCCTCCGCGAGGAACTCGTAATGCGTGGTGACGCAGAGACCCCCCGGGCTGATGCCGAGCCGCTCGGCAATTTCCTCAGGAGCGGGGACGCGCACCCGGCTGTGCGAATCCCAGGCGTCGGCCCTGCCCTGCTGCCTCGCCTCCGAGGTGGCTGCGGAGCCGTGCCCGCGGTCCCGGTGCCGCGAACGAACCAGCCGCAGGCGCTCGCGCGGGATACGGACGTAGGTGCCCGAGCCTGCGCGTCCGTCCAGAAGACCGTCGGCAATCAAGCGGTCCATGGCCCTCTGTATGACGTTGCGCCCGACTGCGTACTCCTCGGCGAGCCGCACCCGGGACGGAAGGCGCTCGCCGACCTTCCACTCGTGAGCGAGAATGCGCGCGCGCAGGGCGTCGGTGACCGCGAGGTACGGAGCCTCTCGGGGCATGCGTGAACCTCCGGTCGTTCTGCGGCGATTGGCGGCAGCCCCCCACAGGGCCGTTGGCAACCTACGTCACCTGGAAGAAGCTGCTGGAGTAGCTATCGCCGATGCGCCGCGAGCCGACTCCGCGAGGCAAGACCGACGCACCTCTCGAAGCTCGGAGCTCGGGTCCCGAGCTCCGAGCTTCGAGCTTCGATACGGTCGGTTCACTCGTTCGAGGGGAGGCGGGACAGCCTCGGCCCGGAGCTTGAGACCCGAGACACGAGCGTCGAGATGCGAGCCGCGAGATTCGAGCGCCTTCTTTTAACCGGCCACTGAAAACAGGGGGGTTGATAAAACCTCCCTGCCCTCCCTGACCCGTAACGGCGAGCAAGTATGACTAATGGTGACGGCTTGCGACGGAGCGTCGCGAGTGTCTACGGTGCGAGAACAAAGCGACCCCGACCGGTGTAATCAGCACCGAGCCGGGGTCTGACCCCAAGATCGACTACATAAGGAAAACGATCCCGTGGCTGCCCAGCACCTTAGTCCCGCCCTGCCCGCGCCCGCAGTGGCGGCCCCGTACCCGATGGCCCAGCCCGGTTACGGCAAGCGTTCCGCGCCGGACCAACTCCCCTCACGCCCTGACGACTTCGCTCTGCTGCCCTTGCGCGAGCGGTACATCGCAGGGTTCATCGAGCACCTCCCCGAGGGCGCTTCGATGAGCGTGAAGTGCCTCGCCAAGCAGATCCCCCTGTACGGCCAGCAGGCCATCGCCTCCGCCCTGACCGCCCTTTCCGTGGCCGGGTACCTGCGGCGCGTCCGCTGCGCGATCGGCGTCGGTGACGAGGTGCGGTGGGTGTTCCGCACCTTCTGGTCCCGTACCGCCCGGGACAACGAATGGTGGGCGAACCGCCTCACGCCGGGAGTGCCCCAGCCGGTGCGGGTGCCCGTAGCCGTAGCCGAGTACGCACCGGCTGCCGTGCCCCCGCAGCGCGCGGCACCCGCACCCGAACCGCCCGTCGAGCGGGACGTCACCGCACTCGTCGCCGGCCTCCGCGACCTCCTCAAAGCGCCTTGAGACTTCTCCCGGACCCGCCGCAGTGGTCAAAATCGGCAACGGCCGCACCCTCGTCCCCCGCCGCACGACCACCGGCCCCACCGAGATCGGCAGCACCACCCGCGTCTGCTTCGTCGCCAACGCCAAGGTCGAGACTCGCGTCCACGTCAAACTCGCTGGAGGCGCCTGGAGCAACTGGACCGGCGCCGCGACCTCCCAGTGCCAGACCTGACCGCCACGGCGCCTTGCGCACGCCGTCCCCGCGAAACTCCAGGACGATGTTTCGCGGGGACGACGTGCTGTGAAGTCGGCTCCCTGGTCACGCCAACGAGCGCGTGAGCCAGACCAGTTCGCCCTTGCGCTCCTCCGTGGTGACGTGGTCCCTCTCGAACCCGAGCTTTTCGAGGACTCGGAACGACGGTGTGTTCCACGTGGCGACGGTCGACCAGAGCCGTTCCCGGCCGGTCGCCGCTGCGGCCTCGAGTACCGCGCCTGCCGCCTCGGTGGCGTAGCCGCGCCCGTGCGCGTGCCGGAACAGCTCGTACGCGATCTCGGGCTCCTCCAGGGTGGAGCGGCCGATGATGAGTCCGCCGTAGCCGATGAAGTCGCCCTCGTCGCGGCGCTGGATGGGCAGCAGGGCGATCCCCGTAGTCGCCGTTGCCGTGAGCAGCTCCGCGATGGCTTTCCGGATGTGTTCAACGGTCTGTCTTCCGTCGCCTCGTTCGGCGAGGAGGTCGCGGAACTCGGCCGCGTCCGACTCGGCCCACGGCCGCAGGATCAGTCGCTCGGTTTCGAGGTGGAACGGCATCGTCTCGTAGGCGGACATCCGTCCACTCTGCCGCATGGGCCGTCCCCCTGCCCCGCACCCCCTATGTCAGGCCCGATTCAGCCCCCACGTCTGCAGGACGTACGGGCGCCCCTTCTCCTCCCCCTCGATCAGCGGTACGTCGAGGAGGCTGAAGCCCGTCTTCTTCGCCACCGCGACGCTGGACGCGTTCTCGGCCTCCAGCTCCAGGATCACCTGCTCCACGCCCAGTTCCTCGAAGGCGTACGCGGCCATCACCCGCACCGCACGGGCCGCCAGGCCCTGGCCTCGGTTCGCCGGGCCGACCGCGTACCCGAGCTCCGCGCCCTCGGGGGCGCGCCGCAGCATCACCTCGCCGAGCGCCGCGCCGCCGTCGGTGGTGATGGCGAGCAGGATGCTCGTGCCCTCCGCCCGCAGCCGCCGGGCCTTGTCCAGCCGGGCGCGGGCGGCCGCTTCGTCGAAGGGGGAGACGAGGGGTGTCCAGTACGCGGTGTCGGGGTGGTCGAAGAGGTCCGGCATCGCGGCCAGGTCCGCTTCCGTCCAGTCGCGCAGGACGAGGCCTTCCCCCGTGAGCTCGATGCGCTCGGGGAAGGGTGATGCGGTGGTGCTGGTCATGGTGCGGGACCTCCCTGGCCTGTCCGGAACGAGGAAGGATATCCGGGGAGCAACTGAACTCAGCGAAATCTCTTGACTGTGGTTGCCATACCCGCGATGGCGCGATTCACTTGCTCACATAAGCCTGAAAACATCGAGGGGAGGTCGCACGTGCTGCTGAATTTCCGGGTGGCCAATCACCGTTCGATCCGCGAGGAGCAGGAGCTCCAGCTCCACCCCGCCTATGACGCCGACCGCCCTCCGGGCACGGACTGGGCCGCAGTCCCCGTGGTGGGTCTCTTCGGCGCCAACGCCGCCGGCAAGTCGAACCTTGTCGGCGCGCTGCAGTACATGGCCTCCATGGTCCTGAATTCGCATCGCGACGCGGAGCCCGGAAACGGCCTCACCCGTAGCGTGTTCCGCCTGGACGCATCAGCGGCCGACGAACCGTCCTGGTATGTGGCGGACCTTCTTCTGGGTGGGGTCCGCTACACGTACGGCTTCAGCGTCGACGACGAGCGAGTGCTCGACGAATGGCTCTACAGCTATCCACTCGGCAAGAAGCGCAAGATCTTCGAGCGCCCGGACGGCGAAGTGCAGCCCGGAGATTCGCAGGCCAAGCGCGAACTCGAACTGGTCGAGAACATCACCGAGCCCAACGTGCTGTTCCTGACCATGGCCGCCCGTTCCAAGCAGGAGGACTTTCGCCCGGTCTACGACTGGTTCGCAACGGGTCTGCGGTTCGCCGAGGGCAGCACGCGGATGCCGCTCGGAGTTGCGGAGCGGCCGGACCGGGACGCTGCCGCCCTCCTGGCACTCCTGCGCTCCGCCGACCTGGGGATCGAGGCGTACGGCGCCGAGCGTGAGGTCATGGACGAGGAAGCCCTGCGCCGGCTGTACGGCGGGCGGGTACCCCGGCGTGAACTCGCGAGGCTGGAGGAGAGAGGGCCACGCGAGGTCATGCGTCCGTGGATCGGCCACCGCGGGCGGTCCGGCATGGTCCGTATGGAGCTCCACGAGGAGTCCGCCGGCACCAGAGCTCTCCTGGCACAGGCACCGCGATTCCTGTCCGTACTGCGCCAGGGAGGCACCTTCATCGTCGACGAGATCGACTCCAGCCTTCACCCGCTGCTCACCACCGAGCTCATCGGGCTCTTCCAGGACCCGGAGACGAATCCGCATGCCGCGCAACTGATCTTCACCTCCCACGATGCCAGCCTGCTCGGGCGTGCGGACGGCGAGGACATTCTCAAGCGGGACCAGGTGTGGTTCGTGGAGAAGGACAGATACGGGGAGACCCGTCTGATCGCCTTGTCGGAATTCAAGCCCCGCACCGGAGAGAACCACGAGCGCCGGTATCTGGGCGGCAGCTACGGCGGGGTGCCCTTCATCGACGAGAGCTTCGCCACGGCGCTGGCGGCCCGGGGGGACAACGATGGCGAGACAGCCTGAGCCGGGCGGTCGCAAGCGCCCCTCCTTCGAGTCCCGACTCGAAAGGAGAACAGGGCTCCGGGCCGCCCGGCTGCGATTACTGGTCGTATGCGGCGCCGAAGTGACCGAGCACGCGTACGTGCAAGGTCTCAAGAACGCTGCCCGGAACCCGGCCGTGTCCGTCAAGATCGTCAAGCATCCCAAGGCGCCGTCCCAAGTCGTCGCGCATGCGGCGAAGCTCCTTGCGGCGGCCTCCGACGAGTACGACGAGGTGTGGTGCGTCCTGGACGTCGACGAGTTCACCGACCTCGACCAGGCCCTGCGCGAAGCCGAGCGCAACGGCATCGGCGTCGCTCTGTCGAACCCGTGCTTCGAGGTGTGGCTGCTGCTGCACTTCACCGATCACCGCAGGCACGCAGGCTCCTACGACGAACTCGTTCCGATCCTGAACAAGCACACACCGGGCGGGTACTCCAAGACGGGACTCGTCTTCCGCCACTACGAAGACGGCTGGCGCGAGGCGGTCCGCCGCGCGAAGAAGCTGGCTCCGGAGGGCAAGGAGCACGAGGTCAACCCGTCCACCGGCATGTGGAGACTCGCACTGGCCATCGGCGGCCCGGCGTAACCCGGCCCCTCACCCCAGCGACTCATCCACCAGCGCGGCCCACTGCGCCACGACCCGCTCCCGGCGGCCCGTGTCGTCGGTGAGGACGTTGGCGAGGCCGAGGCCGCGGGCCATGTCGAGGAGGCCCTGGACCGTTTCGCGTACGCCCGGCCGGGACTCGTCGGCGCGCAGCAGCGTGACCGCGATGTGGTGGGTCTCGCGGCCGACGCGCGCTTCGAGTTCGGTGACGCGGGGGCGGAGTTGTTCCTCGTTGGAGGCGGCGACCCAGAGCTGGAGTGCCGCCCGGAAGAGCGGGCCGGTGTAGAGGTCGACGAGCGCGGCGACGACGGCGGCGCGGTCCTGGCCGGGGACGGCGCGCAGGGCCGCGGAGCGTTCCTCGGCGACGTACTCGACGGCTCCCGTGAACAGGTCCTCGCGGGTGGGGAAGTGGTGCTGGGCGGCCCCGCGGGAGACACCGGCGCGCATCGCGACGACGGAGACGGTGGAGCCTGCCCAACCGTGCTCGGCGAGGCAGGCGACCGCGGCTTCGAGGAGTTTCTGCCGGGTGGCGCGGCTGCGGTCCTGCTTGGGTGGGGTCAGAGCCGCCATGCGGGATCCCGTCGTTCCAGGAAGGCCGTCATCCCCTCCCGTGCCTCGTCGGAGGCGAAGAGTGCCGCGGAGCGGGCGATGAGGTCTTCGGCGTGCTGGTCAAAAGCCTCCCGCACAGTAGCCGTGACCAGCTCCTTCGATGCGGCCAGCCCCTGGGGCGAGGCCCTGCGCAGTCCGTCGAGTACCGGTACGAGCGCCTTGTCCACGTCCTCGGCGGCGAGGGCCACGAGGCCGATACGGGCCGCCTCCGTCGCGTCGAAGCGTTCGCCCGTGAGGTAGTAGCGGGAGGCCGCCCGGGGGTCCAGGCTGGGCAGCAGCGGCAGGGAGATGACGGCGGGGGCGAGGCCCAGGCGGGATTCGGTGAGGGCGAACGAGGAGTCGGGGCCCGCGACCGAGATGTCGCAGGCGCCGAGCAGGCCCAGGCCGCCGGCCCGGACGTGGCCGGTGACGCGGGCCACGACCGGTTTCGGCAGGGTGACGATGCGGCGCATGAGGGCGACGAAGGCGTGCGGGTCGGCCGGGGCCTTGAGGTCGGCGCCCGCGCAGAACGTGTTGCCGGTGTGGGTGAGGACCACCGCCCGGATGCTCTCGTCGGTCGCGCAGGCGTCGAGGGCCTCGGTCAGTCCGGCCACGAGCGGTGCGCTCAGGGCGTTGCGGTTGGCCGGGGAGTCGAGCGTGAGGGTGGTGATGCCCCGCTCGTGGGTGGGTGGGGCGAGGGTCATTGCTGCTTCTCCCTGTCGCGCAGTTCGCGGCGCAGGATCTTGCCGGAGACGGCGCGCGGTACGGCGTCGACGAACTCGACGCGGCGGATCTTCTTGTACGGGGCCACGCGTTCGGCAACGTAGGTCATGACGTCCTCGGCCGTGAGGTCCGGGGCGGCCGGCTGGCGTACGAGGAAGGCCTTCGGGATCTCGTTGCCGTCCGTGTCGTACACCCCGATGACAGCCGCGTCGGCGATCGCCTCGTGGGTGAGCAGGAGCGCTTCGAGTTCGGCGGGGGCGACCTGGTAGCCCTTGTACTTGATGAGTTCCTTGACCCGGTCGACGATGAAGAGCCAGCCGTCCGCGTCGACGCGTCCGACGTCGCCGGTGTGCACCCAGCCCTCGCTGTCGATCATGGCGTCGGTGTCCTCGGGCCGGCCGAGGTAGCCCTTCATCACCTGGGGGCCACGGATGAGGATCTCGCCGTCGGTGTCGATGCCGAGGTCCTTCCCGGGGTCCTCGATGGACGCGATCCGCATCTCGGTACTGGGCAGCAGCTTGCCCACTGCTCCAGGCGGCGGGTTCTCGATGTCGAGGGGCACGACGTGCGTGCCGGGCGAGAGTTCCGTCATGCCGTACGCCTGCCGTACGGGCGGCACGCCGAGACGGGTGGAGCAGGCTGCGGCGAGGTCCGCGTCCAGGGGCGCGGCGGCGCTGACGATGTACTCGAGCGAGGAGAGGTCGTAGTCGCCGACGGCCGGGTGCTTGGCGAGGGCCAGGACGATCGGCGGGGCCACGTACAGCCCGGTGATGCGGTGTTCCTGGATCACGCCGAGGAACTGGTCGAGGTCGAAGCGCGGCAGCACGACGACGGTGGCCCCGCAGCGCAGCGGGACGTTCATCAGGGCGGTCAGCCCGTAGATGTGGAAGAAGGGGAGGACGGCCAGGATGCTGTGGCCGGGCTCCATGGGGATGAAGGGGCGCAGCTGCTCCAGGTTGGTGCCGATGGAGCGGTGGGTGAGCATGACGCCCTTGGGGGCGCCGGTGGTCCCGGAGGAGTACGGGAGGACGGCGATGTCCTCGGGGCCGAACTCGATCTCGGGCTCCGGGGCGGTGGAGCCGAGCATGTCGAGCACGGAGGTGTGGCCCTCGGCCTGGTCGCAGACGAAGATCTCCCGGATGCCGCCCGCGAGTTCGGCCGCCTGCCGGGCGACGTCGAGGAACAGGGACACGGTGACGATCCAGCGGGCGTCGGAGTCCTTGAGCTGTTTGGCGAACTCCTCGGCGGTGGCGAGCGGGTGCACGGTGGTGACCGAGGCTCCCGCGCGCGTGGCCCCGTAGAAGACGGCCGGGTAGGCGATCGTGTTGGGGCTGTGCAGGGCGAGGACGTCGCCCTTGCGCAAGCCCGCCTCGGCGAGGTGGGCCGCGATGCGGCGGTGGAAGGCGTCGAGCTGGGCGTAGGTCACGCTCATGCCGTTTGTGCCGTCGACCAGCGCGACGGTGTCACCGAAGGCCGCGGCGTCGCCGAGGACCGTTTCGTGGATGGGTGTTTCGAGGGCCGGAACGTCTTCGTACTCGCTGTGGAACACCATGGCGGTTCCCTTCGACGCGGGTACGGCCGAGCCGGCGCCCCGTCCTGGGCAGCGGGGGCGCCGAGCGGCCGTTCGGTGGTGGAGAGGGTGCGGAGAGGGGGCGGAGAGGGTCAGGATCGCCTCTGCCGGGCGGGGCCGGGAAGGCCCCGGGCGGGCCTGACTGGTCGGACTCGTCGGACCGGTCAGGCGAGTCGGGCCGGCCCAGCCCGGTCAGTACGACTTGGGGAGCCCGAGCGACTGGTGGGAGACGTAGTTCAGGATCATCTCCCGGCTGACCGGCGCGATCCGCGCCACCCGGGACGCGGTGATCAGCGACCCGAGGCCGTACTCGCGGGTGAGGCCGTTGCCGCCGAGGGTGTGGACGGCCTGGTCGACCGCCTTGACGCATGCCTCCCCGGCGGCGTACTTCGCCATGTTGGCGGCCTCGCCCGCGCCGATGTCGTCGCCGTCGTCGTAGAGGCGGGCGGCCTTCTGCATCATCAGGCGGGCCAGTTCGAGTTCGATGTGGGCCTGGGCGAGGGGGTGCGCGATGGCCTGGTGGGCGCCGATGGGCTCCTTCCACACCTGGCGGGTCTTCGCGTACTCGACGGCGCGGCCGAGCGCGTACCGGCCCATGCCGATGCCGAACGCGGCGGTCATGATGCGTTCGGGGTTGAGGCCGGCGAAGAGCTGGAGGAGTCCGGCGTCCTCCTCGCCCACGAGCGCGTCGGCGGGCAGGCGTACGTCGTCGAGGACGAGCTCGAACTGCTTCTCCGGCGCCTGGAGTTCCATCTCGATGTGCGAGCGCTGGAAGCCGGGTGTCTCGCGCGGGACGATGAACAGGCAGGGCTTCAGCTTGCCGGTCCTGGCGTCCTCGGTGCGGCCGACGATGAGCGTGGCGTCGGCGATGTCGACGCCGGAGACGAAGACCTTGCGCCCGGTGAGCACCCACTCCTCGCCGTCGCGGCGGGCGGTCGTGGTGATCCGGTGGGAGTTGGAACCGGCGTCGGGTTCGGTGATCCCGAAGGCCATGGTGAGGCTGCCGTCGGCGAGGCCCGGGAGCCACTGCCGCTTCTGGTCGTCGGTCCCGAAGCGGGCTATCACGGTGCCGCAGATGGCCGGCGAGACGACCATCATGAGCAGCGGGGAGCCCGCCGCGCCCAACTCCTCCAGCACGATGGCCAGTTCCGCCATACCGCAGCCACCGCCGCCGTACTCCTCGGGAAGGTTCACGCCGAGGTAGCCGAGCTTGCCCGCCTCGGACCACAGCTCCCTCGGGTGTTCACCCTTGCGGGCGAGGGTGGTGGAGTACTCCCTGCCGTACCGCTTCCCGAGGGCGGCGACGGCGGCGCGCAGCGCCTGGTGCTCTTCGGTTTCGAGGACGGTGCTCATGCGTTCGGTTCCTCCTGTGCGTCAGTGACGACGGCGAGCAGGGCCCCGACCTCCACCTGGAGGCCGGGCGCGGCGTGCAGGGCGGTGAGGATGCCGGAGGCGGGGGCGAGGATGCGGTGCTCCATCTTCATCGCCTCCAGCCAGATCAGCGGCTGCCCGGCCTCGACGGCGGCCCCGGCCGTGAGTCCGTCGGCGAGGCGGACCACGGTGCCGGGCATCGGGGCGAGCAGGGAGCCGGGTTCGGTGCGTTCGGTGGGGTCGGTGAAGCGGGGCAGGGCGGTGAAGGCGTACGAGCCGGTGGCGGTGTCCACGTACACCCGGTCGTCGCGGCGGAGGATGTCGAAGTGCCGTGTGACACCCGCGCTTTCGAGGGTGACGCGGGCGCGGCCGGCGGAGACCACGTGGACGCCTTCCGCGTCGACGGTCACACCGTCGCGGGTGCGGCGGTAGGCGATCTCGAACTCGCGGCCGTCCGGTTCGCTCCGGTAGCGCCTGAACTGGGGCTGCGAGGGGAGGTTGCGCCAGGCGCCGAAGCGGACGAACCCGCCTGCGGTGGTATCGGTGGCGTGACGAGCCGCCTCGGCGAGGGCTGCGGCGGTGGCGGCGATCCGCTGGTCCGCCTCGTCGGCGCCGCCGGTCAGGGCTGTCAGGTGCCGGTCGTAGAAGCCGGTGTCGAGGCGGGCGGCGACGAAGTCCGGGTGGCGCAGGGAGCGTACGAGCAGCTCGCGGTTGGTGACGGGGCCGTGGATGCGGGCGCGTTCCAGGGCGCGGGCCAGGAGGCGTACGGCTGCGGTGCGGGTGGGGGCGTGGGCGATGACCTTGGCGAGCATCGGGTCGTAGTGCACGCCGATGGTGTCGCCGCCGGCGTATCCGGTGTCCAGGCGCACGCCGGGCTCGTCCGGTACATCCAGCGAGAGCAGTGCTCCGGTCTGCGGCTGCCAGTCACGGGCCGGGTCCTCGGCGTAGAGCCGGGCCTCGACGGCGTGCCCGGTGGGCTGCGGCGGTACGGCGGAGGGCAGGGGCTCCCCCTCCGCGACCCGTAGCTGAAGGGCGACGAGGTCGAGGCCGAACACGGCCTCGGTGACCGGGTGTTCGACCTGGAGGCGGGTGTTCATCTCCAGGAAGTACGGACGCCCGTCGGCGGCGACCAGGAACTCGACGGTGCCGGCACCCCGGTAGCCGACGGCCCGTGCGGCGGCCGTGGCGGCGTCGCGCAGCCGGTCGCGGAGCTCGTCGTCGAGGCCGGGTGCGGGGGCCTCCTCGATGACCTTCTGGTGGCGGCGCTGGAGCGAGCAGTCGCGGGTGCCGAGCGCCCAGACGCCGTCGTGCTCGTCGGCCATGATCTGTACCTCGACGTGCCGGCCGCGCTCCACGTACGGCTCGGCAAAGACCTCGCCGTCCCCGAACGCGGACAGCGCCTCGGCCGCCGCCGCCGTCAACTCACCGGGCAGGTCGCCCAGTTCCCGTACGATCCGCATGCCTCGCCCGCCGCCGCCCGACGCGGCCTTGAGCAGCAGCGGCAGGTCCTCGGCGCGGGCCGCGGACGGGTCGACGGGGGCGAGGAGCGGTACCCCGGCGGCGGCCATCAGCTCCTTGGCGCGGGTCTTGGACGCCATCAGCTCGATGGCCTTGACCGGCGGACCGACCCAGACCAGCCCCGCGTCCTGCACGGTGGCGGCGAACCCGGCGTTCTCGGAGAGGAAGCCGTACCCGGGGTGGACAGCGTCGGCGCCCGCCGCGAGGGCCGCGGCGACGACGAGGTCGCCGCGCAGATACGTGTCGGAGGGCGCGGCCCCCGGCAGCCGTACGGCGGTGTCGGCCTCCCGTACGTGCAGGGCGCCGGCGTCCGCGTCGGAGTACACGGCGACGGTGGCGATGCCGAGCGCGCGGCAGGTGCGGAAGATGCGGCAGGCGATCTCGCCCCGGTTGGCAACAAGCAAAGTGGTGATCATGTCAGCTCACATCCGGAAGATGCCGAAGCCGCCGCGGGCGCCCTCGACCGGTGCGGTGTGGATGGCGGACAGGCACATCCCGAGGACGGTCCTGGTGTCGCGCGGGTCGATGACCCCGTCGTCGTACAGCCGCCCGGACAGGAACATCGGCAGGGACTCGGCCTCGATCTGCTGCTCCACCATGGCGCGCAGCGCGGCGTCCGACTCGTCGTCGTACGGCCGCCCCTTCGCGGCGGCGGACGCGCGGGCGACGATGGACAGGACCCCGGCGAGCTGCTGCGGGCCCATGACGGCGGACTTGCTGCCGGGCCAGGCGAACAGGAAGCGCGGCTCGTAGGCCCTGCCGCACATGCCGTAGTGCCCGGCGCCGTAGGAGGCGCCCATCAGGACCGACAGGTGCGGGACCTTGGAGTTCGACACCGCGTTGATCATCATCGCGCCGTGCTTGATGATGCCGCCCTGCTCGTACTCCTTGCCGACCATGTAGCCGGTGGTGTTGTGCAGGAACAGCAGTGGGATGTCGCGCTGGTTGGCGAGCTGGATGAACTGGGCGGCCTTCTGCGACTCCTCGCTGAACAGCACGCCCTGCGCGTTGGCGAGGATGCCGACGGGGTAGCCGTGCAGCCGGGCCCATCCGGTGACCAGGCTGGTCCCGTAGAGCGGTTTGAACGCGTCGAAGTCCGAGCCGTCGACCAGCCGGGCGATGACCTCGCGCGGGTCGAAGGGCACCTTCAGGTCGCCGGGCACGATGCCGATCAGCTCGTCCTCGTCGTACTTGGGCGGCTCGGCAAGGCCCGGATCGGGGTGCGCCTTGCGCCAGTTGAGGCGGGCGACGATGCGGCGGGCCTGGCGCAGGGCGTCGTGCTCGTCGACGGCGAAGTGGTCGGCGAGGCCGGAGGTGCGGGCGTGCATCTCGGCGCCGCCGAGCGATTCGTCGTCGCTCTCCTCGCCGGTGGCCATCTTCACCAGGGGCGGGCCGCCGAGGAAGACCTTTGACTGCTCCTTGATCATGACGGTGTGGTCGGACATGCCGGGGACGTACGCCCCGCCGGCGGTGGAGTTGCCGAAGACGACGGCCACGGTCGGGATTCCGGCGGCGGAGAGCCGGGTGATGTCGCGGAAGAGCGCCCCGCCCGGGATGAAGATCTCCTTCTGTGAGGGGAGGTCCGCGCCCCCCGACTCGACCAGGCTGATGGCCGGGAGCCGGTTGGCGAAGGCGATCTCGTTGGCCCGCAGGGCCTTCTTCAGCGTCCAGGGGTTGGAGGCGCCGCCGCGTACGGTCGGATCGTTGGCGGTGATCAGGCACTCGACGCCCTCCACCACCCCGATCCCGGTGACGAGCGAGGCGCCGACCGCGAAATCGCTGCCCCAGGCGGCGAGCGGCGACAGCTCCAGGAACGGGGTGTCCTCGTCGACCAGCAGCTCGATCCGCTCGCGGGCCAGGAGCTTGCCGCGCGAGCGGTGCCGCTCGACGTACTTCTCGCCGCCGCCACCCAGCGCCCCGGTGTGCGCGGCGTCCAGTTCGGTGAGCTTGTCGAGCATGGCGGAACGGTTCGCGGCGTATTCGGGGCTCGCGGTGTCGAGCCCGGTGGGCAGGACGGTCATGCGTGCACCTCCGGTGCGTCGGCACTGTCCTGCGGGGACAGCAGGGCCACGGGTATCTCCAGCCGGCGCGAGCGCAGCCACTCCCCCACGGCCTTGGCCTGCGGGTCGAAGCGGTGCTGGGCGGCGACGCCTTCGCCGAGGAGTCCGTGGACGGTGAAGTTCAGGGCGCGCAGGTTCGGCAGGACATGGCGTACGACGGTGAGGCCGGCGGTCTCCGGGAGGAGTTCCCGCAGCCGCTCGACGGTCAGCTCGTGGGCCAGCCACCGCCACGCCGCCTCGCTGCGGACCCACACCCCGACGTTCGCGTCGCCGCCCTTGTCGCCGCTGCGGGCACCCGCGACGAGCCCGAGCGCGGCGCTGCGGGTCGGGCCTGCGGGCAACGGCTCGGGGAGCATGGGCTGTTCGGCGTCGCTCAGCACCTGCGTCCGGGCGGGCGGCTCCTGCACCTCGCGCCGCCCGTCGGGGAGCACGGCAAGGTGGGTGACGTCCTCAGCCGGTACGTACCGCGCCTCGAACACCCCGTAGGGCGCGCCCTTTCCGGGCGGGGCGGTGACATGGAAGCCCGGGTAGCTGCCGAGCGCCAGCTCGATCGCGGCGCCGGACAGGGCGCGCCCCACGGCCTCCGGGTCCTGGTCACGGACGACGAGCCGCAGCAGCGCGCTCGCGGTCTCCTCGGTCGCGGCATCGGCCCGGTCGGTACGGACAAGCTCCCACCGCACCTCCTCGGGCCGGCGCCCGGCGCGCGCGAAGGCGTCGGCGATCTGATCGCGCACGAGCTGCGCCTTGGCCTCGATGTCGAGTCCGGTGAGTACGAAGACGACCTCGCTCCGCCAGCCGCCGAGCCGGGTGAGTCCGGCTTTGAGCGTGGGCGGCGGGGCCTCGCCGCGCACCCCGGAGATCCGGACCCGGTCGGGACCGTCGGGGGACAGTCGTACGGTGTCGAGCCGGGCGGTGACGTCGGGGCCCGCGTACCGGGCACCGCCGGTCTCGTACAGCAGCTGGGCGGTGACCGTGCCGAGGTCGACGACGCCGCCGGTGCCGTCGTGCTTCGTGATGACGGAGCTTCCGTCGGCGTGGATCTCGGCGAGGGGGAAGCCGGGCCGGCGGATGTCGTGGCCGCGGAAGAAGGAGTAGTTGCCGCCGGTGGCCTGGGTGCCGCACTCCAGCACGTGTCCGGCGACGACGGCTCCGGCGAGCACGTCGTGGTCCTCGGGTCCCCAGCCGAAGTGTGCGGCGGCGGGCCCCGTGACGAGGGCGGCGTCGGTGACCCGGCCGGTGACGACGATGTCCGCCCCGGACCGCAGGCAGGCGGCGATCCCCGCCCCGCCGAGGTAGGCGTTGGCGGTGAGGAAGCCGTCGGGCACGGGGAGGCTGTCGCCCTCGACATGCGCGACGCTCACCGGCACACCCACCTTCGCGGCCAACTCCCGTACCGCGTCCGCCAGTCCGGCCGGGTTGAGGCCGCCCGCGTTGGTGACGATCTTCACCCCGTGCTGATGGGCGAGCCCGAGCCCTTCCTCCAGCTGGCGCAGGAAGGTGGTGGCGTAGCCGCGCCCCGGGTCCTTGAGCCGGCTGCGGCCGAGGATGAGCATGGTCAGCTCGGCTAGGTAGTCGCCGGTGAGGACGTCGAGGGGGCCGTCGGTGAGCATCTCGCGCACGGCGTCGAAGCGGTCGCCGTAGAACCCGGAGGCGTTGCCGATCCGCAGCGGCTCGGTCATCGGTCCGCCTGCGGGGCGCGCCCGGCCCCGGCGGGCCCGGCGAAGGCCTGCGCGATGTCCAGCCAGGTGTCGGCGTCGACCCCCTCGGCCCGCACGGCGAGGTCGTCGCGGTGGGCGCGCTGGGTGACGAGCAGACAGAAGTCGTGCAGCGGTCCGGTGACGCGCTGGGCGGCGCCCTCGGGGCCGTAGGCGATCAACTCACCGCCCGGCGCCTCCAGTTCGACCCGGAACTCCTCCCCGGGCGCCTGGATCCCCCGCACGAGGAAGGCGTAGTCGCGGGCGCGCACCCCGATCCGCGCGACGTGCCGCAGCCGGGCGGTGGGGGCGCGGGTGACCCCGAGGGCGTCGGCGATGTCCTGGCCGTGCGCCCAGGTCTCCATGAGCCGCCCGGTCGCCATGGAGGCCACGCTCATCGGCGGCCCGTACCAGGGGAACCGGGTCCGGGCGGGCGCGGCGCGCAGGGCCTCCTGGAGGCGCTGCCGGCCGGTGCGCCACCGGACGAGCAGGGCGTCCGGGGCGTACGCGGCGACGACCTCCTCGGCGGCCCGGTCGACGAAGCCCTCGGGGTCCTTCATCGCCCTGGCCACCTCGTCGCCGAACCGCTCCGGCTCCGTGACGGCGATCAGCGCGACCTCGTCGGTCCAGCTGAGGTGGGCGACCTGGTGGGCGATGGTCCACCCCTCGGCGGGTGTCGCTCCCGCCCATTGCGAGGTGGTCAACCCGGCGACGAGCAGGTCGAGTTCGTCACTCTCGCCGCCAAGATCGTCGAGCACGGCTGCGGCATCGGACACGGTGCGCTCCCCTCGGGGCGTGGCGGTGTGACCCGGAGCCTGCCAGCGGATCGGAAAACAATCAAGCGTGCTTGCATTGTTTTCTCGAACGAACGGACCGGCCGAGGGCGAGGCAGCCGAGGGGCGCGGTTCCGTCCCGGGCGAAACGGACCCGGAACGCCCGGGCGGGACGGTCGACGGGCCACCCGGGCCCGGGACACCCGGGACGGAACCGCGCGACGGCACCGCCAGGGCCCGGAGGGTCAGCCGCCGTGGGCCTGCTCGGCCGCCTCCTTCATCCTGATCGTCGTGCTGGAGCCGTCCAGCGCCTCCCGGATGATGTCGGCGTGGCCGCTGTGGTGGGCGATCTCGCGGAAGATGTGCCACAGGATGCGGCGGACCGTCCAGCGGACGGGCTCCGGGGGTGACCACGGGTACACCGGCAGCGTGACCTCGCGATCGAGGTCGGCCTCCTCGCGCACCGTGCGGTCGAACGCGGCCGCCGCGGCGTGGAAGGCCTCCAGCAGCTCGGGCAGCGTCTCGGCGTCGGTCATCCGGTTGCCATCGGGGTCGAGGTCCGCCCAGTCGATCTTGGCCGGGGCGGTGCCCTCGACCACGTCCAGCCAGCTGCGCTGCACGAGCCCGAGGTGCTTCAGCAGTCCGCCGAGCGTCAGCTCGCTGACGGTCGTGCGGGTGCGCGCCCGGGTGTCGTCGAGCTGATCGACGGTGAAGAGAAAGTTGGTGCGCTGATCGGTGACAAGCGCGAGCAGATCGTCGCGTTCCGGCATGTTTCCTCCAGGTCGGATATCGCGATCACCTTAGACCGACCGGAAGTTGAGAGGGCGGAGCACGGCCACGCCCGGAGACGGCCGCTCCAGAAGGAGCACCGGCCCCGGGCACGACGGGAGTCGATTCAGCGGATTCCGGTCAGAGAGCCGGCACGTGGTACGGCGACACGTTGATCCATCCATTGGCCGCCGCCCCGTTGCGCGTGCCCTTGGTGGCCTTGGCCAGGGTGTACCAGGAGTCGACGTAGTCGGGGTCGTCGGTCCACCAGGACGCGGGGATGGCGTCCAGGAGCGCATCGGCCAGGGGGATGTACACACCCTGGTCGGTGATCGTCAGCAGGACGGTGACGATGGCCTTGGCGAGCGCCTGGTAGTTGGTGTCGCCGTCGTCCTCCATCATGACCGCGTCGGCCATGTCGTACTTGTAGTTCGACCAGTTCACGAGGACCTGGTTCGGGTAGTACGTGGTGGCGGCCTTGTTCAGGTACGGCATCTCGACGGTGTCGACGCGCGGCTTGCCGTCCTTGCCGAAGCCGGTCACCAGGGTGAAGATCTCGGCGTCACCCTTGATCCACGGCTCCTTGACGTCGGAGATCCGCACCGAGTTGATCAGGGTGGTGTTGATCCCCGCGGTGGCCGTCGGAGCGGCGGCGTTCAACCGGGCGGCCGGGGCCGGCACGTCGAGCCCCTTCGCCTCCAGCGTCTCGTTGACGACCTTCAGGCCCTCGGTGACGGCCTTGGCGCCGTCGACGTCGACGACGTATACGGGCCGGTCGGGGACGGAGTCGAGGGACAGCTCATGGGCGACGCCCTCGCTGTCGTACGCGGTGAGGGCCGACGCGTCGTCGTCGGACGGGGCGGCAGCCACCAACGGGGCCGCACCTCCGGCGAGCGACGCCTTCATCGACGCGTCCGCCAGGCCGACCCGAAGCAGCGAACCGACCCGTCCGCCCAGCCCCTTCGCGGCGCCGACGCCCCGGTCGGCCGCCGCGACCTGCGGCGCGATGCGCTTGCCGGCCGAGGTGGTGGAGCCGCTGGTCAGCGCCCGCAGATCCACCGAATCGGCGGCCAGCGCCGCCTCCCGGACCTGTCTCTCCCAGGCCGGATCGGCCAGGGACCGGGCGAGCGAGCGCGCGGTGGCGTCCTCGATGCCGGCGACCGAAGACACCGGTGCGGTGGCGGAATCGGCCCGGTCGTTCTGCCCTGCGAACGCGGTGCCCTGGAGGGGTATCAGAGCGGTTGCGGCCAGCGCGACCCCGATCAGGGTGGTGCGCAGCGGCGTTGATGCGGTCAAGGCGGTCTCCTGCTGAGTGAGTCGTGCACTTCAGGGGCAGCGGATCTATCTATGCGAGTAGACCCGTACGAAATGATGTACCGCGCATGACATCGCAAAACTTTCGGGCGCCAGGATTTCCAGATTCAACTACCGACCGGTATCGACGCGTTGGGCACTATCCAGCCATGCTCGCCCCGGCACCCCGCCCGCCGCCCTGTCCCCCGTGCGAGCTACCCGCAGGTGAGCTCCGTGAGGTGACGATTCGATGCCGCCGTCTCCGTAACGTTCGGGCCAGCGGAGGAACACAGCCGCAAAGACGGACAACTCCCCCCACTCCCTTCCCTGTTCGGAGGACGAAATGGCGCGCATCATCAGGAAGACTGCCCTGGCCGCACTGTGCATCACCGCGGTCGGCGCGGGACTCGTGGCGTGCGAGGACGACGACGAGGGCTTCCTGGACGGGCTGGACGACAACCCTTCGGTGTCGAAGCCCGCCCTGGACGGGCTCTCCGGAACGAAGAAGATCAGCATCCAGGGCAGTTCAGTGAACGTCGCCTGCTCCGGCAGCCGGACGGACGGCAAGCCGGTCGTCGTCGTGCTCGCCGGGCTGGACGACGACCTGACCACGACGGCAGCCTTCCGCAAGACCCTCAGCGCGCAGCACCGGGTCTGCTCCTTCGACCGGCTCGGCCAGGGCAAGAGCGACAAGCCGGCCGGCGTCCAGTCACTCGCCGCCGGCGGGAAGATCCTCACCGGCGTGCTGGACCAGGTCGCCGGTGACACCCCGGTCGTCCTGGCCGGTCACTCGCTGGGCGGGCTCGTTGCCGCCCGGTACGCCCCCGACCACCAGGACAGGGTCAAGGGCCTGGTTCTGCTGGACGCCACCTCGCCGACGACGAGCGGTGACATCGAGAAGGTGATCCCCGCGTCGGCCACCGGCCAGAGCGGCGATCTGCGTGCGCAGACCGCCCAGGTCGCCAAGGGCCAGAACTCGGAGAAGCTCGCCTTCCCCGACGCCGAGGTGCGCCCGGCGGGGGACATCCCGGTGGAGGTCATCCAGCACGGCACCAAGTACCTCGGCGCGTTCCCCGCGTACGGGAGCGGCCTGGAGAAGGTGTGGGCCGAGGGGCAGCGCAAGTGGGCCGGGATCTCCAGCAACAGCAAGCTCAGCACCGCCGCCGGAAGCGCGCACCACATCTACGTGGACCGGGCCGACCTCGCCGTCAAGGCCGTCCAGCGCGTCACCGCGCAGGTCACCCAGTAGCCTTCCGGGCCTTCCGGGCCTTCCGGTTCCGGCGAGGACCGATCTGGCTGCGCACCGCCCCCATGCTCGCGCCGATGACCAGCGCGATGGCCAGGGCGTCCGTCGTGGAGAGGGCCTGGTCGAGGATGAGGAATCCGGCCGTGGCCGCGATCGCGGGTTCCAGGCTCATCAGGATCGCGAAGGTGGGCGCGGGCAGCCGGCGCAGCGCCATGAGTTCGAGGGTGTACGGGAGGACCGAGCTCAGCAGCGCGACAGCGGCGCCGAGGCCGATCGTGGAGGGGACGAGGAGCTTCGTGCCGGACTCCATGATGCCGAGCGGCAGTGAGAGGACGGCCGCCACCACCATCGCCAGGGCCAGCCCGTCGGCCTGCGGGAAGCGGCGGCCGGTGCGGGCGCTGAAGACGATGTACGCCGCCCACATGGCACCGGCGGCGAGTGCGTACGCGGCGCCCACCGGATCGAGCCGGTCGAAGCCCCCGCCGCTCAGCAGCAGCACACCGCCCAGCGCGAGGCCGGCCCAGACCACGTTGACGACGCGGCGCGAGGCGAACACCGAGAGGGCGAGCGGGCCGAGCACCTCCAGGGTCACGGCGGCGCCGAGCGGGATGCGGTCGGCGGCCTGGTAGAAGAGCGTGTTCATGCCGCCCATGGCAACGCCGAAGGCCACCACGGTGCCCCAGTCCGCGCGCGAGTGGCCGCGCAGTTTCGGGCGGCAGACGACGAGCAGGACCAGGGCCGCGGCGGCGAGCCGCAGCGTAACGACACCGAGCGCGCCGGCCTTCGGCATCAGCAGCACCGCGACCGCCGATCCGAACTGGACGGAGAGCCCGCCCGCGACCACCAGCGCGATCGGGGCGAGCGCCGCCCTGCGCCCTCCGGCGCGGGCGGGGCCACCCGGCTCCCCGAGGGCGGCGGCCGCCTCGGGGACGGCGACTGCGGCGGCCGGTTCTGCGGCGGTGCCCTGGTCGTTCACCTGTGGCCTGACTTTCTGCGTTCACGGAGCTGCCTTCACGGAGCTGCCTTCACGGAGCGGAGCGGAAAGTGCAACACAATGCACTGCGCGATTGAAGATACTGCACTCACCTCATGCGGCCCATCCCTTTACCGTAGGGACCTGCGCGCGGCGCGTGAAATGCCGATTGGGCTCCCGTTATGCTCCACACGCATGAGCATGGGAGAGAACAGGGGCGAGAACGCCGGAAACACCGGCCGCGCCATCGAGATCCGCCACCTACGCGCCTTCCTCGCCGTCGCGGACGAGTCCAGCATCACCCGGGCCGCCGCCCGGCTCCGGCTCACCCAGCCCGCCGTCTCCCGCACCCTGGCCGCCCTGGAGCGCCACCTCGGCATCCGGCTCGTCGACCGCTCCACCCACCACCTCGACCTCACCCCCGAGGGCATCGCCTTCCGCGACCGGGCGGCCGTCGCCGTCGCCGCCTTCGACGCGGCGACGGACACCGAGGGGCTGCGCAGATGGCCGCTGCGGCTGGGGCACGCCTGGTCCGCGTTCGGCCGGTACACCACCCCGCTGCTCCGCGGCTGGCAGGAGCGCTATCCGCAGACCCCGCTGGAACTCCGCCGCATCGACGACCGCACCGCCGGACTGACCCGCGGCGAGGTCGATGCCGCACTGCTGCGCGGGCCCGTCGACGCGCCGGGGCTCGTCACGGAGGTGCTGTACGAGGAGGAGCGGGTGGCCGCCGTGGCGGCGGACGGCCCCCTCGCCTCCCGCGCCACGCTCCGGCTGGCCGATCTCGCGACCGGCACCGTCGTCCTGAACACCGTCTCGGGCACCACGACCCCCGACCTGTGGCCGCCGTCCGCCCGCCCCGCCGCCACCCTGACCGTGGCGAACACGGACGACTGGCTGGCCGCCATCGCGGCAGGCCGCGGCACCGGGGTCTCGGCCGCGTCGACGGCCGGCATGCACCCGCACGCCGGGGTCGCTTACCGCCCGCTCGTGGACGCCCCGCCCCTCCCGGTACTGCTCGCCCGCCGCGACGCACCCGGCCACCCGGCCCTCGCCGACCTGGCCGCACTGGCCCGCGAGATCGTGGCGGGGGACGCCGCCCACTGAGGAAATGTCCGGGCCGGCATCGACCCCCAGCGCATCGCGTACTTCGTGACGCAGGCCGTACGAGGCGTTTACCTGGTCGACCTCACCAGCACCGTGCTGGCGCGCGCGACCGCCTATGAGACCCGCAGACTCGGCCCTCTCGACTCCCTCCACCTGGCGACCGCCGATCCGTTCCGGGTGGGGCTCACCGCCTTCGTCACGTACGACAGCGAACTGGCCGAAGCCGCCACCGACTTCGGACTCCCGGTGCACGCGCCGGCTCAGGGCCTCTGCCCAGAGACGTGACAACGCCCTGCTAGCTGAAGCCGTTCAGGCCCCACCAGTCGCCGTTGGTCTGCTCGCCACGCGCCAGGGAGCCGTTGCTCAGGCCTCGGTAGGTGAGGAGCCAGCCCGGGTTGCCCCGGTAGCCGTCGATGGCGTACGTGGTGTTGGTCACGGTGGCGAGGTCGGGACGGCCGTCGCCGGTGAAGTCGCCGACGGCGATGAAGTTCGCCATGGCGTTCCAGCCCCCGGCGCCGATGAGCTTGCGCCCTCCGAGCTTGCCGGTGGACGTGGCGGGGTAGAGCCAGAGCTTGCCGGTGGATGCCTCGCGGGCGTAGAGGTCGGGGCGGCCGTCGCCGTTCACGTCGCCGGCGCCGACGAGCGCGCTCATGGCCTTCCAGCCGCCGGTGCCGATGACCTTGCGCCCTCCGAGCTTGCCGGTCGACGTGCCCGGGTACACGTAGAGCCTGCCCGTGGACACCTCGCGCGCGATCAGGTCGGAGCGGCCGTCGCCCGTCAGGTCACCGAAGGCGGTGATGTTGCTCATGCCGTTCCAGCCACCCGCACCGATCAGCTTGCGTGCGCCGAGGGAACCGGTGCCGGTGCCCGGGTAGAGCCAGAGCTTGCCGGTGGACGCCTCGCGGGCGATGAGGTCCTCGCGGCCGTCGCGGCTGAAGTCCCCGTGCCGGGTGAGGGCGTTCATGGCGTTCCAGCCGCCCGCGCCGACGAGGCGGCCGGTCCCGTTGCCCGAGGCGAACCAGAGCCGTCCCACCTTGTCGCGGGCCAGCACGTCGGCCCTGCGGTCGCCGTTCATGTCACCGAAGCCCAGGGCCTTGGGAGACGTCTCGGAGTACCAGTAGGGAGAGGCGGTCCGTCCGCACTCACGCTCCGTACGGACGAACTTGATCGAGCTGGTCGTCGGAGGGGTGTCGGTGCTGTACGCCAGGCCGGTACCGGCGGGAACCTCGGCGAAGTAGCCTTCAGCCGCAGCGTAGTTCTTGTTCTCATAGGTGCAGGCGATGAGGTTCGTGCGGTTGACGTGCGACCGGATCTTGTTGTCCCAGCTGCCCAGGTCCGCGACGTTCTTCTTCGTCATGTACCGCGTCCCGGTGCCGTCCGCGCGCGACCATCCGCACCAGTAGCCCACCGTGCAGCCGTTCACGTCCTTGGCAGCGGCCGACTCCGCGCTCGCCGCGTTCAGACCCGTACACGTGAGCGTGAGACCGGCGAGCGTCGCCAGGCCCCGCACGAGATGCTTCCGCATGTGTGGTGTTCCCCTCCCCATGGATGTGCGCCGATGCCCTCGGCCCTCAGCACACCGGGTCCTCCGGTGCCCTCAGCACACCGGGTCCTCCGGATTGCTGGTGCGGCTCTGCAGCCGCTCGTCGGCGCGGGCACACACTGCCATGAAGGGATCATGGTTGACCAGGACAGCGGGGACCGGTTCCGAGACGTCGGCCCCCGCCCGTGAGCAGGACCGGGACAGGCGCGTCAAGATCCTGGACCCGGACCTGTGGACCGCATGCCAGGAATCGCACCCCTCGCTGCGCTAGTGCCGCGCTCCCCGCTCCAGCCCCTCCGCCAGCACCTCCGCGAGGTGCCGCGCCCGCACACCTCCCACCTGGGCCAGTTGCGTCCGGCACGAGAACCCGTCCGCCAGGACCTCCGCACCGGACGCCGCACCCCGCACCGCCGGAAGCAACCGGTCCTCCGCACACGCCACCGACACCTCCCAGTGGCCGCGCTCGAAGCCGAAGTTGCCCGCCAGACCGCAGCATCCGCCTTCCAGCTCACCGCCCAACCCGGCCCGTTCACGCAGCCGGCGATCCGCCGCAGCACCCAGGACCGCGTGCTGGTGGCAGTGCGTCTGGCCGATGACCGGGCGGTCGAGGCGCGGGGGCTCCCAGTCGGGGGCGTACGCCTCCAGGTACTCGGCCAGCGTGTGCACGGAGCCCGCCAGTTCGCCCGCTCGCGGGTCGTCCGGCAGGAGTTCCGGCAGGTCCGTACGGAGCGTCGCCGCACAGCTCGGCTCCAGGACGATGACGGGGTCGCCCAACGTGCCGCCCAGCCGGTCCAGCGTGCGGCGCATCACCTTGCGCGCCCGGTCGAGCTGGCCCGTCGAGACGTACGTGAGGCCGCAGCACAGGCCTCGTCCGGCGGGAAGCACGTGGCGGCCCGTGGCCTCCAGAACCGTCACCGCCGCCCGTCCCACCTCGGGCGAGAGATGCTCGGTGAAGGTGTCGGGCCAGAGGGTGGCGATCCGGTCGCTGGAGAAGATGAACGTCCCCCTGCCCCGGCGCCGGTTCAGCCACCGCGTGAACCTCTCCCGCGCGAGCACCGGGATCCCCCGTTCCGGCGCGATGCCCGCGACCCGCTTGGCGAGGGCGGCGAGCGGGCGCACCCGGGCCAGGGCGTTCAGCGCGCCCGCGAAGGGGGACGCGAGGCACAGCCACCGCGGCAGCCACCCCATCGCGTAGTGCGCCGCCGGGCGCAGCCGCCCGCGGTAGTGGTGGTGCAGGAACTCCGCCTTGTACGTGGCCATGTCGACGCCCACCGGGCAGTCGCTGCGGCAGCCCTTGCAGGACAGGCAGAGGTCGAGCGCGTCCCGTACCTCCGTCGAGCGCCAGCCGTCCGTGATCACGCCGCCCGCGGCCCCGGCCAGCATCTCGTGGAGCAGCCGGGCCCGGCCGCGCGTGGAGTGGGCCTCCTGGCCGGTCGCGCGGAAGGAGGGGCACATCACGGACGGGCCCGAGGTCTGCTCCGTACGGCACTTGGCGACTCCGACGCACCTGCGCACGGCGGCGGAGAAGTCACCGCCGTCGTGCGGGTAGCCGAAGGCGACGTCGACCGGCTTCTTCGGGAGCACCTCGAAGCGGAGGTTCTCGTCGAGGCGGGCCGGGCGGGCGAGGATGCCCGGGTTCATGCCGCCGTCGGGGTCCCAGAGGTCCTTGAACCGGGCGAAGAGGGCGACGAGTTCGTCCCCGTACATCCGGGGGAGGAGTTCGGCGCGTGCCTGGCCGTCGCCGTGTTCGCCGGACAGCGAGCCGCCGTGGGCGACGACGAGCGAGGCGAGGTCCTCGGAGAAGCGGCGGAAGCGGGCCACGCCCGCGTCGCTCAGCAGGTCGAAGTCGATGCGGACGTGGATGCAGCCGTCGCCGAAGTGCCCGTACGGGGTTCCGCGCAGGCCGTGTTCGGCGAGCAGGGCACGGAAGTCGCGGAGGTAGGGGCCGAGCCGGGCGGGCGGCACGGCGCAGTCCTCCCACCCGGGCCAGGCCTCACTGCTGTCGGGCATCCGGGTCGCCGTCCCCGACGCGTCCTCCCGGATCCGCCACAGGGCCCGCTGCCCGGCCGGGTCGGTGACGACGGCGGCGTCCACCGCGTCCGCGGAGGCGGCCCGGACGAGGCGCTCGGCGTGGGCACGGGCCTCGGCCGGGGTGGCGCCGCCCGTCTCGGCGAAGAGCCAGGCACCGCCGCGCGGCAGCCCGGCCGGTTCGCGTACGAGGTCGGCGGCCATGCCCTCGACGGTCAGCGGGTGGAAGGGGAGGAGGCCGGCGGCTGCTTCGGCGGCCGCGGACTCGTCGGCGTAACCGAGGACAACGAGCGCGCGGGCGGCGGGGGCCTCGACCAGCCGCAGCGTCGCCTCCGTCACCACACCGAGGGTGCCCTCGCTGCCGCAGAACGCGCGGGCGGGGTCGGGGCCGTTCTCGGGCAGCAGGGCGTCCAGCGCGTATCCGGAGATGCGACGCGGCAGTTCGGGGAATCCGGTACGCAGGAGGGCCAGGTTTCCCGTGATCAGCTCGCGGAGCCCGGCGGGGCCCCCGGCACCGGGCGCCAGGCGCAGGATGTCGCCGCCGTAGCGGGCGACGGTGAGGGCGTGGACGTTGTCGGCGGTGGTGCCCCAGGCGACGGAGTGGGAGCCGCAGGAGTTGTTGCCGATCATGCCGCCGATGGTGCAGCGGCTGTGCGTGGAGGGGTCCGGGCCGAAGGTGAGCCCGTGCGGGGCGGCGGCGGCCCTCAGGTCGTCCAGGACGACGCCCGGCTGGACCACGGCGGTACGGGAACCGGCGTCCAGGTCCACGATGGTCCGCAGATGGCGGGTGAGATCGAGGACGACGCCGGTGCCGGTGGCCTGCCCGGCGATGGACGTACCGCCGCCGCGCGGCACGACGGGCACGCCGTGCGCCCGGCAGACGGCGAGTGCGGCGGCGATGTCGTCGGCGTCGCGCGGGGCGACGACCCCGAGCGGCACCCGCCGGTAGTTGGAGGCGTCCATCGTCGTCAGGGCCCGCGCCGTGGCGTCGAAGGCGACCTCGCCCCGTACGGACGCGCGCAGTTCACGGACGAGAGCGGTGGGGGTGCCACCGGGGTGAGCGTTGCCGGATGCCATCCGGCAAGGATGCCGTCGGCCCGGCATACCCGGCCGGTCGCCCCGCCCGACGGCCCCGCACGTTTCCGCCGATTACGTCAGTACGTCGGAATATGCCCGGCCTGCAAACACAAATGGAACAGAGAACACCACAAGTTCTTCCCAAACAGATCGTCAATTCTCATATAGTGACCCAGACTTGTCAGGGAATTCCCTGTTCCAGTTGTCGCATTTGATCACCACAGTCGCGACTCGCCCGAACCGTCCCATCCGTCACCGTCCGCCCCCCAAGGACTCCGCTTGCGCCCCTCAACCCGGCCGACCGCACTGGCCCTGCTGGTCACCGTGGCCCTCACCGGATCCCTGTGTCTGTGGGCGGCCGTTGCCGCTCCCGACTCGGCCAGGACCGCAGTGGCCTGGGGGTCGAGCGCCGCCGCCGTGCTGCTCTCCGCCGCCGTCGCCGCCGCCGTCCACGCCCGCATCACCGCGCGCCGGCTGCGCGAGCTGCTCACCGCCGAAAGCGGCCGGTTCACCGCCGAGACCTCACGGATGGTGTCGGCGTCCGCCGCCGACGCCCAGCGGTTCACCGCCGAGACCGCCAGGATCAAGGCCGCCGCGGCCGCCGAGACGGCCCGCGTCGCCAAGGAGGCCGCGGCCGGCGCCGAGCGGCTCACCGCCGACAACGCGCGCCTCAAGGCCCGCGCCGCCCGCAGTGACACCGAGCGCTCCGCAGCCGTCGCCGCCTGCGCCAACGCCGCGGGCCGGATGCAGGCCCTGGCCACCAGCATGCTGGCCGACCTGCGCGACATGGAGCACCGGCACTCCGCCGAGGACGTCCTGGGCGACCTGCTGCACCTGGACCACCGCACCGCCCAGGCGGGCCGGCTGGCCGACTCCATCGCCGTGCTGACCGGTGCCCGTTCCGGGCGGCGCTGGGCGAAGCCGATCGTGATGGAGTCCATCCTGCGCGGCGCGATGGGCCGGATCAGCGGTTACCAGCGCATCCGCCTCCACTCGACGAGCGACGTCGCCATCGCCGGTCACGCCGCCGAGGGCGTCATGCACGCCCTGGCCGAACTCCTCGACAACGCCGCGAACTTCTCGCCGCCCACGGCCGAGGTCCATGTGTACGTGGAGGAGGTCCCGGCCGGCATCGTGCTGACCGTCGAGGACAGCGGCCTGGTCATGAGCGACGTGCAGCTGCGCCGCGCGGAGCGGGCCGTCTCCGCGACCGACCAGGACCTGACCGGCCTCTCCGGCACCCGCCTCGGCCTCGCCGTCGTCGGCCGCCTCGCCCGCAAGCACGGTCTGACCGTCTCGTTCCGGCCCTCCGCGCGCGGCGGCACGGGCGCGCTGATGATGCTCCCGCAGGAGATCATCACCCGCACCCCGATGCCGGCCCCCGAGCCCGCAGCCGAGCCGGTCGTCCCCGCCCCGCGTGAGCCCGAACCGGTCCACGCGTCCGGCGCCGAACGCACCGAAGCATCACCCGACGCATCGCCCGCCCCGTCCACCGACACCACCCGCGCCCAGGAGCCCCTGCGCTCCGACTCCGGTTCGGAGACCACCGGCGCCCTCCCCCGGTTCGGCGAGAGCGGCCTGCCCAAGCGCTCGCGCGGCCGCACCCTCGCCGCCGCCGAGTCCCGCGCCCGGGCGGCCTCCGAACCGTCGGAGGCCGAAACGGCCGACGGCTCCACCCCCCGGACCCGTACGTCCGACCCCAAGGCCCAGGCAGCCCGCTTCAGCAGCTTCCGCCAGGCCGTACGGCCCAACTCCCCGCACCCGGAAGGCAACACCCGATGACCGCGACCACCGACGAGAAGCTCAACTGGCTGCTGGAGGGGCTCCTTGAGCGCACCCCCGGCGCCCGTCACGCCCTCGTGCTGTCCAGGGACGGCCTCAAGCTGTGCCGGACCCCCGAGCTCTCCGTCGACCAGGCGGACCAGCTGGCCGCGATCTCGGCCGGAATCCAGAGCCTCTCGCACGGCGCGTCCGTCGAGTTCGGTGACGGCACCGGCGGCGTACGCTCCGCCATGACCGAGTTCTACGGCGGCGTGCTGTTCATCGTGGAGGCCGGCGCAGGCGCCCACCTCGCGGTCGTCGCCTCCGAGGACGCCGACGTCGGCCTCGTCGGCCACAACATGAGCGAGCTCGTCGAGCAGCTCGGCGAGCACCTCGTCGCCCCGCCGCGAGAGTCCGCCGAGGTCTCCGAAACCGCGACCGTATGACTCCCCGCCCCCGCCCCGGCCGGGACGACGACCCGGACCGGCTCTACACCCTCACCGGTGGCCGCAGCCGGTCCGACTCGGCCGCCTTCGACCTGGTGACGCTGGTCGTCTCCGAATGCGAGCCGGCCCCCGGCATGCAGTCGGAGCACGTCACGATCCTGCGGATGTGCGAACGGCCCACCGCGGTCGTCGAGCTCTCCGCGGGGCTGAACCTGCCCGTCAGCATCGTGCGCATCCTGCTGTGCGATCTGCTCGACACCGGCCGGATCAGCGCACGCCACCCCCGTACAGCACGTGTCGCGGACCGGTTCCCCGACCCCGACATCCTGGAACAGGTGCTCGTTGGACTCCGCAACCTCTGACCGTGCCGCCCTGCAGGCCACGGCCGACAACGGACTGAAGATAGTCGTCGTCGGTGGCTTCGGGGTCGGCAAGACCACCATGGTCCGATCCGTGAGCGAGATCCGTCCGCTCAACACGGAGGAGACGATGACCCGCGCGGGCGAGGCCGTCGACCACCTCGACGGGGTGCAGTCGAAGACGTCCACCACCGTCGCCTTCGACTTCGGCCGCATCACGCTCGACGCACGCTCCGTGCTGTACCTGTTCGGCGCACCCGGCCAGGAGCGCTTCTGGTACCTGTGGGACCGGCTGTTCTCCGGAACGCTCGGCGCGGTCGTCCTCGTCGACACCCGTCGCCTCGCCGACTCCTGGTACGCCATCGACCGGCTGGAGCACCACGGCACCCCGTTCATCGTGGCGTGCAACGACTTCGGCGGCCCGCTCCACACCGAGCAGCAGATCCGCGAGGCACTCGCCCTCTCGGACGACGTACCGCTCGTGGAATGCGACGCCCGGGACCGGTCCTCCAGCAAGTACGTCCTGATCACGCTGGTGGAGCACCTCTACGCCCTCTCGCGGGGCATGGCCGGCTCCTCCGCCTCCGCCCGTCCGGAGACCGCTCCGGAGAAGACCCCGGAGCCCACCCCGTGACCCAGCCACCCGAACCGCCCCCGGGCTGCCCGGCGCACGGACGCGCACCGCTGTCCGGGCCCCGGTTCCAGACCGAACCCACCCAGCTGTACCGGGAGATGCGCCGCGACCACGGCGCCGTCGCCCCCGTCGTCCTGGACGGCGACGTCCCGGCCTGGCTGATCCTCGGCTACCGCGAACTGCACCAGGTCACCAGCGACCCGGTGCTGTTCAGCCGCGATTCCGACCTCTGGAACCAGTGGGAGCGCATCCCCGACGACTGGCCGCTGCTCCCGATGATCGGCCGCAAGCAGCCGTCGATCCTCTACACGGTCGGCCCCCGGCACGTCGAGCGCGCCCGGATGATCAGCAACGCCCTGGAGGCGGTCGACCCGTTCGCCCTCAAGCGGTACGCGGAGGAGTTCGCCGACGCACTGATCGACCAGTTCTGCTCCAAGGGCTCGACCGACATCATCGCCGAGTACGCGATGCTGCTCCCCGCCCGCGTCCTGGCCAGGATCTACGGCTTCAGCGACGAGGTCGGCGACGTGCTCGTCGGCTCGATCAACGACATGATCGACGGCCGGGAACGCGCCCTGGCCGGCCAGCAGCACCTCGGTACGTCGATGTTCCAGCTGCTCGCCGACAAGCACACCGAACCGGACGACGACGTCGCCACCCGGATGCTGGCCGACCCCGGCGGCTTCACGGACGAGGAGATCGTCCAGGACCTCATGGTCATGATGGCCGCCGGGCACCAGCCGACGGCCGACTGGATGGGCAACTCGCTGCGGCTGATGCTCACCGACGACCGGTTCGCCGCCTCGCTCTCCGGCGGCCGGCACAGTGTCGCCGAGGCCATGAACGAAGTCCTCTGGGAGGACACCCCGACGCAGAACGTCGCCGGCCGCTGGGCCTCGCGCGACACCCACCTCGGGGGCCGCCACATCCAGGCGGGCGACCTGCTGCTCCTCGGTATCGCCGCCGCCAACGCCGACCCTCAGGTGCGCACCGACGGCTCCTCGCTCACCGGCGGCAACAACGCCTTCCTCTCCTTCGGCCACGGCGAGCACCGCTGCCCGTTCCCGGCCCAGGAGACCGCCGAGGTCATCGCCCGTACCGGCATCGAGGTCCTGCTCGACCGCCTCCCGGACATCGACCTGGACGTCCCCGCCGAGCAGCTCACCCGGCGCCCCTCCCCATGGCTGCGGGGCCTGACGGACCTGCCCGTCGCCTTCACTCCCACCCCTGCCACAGGATCCGCCCCCGGAGGCCAGATATGACCCGCATCGCCCTCGACCCGTTCGTCGCCGACCTCGACGGCGAGAGCGCCGCCCTGCGCGCCGCGGGCCCGCTCGCCGAGGTGGAGCTGCCCGGCGGGGTGCACTGCTACGCGGTCACGCACCACGCGGAGGCGCGGCAGCTGCTGACCGACTCCCGGATCGTGAAGGACATCAACGTCTGGGGCGCCTGGCAGCGCGGCGAGATCCCGATGGACTGGCCGCTGATCGGCCTGGCCAACCCGGGCCGCTCCATGCTGACCGTCGACGGCGCCGACCACCGCCGGCTGCGGACCCTGGTGGCGCAGGCCCTCACCGTGAAGCGGGTGGAGCGGCTGCGCGCGGGCATCGAGGCGCTGACGACCGCGAGCCTGGACCGTCTCGCGGCCCTGCCCAAGGGCGAGAAGGTCGACCTGAAGGCCGAGTTCGCCTACCCGCTGCCGATGAACGTGATCAGCGAGCTGATGGGCGTCGACGGCGCCGACCACCCCCGCCTCAAGGAACTCTTCGAGAAGTTCTTCTCGACGCAGACGCCGCCGGAGGAGGTCCCGCAGATGATGGCGGACCTCGGCGCGCTCTTCACGAAGATCGTCGACGCGAAGCGGGCCGAGCCGGGCGACGACCTGACCAGCGCCCTGATCTCGGCCTCCGAGGACGGCGACCACCTCACCAACGAGGAGATCGTCAACACCCTCCAGCTGATCATCGCGGCGGGCCACGAGACGACGATCAGCCTGATCGTGAACGCCGTCGTCGCCCTGGAGACGCACCCCGAACAGCGCAAGCAGGTCCTGACCGGCGAGCTGCCGTGGGAGAACGTGATCGAGGAGACCCTGCGCTGGAACACCCCGACCTCCCACGTCCTGATCCGCTTCGCGACGGAGGACGTCGCCGTCGGTGACAAGGTCCTCCCCAAGGGCGAGGCCCTGATCGTGTCCTTCGGCGCGCTGGGCCGGGACGAGGCGCAGTACGGCCCGACCGCCGGTGAGTTCGACGCGACCCGCACCCCCAACCGCCACATCGCCTTCGGCCACGGCCCGCACGTCTGCCCGGGTGCCGCGCTCTCGCGCCTGGAGGCCGGGGTCGCGCTCCCCGCCCTGTACGAGCGCTTCCCGGAGCTGGAGCTGGCCGTGCCGGCCACCGAGCTCCGCAACAAGCCGATCGTCACCCAGAACGACCTGTTCGACCTCCCGGTCGAGCTGGGCTGACGCGGTCGACCTGGGCTGACGCGCCCTCCCCACCTTCAAGCGCCGGCCGAGCCACTTCAAGCCCGTCCGGCGCTTGAGGACGGAACCCCGAACCCCGGAACCGGCCACCCCAAGCCCGTCCGGCGCTTGAGGACAAAGCCCCGAACCCCGGTCCGGCGGGAGGCTTCCGTCCTCAAACGCCGGACGGGCTGATTTGGCGGGGGCGGCCGTCCTCAAACGGCGGACGGGCTGATTCCGTGCGCGCGTCTCACCCGACGGACAGGCCGCCTGACCACCCCACCGACCCGCTACGCTCCGACTCGTGGCCGACATCCAGATTCCCGCTGACATCAAGCCCGCCGACGGACGCTTCGGCGCCGGTCCTTCCAAGGTGCGGACGGAGGCGCTCGACGCGCTGGCCGCCACCGGTACGTCTCTTCTCGGTACGTCCCACCGCCAGGCCCCGGTGAAGAACCTGGTCGGCGCGGTACGTGACGGCGTGCGCGACCTCTTCTCCCTCCCCGAGGGATACGAGGTGATCCTGGGCAACGGCGGCTCCACCGCCTTCTGGGACATCGCGACGCACGGCCTGATCGAGTCGAAGTCCCAGCACCTCAACTTCGGTGAGTTCTCCTCGAAGTTCGCGAAGGCCGCCAAGCTCGCCCCGTGGCTGGCCGACCCGACCGTCATCGCCTCCGACCCGGGCACCCACCCGGACCCGAAGGCCGAGGCGGGCGTCGACGTCTACGCCTTCACGCACAACGAGACCTCGACCGGTGTCGCCGCGCCCATCAAGCGCGTCGCGGGCGCCGACGAGGGCTCCCTGGTCCTGGTGGACGCCACCTCCGGCGCGGGCGGCCTGCCGGTCGACATCGCCGAGACGGACGTCTACTACTTCGCCCCGCAGAAGTCCTTCGCCTCCGACGGCGGCCTGTGGATCGGCGTCTTCTCCCCGGCGGCCCTGGAGCGCGCGGCGCGCATCCACGCCTCCGGCCGGCACGTCCCGGAGTTCTTCTCGCTGCCCACCGCGATCGACAACTCCCTGAAGAACCAGACGTACAACACCCCGGCGCTCGCCACGCTGTTCCTCCTGAACGAGCAGCTGACCTGGATGAACACCCAGGGCGGTCTGGACTTCACCACCGGCCGCACGGCCGCCTCCTCCGGCCACCTGTACGGCTGGGCCGAGGAGTCGAAGTACGCGACCCCGTTCGTCACGGACGCAGCCAAGCGCTCGCAGGTCATCGGCACGATCGACTTCGCGGACGAGATCGACGCCGCCGCGATCGCCAAGGTGCTCCGCGCCAACGGCATCGTCGACACGGAGCCGTACCGCAAGCTGGGCCGCAACCAGCTGCGCGTGGCGATGTTCCCGGCGATCGACCCGTCGGACGTCCAGGCGCTGACGGCGTGCATCGACTACGTGATCGAGAAGCTGTAGCCCGTACGCTCCGGAACGGCCCTGTGCACCGCGAGGTGTGCAGGGCCGTTTCTGCTTCACTCGCCCGAGTGGCATATGCCAGAAACACGCTCTGCGGCCGTTCCGCCCTACGATGATGGTCTCGACACCAGCCAGTTCAGGAGGGCCGCAATGTTGTCTGCAGCAGCAGTCGAGCACCCCTGTGACGACGGGCCGGAGCTGTCGTTGCTCGAGGAAGCCGACAGGCTCGCGGAGCAGCTTCCCGGACGTCGCGTCGAGATCATCGGAGGCGTCATCACCGTGGCCCCACCCCCGGACGGCCCGCACGCCCGCGCTCTTACCAAGCTCATGCGGCCGTTCATCGCGGCCGGACTCGACGACGGGGACTCGGCAGTCCTCCAGGGCATCGGTCTCTGGCTGCCGGGCGGCCCCGAGGACTACGCCATCCCCGACCTCGCCCTCGTCGACGCCGATCTCGACGCGCACAGGCTCCAGAACAACTGCTACGACCCGGCCGTGTTCCGCCTCGTCCTGGAGGTCACCTCCAGCAACTACAAGAGCGACCTGCGGCACAAGGTCGCGGCGTACGCCGAGGCCAAGATCCCCGTCTACGTGATCCTCGACCGCAAGCACGGTCGCGTCCACGTCCTGACGGAGCCCGTCGGCGGCACCTACGACCGCCACGAGGTGTACGCCCCCGGCCAGGAGGCCCCGCTCCCCGACTCGATCGGCGCCGAAGTGATCCTGGACGTCGCCGAGCTGATCAAGGCCGGCAGGGCGCAGTCAAGCCCGTCCGGCGATTGAGGACACAGAGCTCGCCGGGGCGTCCCGACGCCACCGCTCCTCGCCGTCCTCCCACTCCCCGGTCCGCACCAGCCCCGCCGCCTCCGCCACGGCAGCAGACGCCGCATGGTCGGGATGGACGTGGGCAACGACAGTACGGACCGCTCCCCCGCCCAACAGGTGCGCGACAAGTCCCTTCGCCGCCTCCTTGGCGTACCCCCGCCCCTGCCACTCCACCCCGGTCACCCAGGCGATCTCCGCCTGCGCCCCGGTCACGTCCACCGTCGCCTGCACATAGCCCGCGAGCCGGTCCTCGCCCCGGATGCGCAGCACCCAGTTCCACCAGAGCTCGTCCGGGTCCGGCGAACCGGCGGTCTGCCGTGCGTAGCGGGCCCGTAGCTCTTGGGCCGGCAGCGGGGCGCCGCCGGTGAAGGCGTGCAGGGCCGGGTCGGCGAGCACGGCCGCCATCTCGTCCGCGTGTGCCACCTGCAAGGGCTCCGCGTCGAGGCGGGTGGTGGCGAAGGGCGCGGGCCCGGGGTTCGTCGTCGTCATAGGCCGACGACCTTACGCCGGGGCCTGTCACCGCCTTCGAATCGCCCGTTCCGCACCGCCCGCGCGGATGACACGACGCCGGGACGGCGGAGGATGGAACGTATGGAGACGATCCCCGACCTGCGGCCGTTCGTGAAGCAGTACGCCGTGCTGCTCAGCACGCGGCGCCAGGACGGGACGCATGCCGACACCCCCGTCAACATCGCCGTCGAGGGCGACCACGCCTACATCCGTACGTTCTCCTCGGCGTGGAAGGTGGAGCGGATGCGCAACCACCCCGTCGTGAGGATCGGCCCGTGCACACTGCGCGGCCGGCCGACGGGACCGCAGATCACCGCACACGCCCGCCTCCTCCAGGCCGGCTCGAAGGAGAACACGCACGCAGCCCGGACGCTCTCCCGCAAGTACCCGGTCCTGCACGGCGTGGTCGTCCCGCTCGTGCACCGGATCAAGCGGGACCGGACCCTGCACTACGAGGTCCGCCCGCTCGAAACGTAGCGCGCTCAGCCCTGACGGCGCCGCCGTCCCAGGAACAGCAGCAGGCCGATCCCGGCGAGCACCGCGATCCCGGTCAGCGTGGTGCCCTTCACCGGCACGCCGTCCCCGCCCGCGGCGCTCCCCGCGGAGGACGGTGACGTGCCGCCCGCACGGGCGGGCCCGTCGCCCCCGGCCTTCTTCAGGTCCACCCGCACCACATCGCTCTGCTCGCCCTCGGAGCCGTACATCAGCGCCGAGCCGTCCGCCGTGTACGTCACCGACTCGGACTGCGGGAGCAGCGGTGACTCCACCGCGTAGTCCTTGCCGAGCCGGCCGTTCGCGAAGGCGTAGCCGCGCGCGCTGAAGTACGAGCGCAGCACCAGCTCCTTGCCGTCCGGCGAGAACGCCCCGTCCGTCACCCACGGCACCTCCCCGACCCGCCGGAACACGTTGTCCCCGCCCGTCGAGAGCTTCGCGGGACCTTCGTACAGCCCGCCGCCGTTCTCGTTCTTCGACGCGATGTACACGCGCCCGGTCTTCGGGTGGACCATCAGCGCCTCCGCGTTGCGCGCGCCGTCCGCGTACTTCACGTCGAACTGCGTGGCCCGGACCGTCGCGTCCCGGAGCTCCTTCGGCTCGGGGAAGCGGTAGATCCAGACGTGGTCCCAGCTGCCGTTCAGGTTGTCGCCGATGTCGCCGACGTACAGGTTCCCGTCGGGCCCCAGCGAGATCGCCTCCACGTCCCGGGGCGCGCCCACACCCTTCATGGTGATCCGCGCGACGGTCTTCCCGGTGCGGGAGTCGACGGCGAAGACGTACGGCCCGTCGTCGCTGTCGTTGTGCGTCCAGTAGATCCCCGGGTGGGCGCGGCTGGCGGCCAGGCCGCTGGACTCGGTGATCTGCGGGTCCTCGATCGTGAAGCTCCGGTCGGCATCTCCGCCGTCGGCCGCGGCAGGGACCGCCGCCGTCGCGAAGGACGCGAAGGACAGCAGCGCGGCGGCGGCGAGAACGGTCAGTCGGTACGAACGCATGGCACAAGTGTCCATCGTCACGTCGCAGGCCGGAGCCATGATCCGCCATGATGGCGCCATGCGTTTCATGTGTGTCGGCGATTCCATGACCATCGGACGCGCCGGGGACTTCACATGGCGCTACCGCATGTGGCAGCACCTCGAAGCGGCCTTCGACGGTCCGTACGCGATCGTCGGCCCGCGCACCGAGCTGTACGACGCCGGTACGGGCACGGCCGCCTCGACCGAGTACGCCGCCCCCGGCTTCCCCGCCGACGCCCGCCGCCACCTGGCCGGCTGGGGCGAGGGCTGGCTGCACATGGCCCCGGTGATCGCGGACACGGTCGCCGAGCACCGGGCGGACGTCCTGCTCGTCTCGCTCGGCCTGATAGACCTCGGCTTCTACACGGACAGCGAGCAGACCGCGCTGAACGCCCGAACCTTCCTCACCGCGGCCCGCACGGCGAACCCGCACATCAGGTGCGTGCTGCTCCCCGTCATACCGAACATCCGGGCCGAGTCCGACGCCCCCTTCGCCGCCGAGTGCGCCCGCTTCAACGAACTCCTCGCCAAGGCCGTGGCCGACCTCGACACGGCGGCGTCCCCGATCCTGCTGGCCTCGCACCCGCCGGGCTACGACATCCACACGGACACCTACGACGGCACGCACCCCGGCCCGTCCGGCGAACACCGCCTCGCGGCCGCCTACGCCGACGCGATGTACCAGGCGTGGGGGCTGGGCGGGCCGTACGCCCTGGCGGCGGTCAGACCACCGGCCGCCGTGGCTACTTCAGCCATCGGCTGAGATCGTCCACCGTCCAGTCGGCCTGCCGCAGGATGGAACGGAGGGTGCCTGCCGCAAGAGAGCGGTGCAGCGGAACGATCACGGTGCGGCCGTCCTTGCGGTATTTGGCGTGGCTGCCGCGCGTGGCGACGTGCCCGAATCCCGCGCGTTCCAGAGCTTTGGCGATCTCGGCGCCGGACAGCCCCGTCGGTACGGCAGGGCTCATGCGACACGGACCTCGACGGGGGCGGTGATCACATCGGTGACTTCGGGCGCCGGCGCGTCTTCGAAGTAGAGCTCCAAAGCTTCGCGGAGGTTGGCGAGCGCTTCCTCGATGGTCTCGCCCTGGCTGGTCACCTCTGCCTGGAGACAGCGGGCCACGTACCAGTCACCCTCGTGCGTGACCGCGGCAGTGAGATGCAGTGCGTGCGATGTCATGGGCAAAGTCTGGCACGCCCGCCCGACGCCGTCCTCCGGGTTGCGCAAGACCTGCCAGCCACGGGCCCCGAACACCCGACCGACCCCTCATCCCTTCCCCGTCGGCTTCGCCCGTACGTGCATCCGCTCCCCCTGCGGTCCGAACAGGCTGAGGAACTCCACCGGTTCCGGCCCGGCCGCACCCCACCAGTGCGGGGTGTGCGTGTCGAACTCGGCCACCTCCCCCGCCGTGAGCACCAGGTCATGGTCCCCCAGCACGAGCCGCAGCCGCCCCGCGAGCACGTACAGCCACTCGTACCCCTCGTGCACCCGCTGCTCGACCGGCCCCTCCTTGCCCGTCGCGCCGGGCATGACCTGCTTGTACGCGTTCACCCCGCTGAGGTGCCGGGTGAGCGGCACGAACGTCATGCCGTGCCGCTTGAAGGGGCGGAAGGTGACCCGCGGGTCACCGGTCTCCGGAGCCCCGACCAGCTCGTCGAGCTGCACCCCGTACGCCTTCGCCAGCGGGAGCAGCAGCTCCAGGGTGGGCTTGCGGCCGCCGGACTCCAGCCGGGACAGCGTGCTGAGCGAGATCCCGGTCGTCTCGCTCAGCTGCGCCAGCGTCGTCCCGCGCTCGGTGCGCAGGGCGCGCAGCCGCGGCCCGACGCCGGTCAGGACGGACGACAGCTCGTCGTCGCCCATCGCACTGCCCTCTGTGCCTGCCTCATCCGCTGCCATGGTTCCATTTGCCGACCCGGCAACCGGTGTTGTCAACCGGAGACGCCCGCAGGCCCGGCCGCCGGGCCGATCATGGCCATGGACAACCGGGTGAACTCGCTGGTCAGCCAGGCGGGCGGCACCTGGCGCGGGCGGCGGCCGTGATGTGCGAGGAGCTCATCGACGGACCGCGTCAGTACCTTCACCACGACGACGAGGTCACCGTCGACCGCGTGACCGCGCTGCCTGGCGCGCTCGGCCTCCTGGGTCAGGAACTCCGTCCACACCGACCGCCACATCGTGAGGTGGTCCTCCATCTCCCTGCTCACCCCGAGCACCTCGACGAACGCCACCCTCGCCTCGCGCGGATCCCGCGTGACGGCCTGGACATAGGCGTCGAAGAGACGACGGACCCGCTCCTCGGTCGGGCAGGTCTCCATGCCCTCGGCGGACAGCTCCGCCTCGGACGCCTGCATGCCCCGTGTCGCCACCTCGTCGTACAGATCGACGAGCAGCGCCTCACGCGACTCGAACTCGCGGTAGAAGGCCCGCACTTCCACGTGTGCGGCGGCGCACAGATCCTCGACGGTGGTATGGGCATAGCCGTACACGGCGAACAAGGTCCGCCCGGCCGCCAAGAGTTGCGCACGCACCCACGCAGGGTCACGCGCCGCCCGCACTCCGCTCCACAGCTCCATCACGGCATCCGCCATCGGTCCTCCTCGGTCCGCCGTCCAGGCCCCCGCGCCCACTTTCCTCGCTCCATCGCACGGAGGGCACTACCGCCACACGGCGAACAGCCGTACGCCTCACTCCGAGACGGCCGCGTCGGCCGCCCGCACGACGGCGACCCGCTCCCGCCAGGGCAGCGGCTCGGGCTTCTCGTAGTCGTCGGGCAGAGGCGGCGGCACCCACTTGACCGTGTGCGCCTCCCAGGCGGCCTCCTGCCTGCACGGCCGGCACACGGTCTCGTCCCCCGCAGGCCGGAAGACATGCTCGGCGCCCTCCTGCTGCGCCTCGCACGCGATGACCTGCCGGAGGGCTGGAGGCGCCGGAACAGGCGGCTCCACGGGCAGAGGCTCCGGCATCAGGACCTCCAGCCGCTTGGCCAGGAACCCACGCGGAAACCGCACCCCGTCCTCGGGCAGCCCCCTGCTGAGCGCGAGCCGCAGCTCCGCCGCGTTCACCCCACGCCGCAGCCAGTCGGCGGCCGTCCCGGCGAGGCTACGGGCCTCACGAGCGCCGAGACGCAGCTGGGGGTCGGCATGCCGGAGGGAGAGCAACACGCGCTCGGCCTGGATGACTTGAGGATCGGCGGGCTCGACCTCCGCCATCTCGTCCGAAGGCTCGGGCTCTTCGGTGGGTGGGTGGGAGTAGTTCTTCTCTTGTTCTTCACCCTTGGGTAGGTAACCACCGACCGACCGAGTACTCGGTTGACCGACCGTCGGAGAGTGATCACTCGGTCCCACCTGCGGCGATCCAGCTCTTTTGTCATGGATGCGCCGAGCCTCACGGTCCGTGAGCGGGACATTGGACATGAGCTGATCGGTCACCCAGAGCCCGCCATCGTCCTGCCTCCGCCGCTCGTGGAGGTACCCGAACTCCTTGAGCAGCCCTTTGGCCTTCTGATAGGCGCGCCCTTTCAGGCCGAGCCGCTTGGCGTGCTCACCGAGGGGCCGACCGGCCCACTTCTCGGGGAGGCCCTGCACGTAGGCGATGAGGATCTTCGCGTCGCTGTTGAGCTTCGGATGACGGACGACGTCGTGCGACGCCTTCACGTAGCCGTAGGACGGCGAGATAGCATGGCAAAGCATTCTCGGTGGACCTCTGTATCCATCGTGGGGTGAAGGCCCTCGGATTGGTGCTGGTAACACCGCCGGGGGCCGCCCCATGCGCGGAAGTGCACGGAGCGTAATGACGCGATCACCGTACAGCACGGATCTCGCCGTCGACCACCTCCCGCAGCAGCTCGAACAGCAGTTCCGCATCCACGAACGGGACTTGAGCTGTCGGCAGAGAACGCCAGTCCAGCGGGTACGTCAGCCCGTGCGCGGCGGGCACCCCCACGAAGGCCGCCCCCTCCCGCACCAACGCCTCGGCCCCGACGGGCCATCGGTGCGCACGGGCGCTCCCGGGCGGCAGCAGGAAGTACATGCTCCGCTCACCGATCCGCGAGCGGACGATGGGCCCGGCCTGGAAGTCCGTGAACTGCATGATCTCGTACGCCACTTGCTCCCCCAGGATGCCGATGATCCGTACGGCGTCGAAGTGGATCCCGGCGAGACGGAGCGCGTGACCCGTCGCGGGGATCCAGGAGGGCATCAGGTCCGGTGAATTTTTCTGATCCATACGGAAAGCGTCGGCACTCACACGTACCGTGACCAGGGACACAAGGCGTCTGTGCACTGTTGTGCACTTGGGGGTCAGGCTGTGCACACCAGTAGTAACGGGGGCGGTAACGCCGAGATGTTCGGGGCGTTGTTGCGGCACTACCGCGAACGGTCCGGGCTCTCCCAGGAGGGGTTGGGGCAGAAGATCGGTTTCTCCAAGTCGCAGGTGGCGATGGTGGAGCGGGGGGACCGCCCACCGAAAGGGGGCTTCACTCCACAGGCCGACGCCGCGCTCGGTGCCGACGGTGCTCTGATCGCCGCAGGTGGGAAGTTGACGTCCAGCCGCGTGGCTTCCTGGTTCGGTCCATTCGCCGAGGAGGAAGCTACAGCCAGGGCGCGGTACGAATACGAGTCCCACGTCGTGCCCGGACTGCTCCAGACCGAGGAGCACGCACGTGCCCTGTTCAGAGGCGCCTGCCCGCCCCTTGACGATGACGAGATCGAGGGATTGGTCGCGGGCCGTCTCGCACGACAACACATGCTGACCCGCAAACGGTTGCCGGACATCAGCTTCGTCCTGGAGGTCGGCGCGCTCAACCGACCCATCGGCGGACGGGACGTACACCGGGCGCAGCTCCACCACATTCTTGAGGTCAGTCGGCTGCGGCACGTGCACATGCAGGTCATGCCGCCGCAGCGGGAGACACACGGGGGACTGAGTGGGTCCTTCGTCCTGCTGGAGACCGACGACCGACGGCGGCTGGCGTACCTGGAGGTGCACACCCGGAACTTCCTTGTCAGCGAACCGGACCATCTGGGAAGGCTGTTCGCCAGATATGGCATTGTGCGGACACAGGCTCTCAACCCAGAAGAGTCACGGAAACTGATTGAACAGGCAGCAAAGAGCCTATGAGCACTGACCTCCAGTGGTTCAAAAGCAGCCACAGTAGCGATGACGGCGGCAACTGCATCGAGGTCGCCACGTCCCCCCACGCCATCCACGTCCGCGACTCCAAGGACCTCACCGTCCCCGCGCTCACCCTCTCCCCCGCCGCCTGGGCGGCCTTCCTCAAGCACACGGTGGTCTAGCTCGATGACGAACTGGTTCGACGAACTGCCCGAGGTCCTGACCAGGGCCGATTTCGGCGCCCTGGTGGGACGTCCGCCGCGCAGCATCGAGCTGATGGGGTACAGAGGCCTGGTCGCCGATCCCGCGTTCCGCAACCGCAACAAGCTCGTGTGGAACGAGGAGACCGCGCTCGGCTGGTTCCGCTCCCTGCACAACCACGCGGTGATCGTGCCGGCGAACGAGCAGGCCATGCAGGACCTCGCCGCGCACAGCGCGTACATCTGCCCGCTCGACAGCAAACACGTGGCCCTCGCCCGCCCCCGGATGCTCGTGATGTACCAACGGGGCGGCAGCGGGACGGTTTTCGGGGTCGACGCAGTGGAGACCATCAACCAGGAGATCGACGGAACCCGCAACGCGAGTACGCAGACGCGGCAGATCCTGCGTGACGGGGAGCCTCTGGACAAGGACCCGTTCCCGCGCCGATGGACCGTGTTCCACCTCCGCAAGGCCGGCACGATCGGCAGGATCACACCGGCGGTCCAGCAGGGCCGCTATCTGCGGGTGGACGACGTCCTGGACGCCATGACGTCCGACCACCTCTCCGTCCCGACGCTCGACGAGGCCTTCCCTTCCCGGAAGTGAGCGCGCGCCCCGGCACCACGAACGCAGACCGACTCGGCTCGACGCAGGCGCTGATCCCCTGTCTCGCGCGCCGAACAGCGGTGCTGCCGTACGCCTCACAAACCACAGCCCCCGTGTCAGGTCCCTTCAGAATGCTCAAGTCCCGCTTAAATCACGAGCATTCCGTGATCGTCCCGCAATAGGGTGGCTTGACCGGCCCTCGCCAACTGGGCGGGTCGGTGACCATGTGGCCCGCAGGTAAGGGGCCACTGAAGAAAAGCGGGGGAAGTAGCATGAGTAAGAGATTCCTGTCGACGGTACTGACCGCTGGTCTGGCCTCCGTCTCCTTGGTGGCGCTGGGCCCGGCGGGCTCGGCGGATGCAGCACCGCTCGTCTGCGAGCCCGGCTACAAGTCCGCGAAATGGACCAGCCTGAACAACAGTTGGGTGATTACCCACGCGAAGCAGATCAACATCCCCAAGCACGGCACCGGCTCCTATACCAAGTCGGCGACCTACCGGCAGACGGTCACCTCCGGGCGCGAAGTGTCCGCAGGCGCCAGCTACTCGGCCAGCTGGGTCATCAGCAGCATGGACGCACATGTCTCCGGGACCCTTTCCAAGGCCGGGGAGAAGACCAAGGAGAAGAGCGAGTCGGTCACGTACAACTTCAACAAGCCGGGTGTCTACGTGGTGTTCAGCGGCGTCAAGAAGGCGTCCGGCTACTACACGGCCAAGACCTGCAACACCCGCGGCACCGGTTTCGGCAAGACGGGCTACGGCAAGGCCCGCAGCTGGAACGTTCAGGCCGAGGGAGCGGTGAAGTGCACCGAAGCACCGAAGAAGGGCACCGCCAAGCGGGCGGCCAAGGCCTACTGCTGAGGTGACACCGTCCCGGTGGGCCTCGGCCTGGCGGGACGGGGTGCCGTGAGGGCCGGACCGAGCGAGGTCCGGCCCTTCCACGTCGGAGGCCGCGGGCCCGAGAAGGTGGGGGATCCTCCCGACGGACCGCACCCCGGCCCTCCGCGACCGTGGCCACATGACCGAAACCACCACGCGAGCAACTCGCCTGTTCGCCCAGCTCGTTCCGCTGTTCATGTTCCTCTACGGCGTGTTCCGCCTCATCGACGGCAGGGACGGCAGGGACGGCGACCACGGGCCCGGACTCGCCTGGAACATCGGGCACTCCTTCTTCTTCGCCGCGTTCCTCCTGCTGGGCGCGCTCGTCGTGGAGCTGCGCAGTCTGGTCCACGTCGATACTGCGCGAAGAGCGGCGGACGCCGGTGCGGCCATGGTCGCCGGGGTGTTCGGCGCCGGGTGCTTCCTGTGGGTGATGCTCGGCGACCTGTTCCCCCGCTTCGACGACGCCGCCCCGCTGCCCGAGCCGCTGGAACTCGTGGGCCCGCCGGCCTTCCAGGCCGGCATCCTGACGCTGCTGACCATGCTGGTCGTCTCCCGCCCCGCACGGCTTCCCGCGTGGAGCCCCCTGCTCGTGTTCGCCGCGTTCCTCGTCATCGCCGTGAACCTCGACCTGCTTCCGTTGGCCGCCGTCATCCTCATGGCGGGCCTCGCGCCTCTGGCCCGTACCCGCGCCGGCAGCCTTCGCGCGTCCGCGAACGCTTCCTGATGTCTCGGCTGTGCCGAGGTGAACGCCTGCCTTGAGCCCCGCTCAGCGCGAGGGCCCGAACCCGGTGAACACGGCGACATGGCCGGGGGCCGTGGCACCCAAGCCATGTCCGCCGTGCTCGTCGACCGTGCTCGTCGACCGTGCTCGTCGACCGTGCTCGTCGGCCGTGCTCGTCGACCGTCAGGCCGTGGTGCCGGCGGCCTCGGCGCGTACGGGCCGCCGCCGACCGTGCAGGGCTGCGGACAGGATGGTGACGACGATTCCGGCGAAGGCCCACGCACCGAGGATCCACAGGGCGCCGGTCGTGGCGTTGCCGTCGAAGTAGACGGTGTTGCGCACCACGGTCGTGCCGGCTCCCGGCGGCAGGGCCTGTCCGACTGCGCGCCAGAACGGCGGCAGCAGCGAGGCGGGGTAGACGCCGCCCGAGCTGGGGTTACCGAGGATGGTGAAGATGAGGATGGTGAGGCCCAGACCGATGGTGCCCGCCAGCGACTGGAGGGCCACGCCCACGGCCCCTGAGGCGAACACCACCAGCGTGCCGATGCCGACGAGTTCCCAGAACGAGCCCGGCAGGCAGTTCAGCACGGGACCGACGATGATCGCGCCGCCGATTCCGGAGATGAAGGCGTAGGGCACCATGGCCGCCAGTCGCACGAGGGCACGGCGGAGCGTGGGGCGCTTGGATCCGGCCGCCATGTTCAGGGCCGATGCCGCGAGGTAGCCGCCGATCGTCCAGCTGAGGACCAGGTAGAAGGACGAGAGGCCCCGCGAGTCGCCCGCCGCCGGGGGCCGGATGTCGCGTACGACGACCTGGCGGTCCTGGGTCCTGTCGACCGTCTGGAGGATCTTCATGGCAGCGTCCCCCGCCGACGGCCCGCCCGCAGAGGCCACGAGCAGCGTGTCGGTGCGGCCTGCCACGGCGACGACGAGCACCGCGTCCGCGCGCCGGTCGAGGAGCCGGGCCCTGGCCTGGGCCCGGTCCGTCACGGCGCTGACCTGCAAAGGTTCACCCGGCAAGGCGTTGAGCCGGTTCACCAGGTCCTTCTCCACTGCTTGCGGCGCGACGACCACCATCGGGATCCGGTGAGGCTTCGGCGCGTGGAAGGCACCCATGTAGGAGAGCGCAAAGCCGAGTTGGAGGAGGAGAACGCCCAGCATGACGAGCACGGCACGCGTCGAGATCGCGTCGCGCAACTCCGCCAGGGCTCCAACTCCGCGCCCTTCCGGACGACTCGCTTCATGACTCATCTGAACACCACACCCCACCGCAGTCGCACATGACTATTTTCCCCCGAACCACCACATAATCGTCCGCGTTCGATGGAGGGCCGAGAGGCCACGCGATGCCCTCACCCTCCCCCCCTCGTTCGGCCTAACGTCGGGTCCGGGTCCCGCGGGTCCCCAAGGGGCTCCGGCCTCCCCGCACCACGTCGCCCTCGGCGAGGTCGGGAGGCTGATCACGGACGGGAAGCTCGTCTCGGCCGTCCGGCTGAGCGGCAAGGTCTCCGCCGACTTCACCTTCACACTGAGGCGTTGAGTGCGGTACGCCCTCTCCGGGGCCAGGGCCTGTCCGGCACGATCCGCCGGACAGGCCCGCCCACCCGGACCCCCGTACCGGGCCTCAGCGCCGCACCAGAGCCACCAGGCTCAGCCCGAACATCAGGACGCCCAGGGGCAGATGGACCGACGGTACGTGTGCGATACCGAGCACGACCTGGACCGAGGCGAGGACCAGGAAGCCCGACGCGTACAGGATGGGCCGAGGCGATCCGCCGCCCGGCTTCCAGGCCAGGACCGCTGCGAGCACGTACAGCATCGACGCCCCGTACATGACGCGGGCTCCGGCACTGTGGAGCGTCTCTCCGTACGACGAGGTCAGCAGCAGTCCGGCGGAGGCCGCCTGAAGGAAGATGGTCAGGGTCTGCAGGAAGATCGCGATCTGCAGAAACGAGAAGCGGCGCTGTGTCGTTGCCTGAGTTGCCTGGGTTGCCATGGCACGGTCCCCTTGTCCGCCCGGGGGCAGTAGATCGATAGGGTCTTCACCAGCCCGACGACGCGGGCCCGCGAAAGGTAAGGCGAGGGGGCGTTCGGGGCATGGGCGCGGCGGGGAACGGCATCGACGGCATAGCCGGTGAGCGGCGCCAACTTCTCAATGTCGCCTACCGGTTGCTCGGATCGCTCGCCGAGGCCGAGGACGCCGTGCAGGAGGCGTACGCACGCTGGTACGCGCTGCCGCGAAGCCGGCGGGACGAGATCGTGACGCCCGGCGCCTGGCTGTCGACGGTGACCGGCCGGATCTGTCTTGACGTGCTCGGCTCGGCGCGGGCCCGGCGTGAACGGTATGTCGGCGCGTGGCTGCCCGAGCCGTTGCCCGACCGCACCGAGTGGGGTGCCGGCCGGGGCGTCGACCACTCCGATCCCGCCGACCAGATGATCCTGGACGAGTCGGTGACCATGGCCTTCCTCGTCGTCCTGGAGTCGATGACGCCCGCCGAGCGGGTAGCCTTCGTCCTGCACGACGTCTTCCGGTACCCGTTCGCCGAGATCGCCGATGTCCTCGGCCGGACCGGCGCGGCCTGCAAGCAGCTCGCGGCCTCCGCCCGGCGCCGCGTGCGCGTCGCCGAGGCTCCGGTGACGGTGGCGGCGGCGGGACAGGCGGAGGCGGTGCGGCACGTCAAGGAGGCGTGGGAGAGCAAGAACATCGCGGCTCTCGTCGACCTCCTCGACCCGGCCGCCGTGATGACGGCCGACGGCGGCGGCCTGGTCGGCACCGCGCTGCGCCCGATCGAGGGCGGTGCGCTCATCGCCCAGTACATGGTCGCCATCGCCGACAAGGCCCCCGGGCTCGAACTCCTGGAACGTTCGGTCAACGGGATGCCGGGGCTGGTGGCGCAGCGGGACGGAGCCGTCATGACCGTGGCCTCGTTCGACATCGTCGACGGCCGCATCACCCGGATCTGGGTGGTCCGCAATCCGGAGAAGCTGCGGCCGTGGGCGCGGGACGGCTGACGCAGCCGCGACGTGTAGCGGCCTGAGCGGTGTATCGGGCAGGCTCTCGTCCATGGTCTCGGAATTGCAGAACGTGGCGGTCGACTGTGCGGATGCCTATGCGCTGGCCCGGTTCTGGGGCGAGGCGCTCGGGCGTCCGCTGCACCCGGACGACAAGCCGGGTGATCCGGAGGTGGACGTGATGCTTCCGGAGGGCCCGCTGCTGCACTTCAACCAGGTGCCGGAACCGAAGACGGTCAAGAACAGGCTGCACCTGTGCCTGCGCCCGAAGACGACCCGCGAGGAGGAGGTCGCGCGGCTGCTGGACCTCGGGGCCACCCTCGTCGACGACCGCCGCGAGCCCGACGGTGCCGGCTGGGCCGTCCTCGCGGACCCGGAGGGCAACGAGTTCTGCGTGCTCCGCAGTACGGCGGACCGCGCGGCCATGCCTTCGCAGGAAGCCGCGTCCTCGTCGGACGCCCCGTCCTCCTGAGGCGCCGAAGGGCGGGGCGGGGGGCCTGCCCGGCGGCTCTCGCCGGACGGGCCCCCCGCCCCGATCGGGCTCAGGGCTTGAGCATGAAGGTGAAGTCGCCAGAGAGCTTTCCGGTCAACCGGACTGCCGATACGAGCTTCCCCTCCGCGAGCAGCCCCTCCGCCTCGGCCCGCGAAAGGCCGCAGCCTTCAGCGATCAGGCGGACCGGCCGGACGGGTATCCGTGCCGCGAAACGGACCGAGACGTCGAGCACCTCGTGGTCGAGCTGATCCGGCACGCCGGTGTCGAGGCGCCAGGCGTCGTCCCAGTCGAGGGCGATGCGATTGCGGCGGCGTACGACCGGATCCTGAAGCAACTCGGCGGCCAGAACGGCGTCGTTGTCGTGCAGCCGGTCCAGCAACTCAGGTCGTACGGAACGCACATGCGCCCGCTCCAGGACCGTGAGCTTCGTCGTGTCCCCGCAGGCGGTACAGAGGGCGAGGAGCCAGACGTCGAGGAGCTTGTGGTGTGCGTTGACGCGGAATTTTCCGTCTGTCCGGAAGCGATCGGACGCGCACCCGTGGCAACGGCGGATGACGCGAGGAAGGCAGGTGGGAGCGACCACCCAGGTTGTGAGCACAGAAGTACACCGGTTTCAGTGAGAAGACCGCAGCAAGAAGGAGCGCGGCGCACATGCGCGACGCGCGACGATTCAGCGCTTGGGAGGTCTCACAGGGTGTACAACGGTGCGTCCTTGCCTGGGCGACGTGGTTCGGCAGCACGGTAGTGGTGTGGAACGGTGCTGTTCCACTGGTTTTCCGACCGGGCGAACTCCCCGTAGCAACAGAGGAGTTCACCGGCCCGGTCGGTTCAGGGATGCAGCGTGGGCCGGTAGGTGAGTTCCTGGATGTCGCCGTCGAGCGTGCGCTGCTCGATCAGTTCGAGGTCGAAGTCGGCCGCGCCCTTGAAGATGGGAGCGTCCCCCGTCCGGCCGGTGATCACGGGGAAGAGCGTGACCTGGACGCGGTCCACCAGACCGGCGGCCATCAGCGCCCGGTTCATCGACAGGCTGCCGTGCGAGCGCAACGGGACGTCGGACTCCTTCTTGAGCCGGGCGACGACGTCGACCGCGTCGCCGCTCGCGACGGTCGCGTCCGGCCAGTCGAGGGGGCCTTCGAGCGTGGTCGACACCACCGTGGTCGGCAGGTTCCTCATCCGGGTCACCCAGGGGTCGCGGACATCGGACTCCTCGGTGCTCTCGGCCAGCATCCGCGCGAACAGGCGGTACGTGTTCGCGCCGAAGATCATCCGCTGCTCGTCCCGGTACAGGCCGAGGCGGCGGTCGAGGAGCTCGGGGCCCTGCTTCCCCCAGTAGCCGGTCCAGTCGCCGCCTGCTCCGCCGAAGCCGTCGAGGCTGGAGAAGACGTCGAAGGTGTAGGTGGCGGTCATGGTGCTCTCCTCACGTGTGGCTGATCGCGCGCCGCAAGGGCGCGCCGTAAGTGCCGTAAGTGCCGTAAGTGCCTTAAGTAGAGACTGACCATCGCGGCGGAACTCATCGCCCGCCGCGCCGCCTCACCCCCGGATGCCGCGCAGAAGGTTGTCGATCAGGGCGTCGGCGAACGCGGTGTCGAGTGGCTCGTCCGGCAGTACGAGGCGGTGGTAGCAGGCGCCCCAGAGCTGGTCGACGACCACCTGGGGATCGACCTCGGCGCGGATCTGACCCGCGTGCTGCGCACGGGTGATCCGGTCGACCGCGAGACGGCGGCGCGGGTGCGTGTAGTGCTTCGCGAGGGCGTCGGCCAGCGCGGGGTCGGTCTGTGCGGCGCCGACGAACTGGGCGATCACGGGGCCCGCGGGCAGCCCCGTGAGCAGGCCGACGAAGGAGTGGAGCTGGGCCGTGAGGTCGCGCCGGATGTCGCCGGTGTCCGCGAACGCGAGGGTGTCCTCGACGGCCGTGAAGTACGCCTCGAAGGCGAGGGCCCCGGGCGAGGGCCACCACTTGTAGAGCGTCATCTTGCTGGCACCGGCGCGGGCGGCCACCTTCTCGAAGGTGATCCCGGTCAGACCCGCTTCGAACAGCATCGCGCCGGCCGTCTCCAGCACCGCCTGCCGCACTTCCGCGGCCGGGCGACGGCCACGGCCGCGCCTGGCGGGCCCCTTCGGCTCGTCCACGTGCCCCTGCCCTTTCAGCTTGCCGTATATGGACGATCAGTCTACATTTATTTTATGGACGGATCGTCCATAAAATCTAGGGAGGCCGCCCCATGAACGCCACTGCCATTGCTGAGTCCGCAGCATCCACACCCCGCGTTGCCATCGTCACCGGCGCCTCCGGCGGGATCGGCCGCGCCGTCGCCGAGCGCCTCGGCTCCGACGGTTTCGCCGTCGTCGTGCACTACGGCAGGGACGAGTCCCGCGCAGCGGAGGTCGTCGCCGCAGTCGAGGCAGCCGGCGGGGTCGCGACCGCGATCGGCGGCGACGTGGCCGACGAGGACGTGATGGCCGCGCTCTTCGCGACGGCCGAGCGGTTGTACGGCGGCGTCGACGTGGTCGTGAACACGGCCGGGATCATGCTCCTCTCGCCGATCGCCGAGCTCGACCTCGCCGACTTCGACCGCATGCACCGCACCAACGTGCGCGGCACGTTCGTCGTCTCGCAGCTCGCCGCCCGTACGCTCCGGGCCGGGGGCGCCCTGATCAACTTCTCGACCTCGGTGACCCGCCTCCAGCAGCCCACGTACGGGGCCTACGCCGCCACGAAGGGGGCCGTCGAGGCGATGACGCTGATCCTCGCCCGCGAGTTGAAGGGCCGCGACGTGACGGTGAACGCCGTCGCACCCGGCCCGACGGCCACGCCGCTCTTCCTCGACGGGAAGCCGCAGGAGGTCATCGAGGCGATCGCGTCCCGCACCCCGCTCGACCGCCTCGGGACGCCGGACGACATCGCCGAAGCCGTCGCGTTCCTCGCGGGCCCCGGCCGCTGGATCAACGGGCAGGTCCTGTACACGAACGGCGGGATCGCCTGAGCGTCATTGACGTGCGGAAACCGTCCGCCGTATGTTTTTGAACCCTGCGGTGGCCCCGGCCCTCGCCCGCTCCCCGAGAGGCGCCCGTGAACGACCGTCCGCAACCGACCACAGAGTTCGCTGTCCGCGCCGCCCTCGCGGACGACCCGGCGGAGGCCGACCGGCTCTACGAGATCTGCCTGCGCACCGCGGCGTCGGGCAAGGACGCGACGGACTCGTTCGAGGACCCGCGTCTGCCCGGCGACATCTTCCTCGCCCCCTACCTCCGGTACGCCCCCGACCTCGCCTGGGTCCTCGCCCGCCCGGACCGGCCCGCCTCCGGGTACGTCCTCGGCGTCGCCGACACCGCCTCGTTCGAGGAGACCCTGGAGCGGGAATGGTGGCCCGCGCTGCGCGCCCGGCGCGAGGGGGTGCCGGTCCGCGAGGGGTCAGCCGACGCTTTCGCCCGGAAGTGGATCGACCGTCCCCCCACCGCTCCGGCCGAGGTGGCAGCCGCCTACCCCGCCCATCTGCATATCGACCTCCTGCCCGAGGCGCAGGGCGGCGGCAACGGATCCCGTCTGATCCACACCCTGCTCGACGCGTTGCGCGCCCGGGGCGTGCGCGGCGTCCACCTCGGCGTGGGCAAGGCGAACGCCGGCGCGGTCGGCTTCTACCGGCACCTGGGGTTCGACGTGCTCGTGGAGGAGCCCGCCGCGTTCATCCTCGGTATGGACCTTGAGGACCGGGGCGAGGGCCGGGGCTGACCCCCGCTTTGCTCACAGCCGGGTGGCGGTTCCGCACCCGTCCTCGTCGGCCTCCGCCATGCGGGCGTCCATCGACGTCTCCCGGTCGTACGGGTCGACCTCGTCGCCGCGCGAACCGTCGGCGACGGCGCGTTCGGCGGCGAACTCGGGGAGGAAGTAGCCGGTGTGGTTGTCGCAGCCGCCGTTGGCGGTGTCCGACCGGTAGGAGATGAGGGAGAACGTCCCCCGCTCGGTGATGATCTTCGCCGGGTCGTCCCAGCCCATCACGATCTCGCGGCGCACGATCGTCCGCGCGACCTCCTCGCTGCCGGCGGCAGCGCGTACGACCGGGTAGACGTACGTGACATCGGCCGTCACCTCGACCGCGCCACGCTTTCCTTCGCGGTACGTGATCCGGCCGCGGGTCTTCACCACGTCCCCGACGATCCGTACCTTCGAGGGCGCGAAGCGGCTGAACAGCATCACGGGATCGTTCTCCGCGCCCGGCGTGCGGAACGCCGCTGTCAGGTACTCCTGGACGTCATCCTGATGCGGATTGATCAGCGCGATCGCCTTCGTCGGCCGCTCCCCGCGCAGTACGCCGGGGTCGAGGGCCGACACGGCGAGGAAGTCCCGGGACCGTTCGAGTGCCCGGGCCACCTCCGCCCTGCTCATCCAGCCCGTAGCACGTGCCTCGGGAAGGGGAAGCGAGGCCATTCCGTCACCCCACGCGGCTGCGGGCGATCCCCTGAACGGATCGTCGACGCTGGGGAGTTCGGTGGCCGCCTCCGTCACCGGCGGCCGGGTCGGGTTCGTCGACTCGGCGGCGAGGGGCGCGTCGTCGCCGCCCGGGAACCAGCCCGTGACCCGTCCCGGGTCCAGGGCCACCACGAGCAGGGCGACCAGCACGAAGAATCCGACGAAGTACCGGACCTTGCCCCCCGACCGCGTCGGCGGCCGGTGCGTACGCCATCCGTCCGGCGGGTCGGTCTCCTCCGTCAGCCGGCTCGCCACCATCCTGGCCCGCGCGGACGGCTCCTCGGGCGCTCCCGGAGTTCCGGCCTCGGCATCCCGGAGGAAACGCTCCCACTCCTCGTCCGGTATGGATGTCCCGTCCTTGCCCACGCTGCGCTCCCGCCTCTGTTGCGCGCCCGGTCCCTCCCCAGGGGCGGTCAAATGATCCGTGCATCATCACATGGGCCACCGGCCGGCAGCCGGACGGCCGGTCGCTCAGCCCAGCGTGACCCGGGCGGTGATCGGCAGATGGTCGCTGCCCGTCGCGGGCAGGGTGTGGATGCGGCCGACCGTCGCCGAGCGGGCCAGGACCTGGTCGATCCGGGCCAGCGGGAAGGATGCGGGGAAGCTGAACGCGAAGCCGCGCTCCGAGACGTTCAGCTGCGAGGTCAGCGGGGACAGGCCGCGGTCGTCGACCGTGCTGTTGAGGTCGCCCAGCACGATCACCTTGCCGACTGTCTCGGCGGCGACTTCCCTGCCCAGCAGGTGGGCGCTCTCGTCCCGCCAGGAGGTGGCGAACCCGCTCGTTCCGACACGGATCGAAGGCAAGTGCGCGACGTAGGCGGCGACTTCACCCTGCGGGGTGTGGACCACGGTCCGCAGGCCGCGGCTCCAGCCCTCATCGATCTCCTTGGGCTTGATGTCCACCACGCGCGTGTCGGAGAGCGGGAGCTTCGACCAGATCCCGACCGAGCCCCGGACCTCGTGGAACCGGAAGTCCGGGGCGAGGGCCTTCTCGTACTCGGGTAGGGCGGCCGGGACCAGTTCCTCCAGCGCGATCAGGTCGGGCCCGGCGTCGGCCAGGGTGCGGGCCGTGCCCGCCGGGTCCGTGTTCACGTCGCTCACGTTGTGCTGCACCACGACCAGATCGCGCGCGCCGGGCTCCGGCGCGGCGAGGAACAGCCCGCCGAACGCGTACCCCCACGCCGCCACCGGCAGGAGCAGGGACAGCAGGGCGGTGACCGAGCGGCGCAGCAGAGCGCACGCGAGCAGGGGGACGACCGCGAGGCCGAGCCACGGCAGGAACGCCTCCAACAGGCTTCCCAGGCGGCCGGGCCGGTTCGGCATCACGCCGGGGAACGCGAGCAGGAGCGCCGTGAGCAGGGCGAGCCCGGCGAGCACCCGGCCTCGCACCCAACGCCCGGGGCGCTCCCACCTCCGCCGGGAGGCGCCGGTCCTCGTCGCCGGGGCCACGCCGCTGTCCGTTCGCTCCACCATGATGTTTCGTCTGCCCCGTCCGCTTGTTGACCTTGTTCTCGAGGACGGGCTGCCAGGTCGGACAGTTCCCGGCTGCGGGGTACCGGGCCGCTTCGTGACGTGCGACGCGCGTGGGGCAGCGTGAGCGACTGCTCAAGCGGGAGCATCCTCGCAGGCCGGGACGGGTGCGGCGCCCTGACGAGGGCGGGGCGTGCGCGGGCGGGGGCACGACACACATCGAACCGCGCCGAATCACGTCGCACGCACGTCCGGACGGTGCGTCAAACTGCGTACACTCCGCAGTACTTGGCCGACCGATCAGAACCCTGCGGACCTCCGCTAACCTATGGCGCATGCACGGGGAACTGGAAGATAGCTCTAGTTTGAGCGGCAGCGGAGCCAAGCCTCTGGAGTCGCGGGATCCGCGGTACATCGGCTCGTTCCGGTTGCTCGGGGTGCTCGGCTCCGGCGGCATGGGCCGGGTCTACCTCGGCGTCGCGCCGCCGGCCGAGAAGCAGGCGGGGCCGGGTGCGGGACACTACGCCGCCGTGAAGCAGGTGCTCCCCGCGCTGGCCGAGGACACCGCGTTCCTGGGGCACTTCGGACACGAGCTCGACAACCTCGGCAGGCTGCCCGCCGGTACGAGTGCGCGGCTGCTGGCGAGCGACCGCGCCCACCGGCCGCCGTGGTTCGCCACGGAGTACATCCCCGGCATCACGCTCAGCGACGCCATGCGGCTGCACGACGGCCCGCTGCCGGCCGACTCCCTGTGGCGGCTGCTGCGCGACGCGGCGGCCGGGCTGCGGACGGTGCACGCCGCCGACATCGTGCACCGCGACCTCAAGCCCTCCAACGTCATGCTGACGCTCGACGGTGTCAGCCTGATCGACTTCGGGGTGGCGCGGGCCGCCGACCAGAGCAGGCTCACCAGGACCGGCATGGTCGTCGGCACCCCGGCCTACATGGCACCCGAACAGGCCATCGCCAACCAGAAGCTGACCGGTGCCGCGGACGTCTTCGCGCTCGGCAGCCTGGTGCTGTACGCGGCCAACGGACGGCCGCCCTTCGGGGACGGTTCCGGGCTCGACCTGCTGTACCGCATCGTTCACGAGGCACCCGACTTCGGGCGGCTGCCGGAGACCGACCCGGAGTTGGCCGGCATCCTGAAGTCCTGTCTGGCCAAGGAGGCCGCCGACCGGCCCACGGCCGACGAGCTCTTCGCCCTGGCCGCCGCCCGGGTGCCGGGCGCGGCCTCCTCACCGTGGCCGTCGGCGGTCACGGACCGGATCACCGAGCGCGAGGCGTTCGCCGCGAAGCCGCCCCCGCCCGAGGCCGAGGTACAGGCGCCGGACTCCCCCGACGTGGCGGTGTCGGGGAGTACGCCGGGCCCCGGTACGGACCCCGAGCCCGCCCCCGTACAGATCGTGAAGCCCGGCACGGGCCCGGACGGGAAGCCGGCCGGTGCACCCCGCGAGCGGCGCTCCCGTCGACGGCGGGTGCTGCTCGTCGCGCTGCCCGTCGTCGTGGTGGCGGGCGGCGGCCTGACCTTCAAGCTCGCCCCGTTCGAGATGTCCGACGCCGGCGCCCGCCCCGGAGCCTCGGGGCCGAGGACGCCCGGCGCGTCCGTGTCCACGTCGGGCGGCCGGTCATCGGAGTCCGCGAAACCGTCGGCCGACCCGTCGGGCTCCAGAAAGGCACCGAGCGCCGCACCCGCCAAGGAGGCCGGGGGCGGCGGAGCGGCCGGTGAGGACGCGGCCGGGGACGGCGGTCCGAGCCGAGCCACCGCGCCGGCGGGTGCGGCCGGCGGGTCCGGCGACTCCGGCACGGGCGCGAAGACCCCGGCGAAGCCCGCCCCCTCCGGAACGCACTGGCTCGAGAACTCCGCCACCGGGCAGTGCCTGGCGGCGTCCATCAACCCGTTCGGGGGCAACGCCAACGCGACGACCTCGGAGTGCGGCGCCGGGTCGACCAACGGAACCACGATGGACTACGCGTGGACGTACGGGTCCGGTTCGGGTGGCACTGTCACGCTCATGAACAAGGGCACCGGGAAGTGCCTCGAGTCCCAGCAGTTCAACGGCTACGCGTTCAAGGACTGCAACGGCGCCTCGGGCCAGGCCTGGAGGATCGGCGCCACGTCGGGCAGGGGTCACACCTTCAGCAACGTCCACCTGGGTACGTGCCTGGGCGCGACCGCCTACGGCGCCCCGTCGTCCGTGGCCTGCGACTCGCACGACGCGTCCCAGATCTGGACCGACATCACCCCGTCCTGACCGGGAGCGGTACGCGCCATCGGCGGCGGCAGCCGGCCCCCACTCACTCCCGGCCCGCGCCACCGCCCCGGACGGGCCCCGGGGTCAGCGCCCCGGGAAGCGTTCCCCGCACTCGCTGCAGTACTTGGGCGCGGACTCCTGCGACATGCGGCCACACTCGGGGCAGACCCGGTCCAGGGCGCACGGCGCCTCGCCGCCCTCGTACGTCACCGCTGAAGCGGGCGCGGGCTTGATCGTGAGACCGGGTCGGCGGCGGTGCACCGTGAGGTAGGCGAGGCCGTCCGGGCCCGCGGCCAGGGAGCGGCGCGAGGTGCGCGGCAGCCAGGTGGCCGTGGTGGGGGTCAGGACGAGGGGCTCGCCGCCGTCGCCCGGGGTGAGGCGGCCGCTGCCCGCAAGGACCACCAGGAGGACGTCCAGCACGTCCTCCTGGTGCTCGCCCACCTCGGCGCCCGCCGGAAGACGGACCAGATTGGCGTCCAACTCCCTCCCCTGCCGGTCCAGTTGCCAGAGGGCTCCGCGGTCTTCAGGAGCTGCGGCGGCGAGCAGGTCGCCGAGTACGGCCAGTACCTCGGGAGTGGAATTCACGGTTCCCAGGCTACGCCGCGGAGCGGTACGTGATCCGTCACCACCGGCCCCCGGAATTCCGGCAGCCGGACCGCATGATCGCTGTACTCTCCGCGCATGACGCCCATGCCGTCCACGACGCCCCTGCCGCCCGAACCGACGGCGACGCCGGGCACATCCGGCGCATCCGACGCTTCCGGCACATCCGGCACATCCGGCCCGCACATATCCGCGCCGTCCGGAGCGCCGGCCCCCGCCGCCACGGACGCCGAGTGCCTGGCCCTCACCCGCAGCCTGCGCCGCCGCGGGGCCCTCGTCCTGTCGGTGTTCGCCGTGGTCTGGGCCTTCGCCGGGGCGTCCGGGGTCGCGTCGTCGGGCGCCGCCCTGGCCGTCGAGATCCTCGCGGTGCCGCTCACCGCGACGGCGATCCTCCTCGCCTACCGCAAGGGCGCCGCACCCTCGCCCCGGCTGGTGGATCTGCCGCGGAACTGGGCGCGCACGGTCGGTGTCGTGAACGGCGTAGAGGTCGTGGCGATCTTCGCGGTGATCGCGGCGTCCAACGCCTCGGGCCACCCCCGCATCGTCCCGGCGGCCATCGCCCTCGTGGTGGGCCTGCACTTCTTCCCGCTCGCACGCCTCTACGACCAGTGGCAGTACAAGGGGACGGCCGTCCTGCTGAGCGTCGTCGGCATCACCGGCTTCGTACTCCTCGCGGCCGGGGCGGCGGACGAGACCGTACGGGCCGTGGTGGGCCTGGCCTCCGCCGCGGTGCTGTGGGCCTCGGCGTACCACGTCGCGGTGAAGGGCTAGGGCCTTTCGTTTGGATCAGGCCGGATCAGGGAGCGGGGTCCGGTGCGTGCAGCTGCAAGGCGGAGGAGGGAGTCACTGCGGAGCATTGGCGACCGACGAGAACGCCGCAGATGCGCGTGCCGGACCCCGCGAGCCCGGCATGATCCAAACGAAAGGCCCTAGGGAGAGCGGACATGGAACGTCGCCACGACATCTCGTACCCGCCGGTCGAACCGTACGAGCACGGCATGCTCGACGTGGGCGACGGCAACCTCGTGTACTGGGAGGCGTGCGGCAACCCGGCCGGAAAGCCCGCCCTGGTCGTGCACGGTGGTCCGGGCTCCGGGTGCACACCGCGCCCCCGTCAGGACTTCGACCCGGACCGCTACCGCGTCATCCTCTTCGACCAGCGCAACTGCGGCCGCTCCACCCCGCACGCGAGCGACCCCGCCACCGACCTGCGGCACAACACGACGGACCACCTGATCGCCGACATGGAGCGCCTGCGCATCCGGCTGGGCATCGACACGTGGCTGCTGTACGGGTGGTCCTGGGGCTCCACGCTGATCCTCGCCTACGCCGAGCGGCACCCGGAGCGGGTCAGCGAGATCGTGATCCCGGCCGTCACCACGAGCCGCCGCTCCGAGATCGACTGGCTGTACCGGGGCGCGGGGCACTTCTTCCCCGACGCGTGGGACGTGTTCCGGGCCGGCGTGCCCGAGGCCGCGAGCGACGCGACGCCCGACGTCCTCGCCGCCTACGCCCGGCGTACGGAGAGCCCCGACCCGGAGGTACGGGCACGGGCCACGGCGGACTGGTGCGCCTGGGAGGACGCGGTGCTCTCCCTGGAGGCGTACACCGGACCGCCCCCGTACAGCGGCCGCCCCGGCAGGGCCCAGCAGGCGCTGGTGCGGATCTGCGCGCACTACTTCTCGAACGGCGCCTGGCTGGAGGAGGGCCAACTGATCCGGGACGCGGGCCGGCTGGCGGGGATCCCGGGTGTACTGGTGCACGGGCGCCTCGACATGGGCGGCCCGCTGACCACCGCGTGGGAGCTGGCCAAGGCGTGGCCGGACGCGCGGCTGACGGTCATCGAGGACGCGGGGCACCTGGGCGGAGCGGCGACGAGCCGGGCGGTCCGGGCGGCGCTGGACGGGTTCGGCGGGGCGTAGGCGGACGGGGTGAACCGCCCCGCCACGCAGATCCGCCCTTGCTTCGAGCGGACTCCAAGGCGTTGGCTTGCCCCCATGAAGTACACGCAGCTCGGACGCACCGGACTCAAGGTCAGCCGCCTCGTCCTGGGGACGATGAACTTCGGCCCCCAGACCAACGAGAGCGACAGCCACGCACTCATGGACGCCGCCCTGGACGCGGGCGTCAACTTCTTCGACACCGCGAACGTCTACGGGTGGGGCGAGAACAAGGGCCGCACCGAGGAGATCCTCGGCACCTGGTTCGCGCAGGGCGGCGACCGCCGTGACAAGGTCGTGCTCGCCACCAAGGTCTACGGCAACATGGGCGCCGACGGTGAGGCGTGGCCCAACCACGACAAGCTGTCCGCCCTCAACATCCGCCGGGCCGTCGACGCCAGCCTGAAGCGGCTGCAGACGGACCACATCGACCTGTACCAGTTCCACCACGTCGACCGTTCCACGCCGATCGACGAGATCTGGCAGGCCATCGACGTACTGATCCAGCAGGGCAAGATCCTCTACGCGGGCTCGTCCAACTTCGCCGGTTACAAGATCGCCCAGGCCAACGAGCGGGCCCGGCAGCGGGGCAGCTACGGGCTGGTCAGCGAGCAGTGCATCTACAACCTGATGGAGCGCGGGGCCGAGATGGAGGTCATCCCGGCCGCCCAGGAGTACGGCCTCGGGGTCATCCCCTGGTCCCCGCTGCACGGCGGGCTGCTCGGGGGCGCGATCCGCAAGGAGCGTGAGGGCGGCGGCGCCCGGTCCGTCTCGGGCCGCTCCGGCGAGGCGCTGGCCGACCCGAAGGTGCGGGCGCAGGTCCAGTCGTACGAGGACCTGCTGGGCAAGCACGGTCTGGAGCCCGGCGAGGTGGGCCTGGCCTGGCTGCTGACCCGGCCCGGCGTCACCGGCCCGATCTCCGGTCCGCGGACGCGGGAACAGCTCGACTCCGCGCTGCGCGCGGTGGAGCTGGAGCTCTCGGACGAAGTGCTGGGCGCGCTGGAGGAGATCTTCCCCGGCCCGGGCCCGTCGCCGGAGAACTTCGCCTGGTAGAGCGGTCCCGAAAGGCCCTGGGGCCGTCCTCGGTGCGGGATCAGCTGCCGAGGGCGGCCGCCGCTGCTACGACGACGAACATCAGCACGAGCACGGCCGCCATAATGCGGTTTCTGGTCTTGGGGTCCACCCCACGAGCGTAACCGCCCGGCTCACCGTCCCAGCGGCCAGGCCCGCACCACCTCGTACCGCGGCTGCTCCCCCGGCACCCCGTCCACCGGCAGATGACTGCGTACGAGACTGAGCTCACCGGCCTCCCAGTGCAGGCCCTCGAAGCCCTCCAGGGCCGCCGTGAACGGGGTCAGGTCCGCCGGGACGCGGCTGCGGGCGAGCGTGAGGTGCGGGGTGTAGCGGCGGTGCTCCTCCATCGGCACCCCGGCCCGGCGGGCGGCGGCGTCGGCGCGCTCGGCCAGCAGCCGCAGGGTGTCCAGTGCACCCGCGGCCCCCGCCCACAGCGCCCGCCCGTCGAACCGGCCTGACCCGTGGACGCGCAGCGGGAACGCCTCGGTCCGGTGCGCGGCCCGCTCCAGCCGGCTGTACAGGTCCGGCAGCAGCTCCTCGTCGACCTCCCCGAGGAAGGCCAGCGTGTAGTGCCAGCCCGCGGTCCCGGTCCAGCGCAGCGTGGCGGCGCCGGGCAGGGAGCGCAGGGGGACCACCGCCCGGCGCAGCTCCTCGGCGGCGGGGGCCGGTGGCAGGACGGCGGCGAAGAGTCTCATGCGGCGAGTCTGGCAGCCCCCGGCGTGTCCGGGTCCGCGCGACCGAACGCCCCCGCCCACGCGTACGGCCCCGCCCGATTCCCCGGGCGGGGCCGTATCGCATCCGTGGCGGCGGCTCTCAGGCCGCCGTCGCCAGCTGCTCGCGCGGGACGAACCGCACGTGCGGGCGGCCCGGTCGCAGGTCGACCTTGAGGCGCAGGCCGCCGACGCGGGCCAGCATGAAGCCGACACCGAGCGCGGCGACCAGGGAGAACGCCCCGCCTACCGCCATGCCGGTGCGGACGCCGTACGCGTCGCTGATCCAGCCGACGATCGGGGCGCCCACCGGCGTACCACCGGCGAAGACCATCATGTAGAGGCTCATCACCCGGCCGCGCATGGCCGGGTCGGAGGCCATCTGCACGCTGGTGTTCGCGCTGATGTTGGTCGTCAGGCCGATCGTGCCGATCGGGACGAGCAGGATCGCGAAGATCCAGACGGACGGCGCCATGGAGGCGACGATCTCCAGCACACCGAACGCCGTACCGGCGGCCACCAGCATGCGCAGCCGCGAGGAGCGGCGGCGGGCGGCGAGGAGTGCGCCGGCCAGGGAGCCGGCCGCCATGAGGATGTTGAAGAACGAGTACATCCCGGCGCCGCCGTGGAAGATCTCGTCCGCGAAGGCCGTCAGCCAGATCGGGAAGTTGAAGCCGAACGTGCCGATGAAGCCGACGAGGACGATGGGCCAGATCAGCTCCGGGCGCCCGGAGACGTAACGCAGCCCCTCCCGGAGCTGCCCCTTGGCGCGCGGGATGACGACGGCCTTGTGCAGCTCGCTCGTACGCATCATCAGCAGGCCGACGAGCGGCGCGAGGAAGGACAGGCCGTTGAACATGAAGGCCCAGCCGCTGCCGACCGAGGTGATCAGCACACCCGCGACGGCGGGGCCGATGAGCCGGGCGGACTGGAAGTTCGCCGAGTTCAGGCTGACCGCGTTCCGCAGCTGGGCGGGGCCGACCATCTCGGAGACGAACGCCTGGCGGGCCGGGTTGTCCACGACCGTGACCATGCCGAGCAGGAAGGCGATCAGGTAGACGTGCCACACCTGGACCACGCCGGAGAGCGTGAGGACGGCGAGCGCGACACCGCACAGGCCGAGTGCCGCCTGGCTGAACAGGAGGAGCTTGCGCTTCGGGAGCCGGTCGGCGATGACGCCGCCGTACAGGCCGAAGAGGAGCATGGGGAGGAACTGGAGTGCCGTGGTGATACCGACGGCGGTGGCGGACCCGGTGAGGCTCAGGACGAGCCAGTCCTGCGTGATGCGGGACATCCAGGTACCGGTGTTGGAGATCACGGCGCCGGTTGCGAACAGGCGGTAGTTGCGGATCTTCAGCGACGAGAAGGTCCCGCCGGGCTTGCTCTCGTGGGTGGAAGTCGGTGCGGGGGCGGAGTCTGCTCCGGATCCCGTACTCAAAAGGGTTCGCCTCCTCGGGCGTGGACATTGCGCTGACTGACGGGGATGCGGCGGTGGGGGCGGTGCGCCGGTCGGTGTCCGGCGCGGCCCGCTCCGCTACAGGTGGGCGAGCTTCTCCAGCACGGGCGCCGCGTTGCGCAGCGTCTCCCACTCGTCCTCGTCCAGGCCTTCGGCGAGGGTGGTCAGCCAGGCGTTCCGCTTGGAGCGGCTCTCGGCGAGCATGGCTTCGGCCTGCTCGGTCTGGCTGACCATCTTCTGGCGACGGTCATCGGGGTGCGGTTCCAGTCTGACCAGTCCCTTGGCTTCCAGCAGCGCGACGATGCGAGTCATCGACGGCGGCTGCACATGCTCCTTGCGGGCCAGCTCACCGGGGGTGGCCGAACCGCAACGGGCGAGTGTGCCGAGCACCGACATCTCTGTGGGGCTCAGCGACTCGTCGACGCGCTGGTGCTTGAGTCGCCGGCCGAGGAGCATGACGGCGGAACGTAGGGAGCTCACGGCGGCGGCACTGTCGCTGTCGTGGATCAGGTCAGGCATGTTTGTTAGCGTAACTCATTACCTATTCTAAAGACCACTCGGTGGTACACGCGCGAGGCCCAGATCACCAATCGATCACCCAAACGAGTGAGTCGAATCCGGAAAGTCACGCGTGTCGGGCCCGCGGGACGTAACCCTGCTTGCCATGGGATCGACAGTGCTCAGCCTGCGGATAGACGGTGAGCTGCTCGACCGGCTCAAACAGCACGCCGCCAAACGCGGAATGAGCGTCCAGGACTATGTGGTCCGGACGCTCATTCGCGACGATTTCGACGAGCGCTTCCAGGCGGCCGTCGACGAGACGGAGAAGTTCTACGGGGCGGAGGAGGTCACGGCCGAGGAGGTCACCTGACGGAGACCGCCCGGGCCGTGAGCCCGCTCGCGCATCCGTGTCCCTCCCGGGATCACGTGAGGCCGAGCGCCGGCATCGCGTAGTAGAAGACGAAGACCGCCGACACCACATACATGGCCACCGGCACCTCGCGACCGCGGCCGACGGCCAGCCGCAGCACGCAGAACGTGATGAAGCCGATCCCGATGCCGTTGGTGATCGAGTACGTGAACGGCATCATCACCATGGCGAGGAAGGCCGGGATCGCGAGCGTGTAGTCGCTCCAGTCGATGTCCCGTACCGAGCCCGCGATGATCAGGAAGCCGACCGCCAGCAGGGCCGGAGTGGCCGCCTGCGAGGGGACCATGGTCGCCAGCGGTGTGAGGAACAGCGCCGCCGTGAACAGCAGACCGGTCACGATGCTCGCGAAGCCGGTGCGGGCCCCCTCGCCGACGCCCGCCGTGGACTCCACGAAGCAGGTGCCCGCCGAGGCGGAGCTCGCACCGCCCGCGGCGACCGCGATGCCGTCGACGAACAGCACCTTGCTGATGCCCGGGAAGTTGCCGTCCTTGTCGGTCAGCTTGGCCTCGTCGCCGACGCCGAGGATGGTGCCCATCGCGTCGAAGAAGCAGGACAGCAGCACGGTGAAGACGAACAGGATGCCGGTGAGGACACCCACCTTGTCGAAGCCGCCGAACAGGCTGACGTCACCGATCAGCCCGAAGTCGGGCGAGGCGACGGGGTTGCCCGGCCACTGGGGCACCGTGAGGCCCCAGGCCTCGCCCGGCAGGTCGGCAGCCGCCTCGACGATCAGCGCGACGGCCGTCATGGCCACGATGGAGATCAGGATCGCGCCCGGCACCTTGCGGACGATCAGCGCGAGGGTGAGCAGCACCCCGAGGACGAAGATCAGGACCGGCCAGCCGTTGAGGTGACCGTCGTTGCCCAGCTGGAGCGGCACGGTGGTGTGCGCGAGGTCCGGGATACGGGAGACGAAGCCCGAGTCGACCAGACCGATCAGCAGGATGAAGAGGCCGATACCGATCGCGATGCCCTTGCGGAGCGAGGTCGGTACGGCGTTCATCACGCGTTCCCGCAGCCCGGTCGCGACCAGCAGCATGACCACGATGCCCGCGAGGACGACCATGCCCATCGCGTCGGGCCAGCTCATCCGGGGGGCGAGCTGGAGGGCGACGACGGTGTTGACGCCGAGGCCCGCGGCCAGGGCGATCGGCACGTTGCCGATGACGCCCATGAGCAGGGTGGAGAACGCCGCCGTCAGCACCGTCGCGGTGACCAGCTGGCCACTGTCGAGCTGGTGCCCGTACATGTCCTTCGCGCTGCCCAGGATGATCGGGTTCAGCACGATGATGTACGCCATCGCGAAGAACGTGGCGAAGCCACCGCGGATCTCACGCGCGACCGACGACCCCCGCTCGGAGATCTTGAAGAAACCGTCCAGGCCGCCGGTGGGCCCGGGCGCGGGAGGCGGTGTGGAGTCGACCGGAGCGGTGGCCGAGGGGGACATGTATGACCTCAGTCGTGCGTAGAGGGGGGTGAAAAGCAGTCAGCTTTGGACTTTCGTACGAACAATTCACGACAGTCGTAAGCAGATTCAGTATGAATACATAAGGCGAAGATCGCTATCTCCGCGCGTAGACCCTTGCGCCGACTGGCCCGACCGCCTTTATGTACGCGCCGCATACACTGGCGGCATGGCGAAGTGGACACCGAAGCACGAGGCACCCGAGCCCCTGGAGGGGCCGGTCGTCGCGACCATCACCGGCGGCACGATCCTCTGGTTCGTCCTCTTCCTGGTCCAGCTCCCGTTCTACGGCTGGTTCGACGACCACGGACACCTGTGGTGGCTGTGGACCTGCCTCGCCGGTGCCGGGCTCGGACTGATCGGCATCTGGTACGTACGGGGCCGCGACGCGGCGCTCAAGCGGGCTGCCGCCGCGGCGGCGCACGATGATCAGACGGACACTCCGGGCGCCACCGCCTGAGTACGAGCCTCCGGCGCCGGGCCCGTACACCCACGGGACCATTCCCCTCCTCCCCCGGTCTGATCTTCGGACCCCCCGGTGGGTGAACCGGACGTTCCGCCCGTACCGTCGGAACTATGACTCAGCGGGCACTCGATCCCTCCGGGGAACAGCCGGACGGTTCCTCCGGATCCCCCGGCCCCGGCCGGCCGGTGAAGATCGACGCCGGTTCCGAACTCGACCCGGTCCACCCGGTGGACCTGCCCGCCACCTCCGCGCGCGGTCTGACCGCGGCCGAGGTCGCCGAGCGGATCGCTCGCGGCGAGGTCAACGACGTACCGGTCCGCTCCTCCCGGTCCGTGACCGAGATCGTCCGCGCCAACGTCTTCACCCGGTTCAACCTGATCATCGGCGTGCTCTGGGTGATCATGCTGTTCGTCGCGCCGATCCAGGACAGCCTCTTCGGCTTCGTGATCATCGCCAACACCGGCATCGGCATCGTGCAGGAGTGGCGGGCCAAGAAGACCCTGGACAGCCTCGCGGTCATCGGCGAGGCGAAACCCACGGTGCGGCGGGACGGGGTGGCCGCCGAGGTCTCCGTCTCCGAGATCGTCCTCGGCGACCTCGTCGAACTCGGCCCCGGCGACAAGGTCATCGTGGACGGCACGGTCACCGAGGCCGACAGCCTGGAGATCGACGAGTCCCTGCTCACCGGCGAGGCCGACCCGGTACTGAAACGGGCCGGCGACCCCGTCATGTCCGGCAGCTTCGTCGTCGCCGGCGGCGGTGCCTTCGCCGCCACCAAGGTCGGCCGCGAGGCCTACGCCGCGCAGCTCGCCGAGGAAGCCTCCCGCTTCACGCTCGTCCAGTCCGAGCTGCGCAGCGGCATCTCCACCATCCTCAAGTACGTCACCTGGATGATGATCCCGACCGCGATCGGCCTGATCATCAGCCAGCTCGTCGTCAAGGACAACAACTTCAAGGAGTCGGTCGCCCGGACCGTCGGCGGCATCGTCCCGATGATCCCGGAAGGCCTGGTCCTGCTCACCTCGGTCGCCTTCGCAATCGGAGTCGTACGGCTGGGGCGCAAGCAGTGCCTGGTGCAGGAACTCCCCGCCATCGAGGGCCTGGCCCGGGTCGACGTCGTCTGCCTCGACAAGACCGGCACCCTCACCGAGGGCGGCATGGACGTCACCGAGGTCCGCGCACTGAACGGGACGGACGACCCGTACCTGCGCCGCGTCCTCGGGGCCTTCGGCGCCTCCGACCCGCGGCCCAACGCCAGCCTCCAGGCCATCATCGACACCTACCCGGCCCCTTCCCCTTCCCCTTCCCCTTCCCCTTCCCCTTCCCCTTCCCCGGACGGCACGGGCTGGCGCGTCACGCAGGCGCTGCCGTTCTCCTCCGCCCGCAAGTACAGCGGCGCCGCGTTCGACGAGGGCGCGGGACAGCAGTCGTCCTGGCTGCTCGGCGCCCCCGACGTGCTGCTGCCCGAGGCGGACCCGGCACTCGCCGAGATCGAGCAGCTCAACGAGCAGGGCCTGCGAGTGCTGCTGCTGGCCCGGGCACAGGGTGAGCTGGACGGCCCGGACATCGCCGCCGGAGCCGTACCGAGCGCCCTGATCGTCCTGGAGCAGCGGCTGCGGCCCGACGCCGGGGAGACCCTCGCCTACTTCGCCGACCAGCGGGTCGCCACGAAGGTGATCTCCGGGGACAACGCCGTCTCGGTCGGTGCCGTCGCCGCGAAGCTCGGCCTGCCGGGCGCCGAGCACACGCTGGACGCGCGCAAGCTGCCCACCGACCCGGACGCGATGGCCACCGCCATGGAGGAGAACGCGGTGTTCGGCCGCGTCACCCCGCAACAGAAGCGGGACATGGTCGCCGCCCTCCAGTCGCGCGGCCACACCGTCGCGATGACGGGCGACGGCGTCAACGACGTCCTCGCCCTCAAGGACGCCGACATCGGCGTCTCGATGGGCTCGGGCTCGGAGGCGACCCGGGCGGTCGCCCAGATCGTGCTGCTGAACAACAGCTTCGCGACTCTGCCGTCCGTCGTCGCCGAGGGCCGCCGCGTCATCGGCAACATCACCCGCGTCGCCACGCTGTTCCTGACGAAGACGGTCTACTCGGTGCTGCTGGCCGTCCTGGTCGTCTGCTTCCAGGTCGAGTACCCGTTCCTGCCCCGCCATCTGACCCTGCTGTCGACGCTGACGATCGGCGTCCCGGCGTTCTTCCTGGCCCTGGCGCCCAACAAGGAACGGGCCCATCCGCACTTCGTGCGCCGCGTCATGCGGTACGCGATCCCGTCGGGCACCATCGCGGCCGTCGCCACCTTCGCGATGTACCTGATCGCCCGCAGCCACTACTCCGGTACGGGCGCGCTGGACGCGGAGACGAGCGTGGCGACACTCACACTGTTCCTGGTCTCGATGTGGGTCCTGGCGATCATCGCGCGCCCCTACACCTGGTGGCGGATCTGCCTGGTCGCGGCGATGGGGCTGGCGTTCCTGATCGTGCTCATGGTGCCGTGGCTCCAGGACTTCTTCGCCCTGAAGCTGGTGGGCACGACGATGCCGTGGACGGCGGTGGGCATCGCCGTGGTGGCCTCGGTCGCCCTGGAATACGCCTGGCGGCTGGTGGGCCGCCGCTTCCCGGTGTAGCGGCCCCCCAGGGGCATCGCCGTCAGTCGAACCAGCGGTCCCGGGCCAGTTCGCCCGTGCGGGAGGGGTCCTCCAGCAGGGCCGCGACCTCGAAGCGGCGCGGCCACTGGCCCGCCGCCCAGGCCAGGCCCGCCGCGACGCCCTCCAGGGTCGATGCGTGGACGACGCCGTCCGAGGTGCGGCGCCAGTCCAGTTCTACGCCGCCCGCCCGCAGCTCGCCGTGCTCGACGTACGTGTCCGGGGTGCCGGGGCCGAGCAGGATGCGGACCGGGCCCGGGACCTGGTGCTCCTCGCCCTCGGACGTCACCTCCGCCTCGACGCTCTCGCCGAGCCGCCGCACCTGCAACAGCTCGGCCAGCTCCGCCGCGCTCGCCGGGGCGACCGGCAGGAGTGCGACGCCGCCGGTCAGGGGCAGCAGGTCCGGGGCGTCCGCGATCATCGCGTCCGCCGCGTCGACCACCCGTACTTCGCCGTCGACCACGGCCCGCAGCTCGTCCGGCAGCGTGACCTGCTCCGGGTCGAGATCGGCGAGCGCCGTGTAGAGGGAGTGCAGCTGTACGGGAGCGACCGGGCGGTCCTCGTCCGCGAGCCGGCCGAGGAGTTCGGCCGCACCGCCGGGCTCGTCCAGCAGGGCCGCGACCGAAGTCCGTACACCGAGGGCGCGCAGCACCTGGGCGTCGTCGAAGCCGGTCGCGTCGGCGGAGTCGTACAGGCCCGCCAGCCGGGGATCGCCCCCGTGGGCGCGCAGACCGGCCGGGCGGCGGCCGTCCAGCACGGGGTGGTCGCGCAGCCACCAGGCGGTGTACGGGCGTACGGACTGCGTCGTGCCGTCCGGGAGCAGCACCCGCACCGGCTGGGTCAGCGCGTCACGCAGCGGCGGCCGGGCCAGGAGGGCGAGCGCCTGCGGCCAGGCGTCGTCGTCGACGAGGTCGAGGTCGCGGACGGCGACGATCTCGGTGGCTACCGGCGGCACGGAAGTGTCCGGGAGCTGGTCGAGGATGTCCTCGCACCACACGTCGACGGCGTCGAGCAGCCCGGCGTCGTCGGGTTCGGCGAAGTCGCTGTCGCGGGGCTCCAGCTCGTCAGGATCCAGGACCACGTCGGTGGCCCGGACCAGGGCGAACGTGGCGAGTACCCCGCACGCGGTGAGCGGCTGCTCGCCCCAGCGGGCAGCCAGGTCCGCGTCGCAGTGGGCGAGTTCGCCCTCGCGCATGATCGCGGCGAACGGGCTGCCGGGCAGCACCAGTTCCCCAGCCGGTGCGAGCTCGCCGTCCTCGTCGGGCAGGGCGAGCGCGCCGAGCCAGGGCTCCTCGCCGGGCGTCAGGTCGGCGTCCCGGACCAGGGTGAGGACGGTCTCCACGAGCTCGTCGCCGTCCAGCGCGTCCTCGTCCCAGATCTCGCCCGCGTCCAGCGAACCGGCGACGGCGGCCCGCACCTGCGGGGTCGTCAGCACGGCGCGCGGGGTGGCGGGCAAGGCGCCCAGCTTCTCCAGGAGCGGGTGCGCGGCATCCGGATGCGCGACCTTCAGCCCGAGCCGGCCGAGCCGGTCCAGGACCGGGCCGGTCAGCGCGTCGGGCAGCGGGAGCAGGATCTGCCGGGGGCCGATCGTCGTACGCGGTACGGCAGGCGCCTCGGGATCCGACCCCTTGGACTCCGTTCCGGCGAGCGGCACCGGAAGGCCCGTCAGCCGGTCCGGGTCGACCCCGGCCAGGCTGTCGTACAGCCGCCGCCACCAGGCGGAGTCGCGCTCCAGTCCTGCGAGCCGGTCGATGGCCTCGGTCAGGGGTACGCGGGCGACGCCGAGCGTCCGCAGTTCGCTGCGGCGCTCAAGTCCCGCGGGCAGCAAGCACGGCAGCACCTCGGCCAGCACGGTGACGGTCTCGGCGCCGACCCCCTCCAGCACCTCGGCCTCGATCGGCCGCAGTGCGGTCGTGGCCTTGCGGGCACTCTCCGTCCCCGCGTCCCAGCTGTCCCACCGGTCCGGTTCGGCGGCGGGGTCGCGCGGGGCGGCCGGCTCCAGGAACGCGACGCGCGGCAGCCGCTCCAGTACGGCGCCCCGCAGCGCGCCGTCCAGCTCACCCTTGCCGAGCGGACCGGGGACGAGCCCGATGGTGGCGACGGTCACCGGCTGCCAGTCGGCGAGCAGTTCCGCGTACGCGTCGGCCGCGCGCTGCACCAGGAAGTCGGTGAGCGGGCCGGGCGCGGGGTGCCGGCGGGTGGTGTCCAGCGGCAGCGAGGCGATGAGCAGCGCGGGAAAGCCGAGCGGTTCGTCGGTAGGCGTCGGGGCGTGCACGACGGGGGCGGTACGGGGGTGGACCGGGGCGCCCTCCGCGTCGACAGGGACAGCCCAGGTCACCGACCAGTGCGGGCGCAGCCGTTCCTCCAGCGGGCGGTCGGCGAGCAGGGCGGGCTCGACGGGGCCGTGGTGGGCGACGGTCCGCCAGCGGTTCGTACCGTGCGCGGAGTCCTCGATGTGCGTGTACGGGCCGTGCTGCGAGCGGCGCAACGTCCGTACGGTGTCCGGGGTTTCGACGACGATCTCGTCCAGGCCGGCCAGTGTGAGCAGCAGGGCGTCGTCCACTGCGTCGAGCAGCCGGCCGACCAGGTCCTCAGCGACGCCGTCGCGCAGCGGCAGGACGACGACGGTGTCGTACCCGTCGGGTGCGGTGCCCTCGGTGGGCAGCGGGAGGCGCAGCAGCGGTACGTGGCCGTCGCGGCGGCGCAGCTCGTCGCCGAGGCCGGGGCTGCCGACGGCCGCCTCGCGGGCGAGGTCGCGGGCCTCGGCGAGGGACCAGCGAACGCCGCCGTGCCGGCCGACGACGGCCGGCTCGTCGCTCACCGCGAGCACGGCGGCGAACCCGACACCGAACCTGCCGACGGCCCCGTCGTGGCCCTCGCGCTTCGCGGAGGCCCGCAGGGTGGACAGCGACTCCACGCCGGTGGCGTCCAGGGACGCACCGGTGTTCGCGGCGGCGAGGACGGCGGGGGCGACCTCCGTCGCCGGGTGCAGGGTCAGCCGGAGCCGACCGGGCACGTGGGCACGGGCCGCGGCGTCGGCGGCGTTCTGGGCCAGCTCGACGACGAGGCGGTCACGGTAGCCGCCGAGCGCGAGGTCCTCCTCCGCGTTGGCGTCCTCACGGAAGCGGGCGGGGCCGGCACCCCAGGCATCGAGCACGCCGCGTCGCAGCCGTGCGGTCCCGAACGGGTCGGCCCCCTCGGTCGCAATCATGCTCACGCCGTGACTCCCTCATCCGTCGTCCGGTTACGCGTACCCCGCGCTGCCCATTGTGCGCCCGAAGTTGGTGTGCGGGGTTCCGTCCTCAAGCGCCGGACGGGCTTGTGTGCGGGTACTCCGCGCGGTGCGGTGCGCCTCTGTCCGGTGGGTGGGGGTGGGGGCCCTCCGGGGAGACTCCTCAAAAATGGCGTGTTCACCCGACGACGAACCTGTACCCGGGTCGTACGCCATTTTCT